>JAICLL010000175.1 GCA_025927475.1 Pirellulales bacterium
AAAGCGTCGGCGTCGTCGAGCCGCGGTGGCGATTCGACCGTCGACTGCACCAGAATTCGCGCCCACGGTCCCGAAAAAATCGCCGAGCTTACGCCATCGGCGCACGAGGCGATGCCCTGCTCGGCGTCGAGCGCAAAGGCGTCTTGACACTGCCCCGGTTCATCGAGGTCTTTGGCGAGCCAGAAGGTACGGGATTCAAATCGCATGGAGCGGTGGCTGGTAGCTAGTGGCTAGTGGCTAGTGGCTAGTGGCTGGTGGCTGGTGGCCGGTGGCTGGTGGCTGGTGGCTGGTGGCCGGGGCAGAGACTTTGCGATGCGCCGGTGCATTTCTCTGTAGGGAACGGGCTCCGTGCCGTTCCGCTAAAACCCGATTCGGCCCTGCTCCGCCCGACACGGAACGGCACGGAGTCCGTTGCCTACAGATCTTCACTCCCAACTTGATGCGGCCTGAGTACACGGGCGGGAACTCCGGCCACGGTTTCATGCGCGGCAACATCGGAGGTCACGACCGCGCCGGCGCCGATGGTGGCGCCGGCGCCAATGGTAAGGCCGCATAGGATGACCGCTCCGGAACCGATCGACGCGCCGCGGCGCACGCGGGTGGCAACGACGCGCCAATCGTTTTCGGTTTGCAAGCTGCCGTCTGGATTGGTGGCACGGGGATATTTGTCATTGATGAACATCACTCCATGCCCGACAAAACACTCGTCTTCGATGGTCACGCCCTCGCAGATGAACGTATGGCTCGAGATCTTGCAGCGAGCGCCGACAATTGCGTTCTTCTGGATTTCTACAAACGCGCCGATCTTGGTTTCGTCGCCGATCTGGCAGCCATACAGGTTCACGAACGGGGCGATGCGCACGTCGCGGCCCAGCACGACATCGCCGGCAATGCACGCGGGCACGTTATTCATAGTTCGACCCTCGCCCCCCGCGCCCGCAAGCTGCGCTGCGCGGCGTCGAGAACGCGCACGATGCGCAGCCCGGCTTGGCCATCGCTCGGTGGCCGAACGCCGCGGGTGAGGCACTCGATAAACTGCTCCGCGACGCGAGCCAGCGGTTCTTCGCGGCTGAGATGCGGCGACCAGACATCGCCCGTGCGATAATCGACCAGACGCTGCCGCCGGCTGTCGGGATCGTCGCCGCGGACATCGACGCCGCTGTCATAAACCTTGATTTTTTCGGCGGTCTCCAGATCGTTGTAAACCACGCTCTTGCGGCTGCCGCCCAACCTGGTGTAGCGCAGCTTGACCGGCGAAAGCCAGTTGACATGAAAATTGGCGATCAGTCCGTCGCCGAAATCGAGATTCAAATAGGCCACGTCCTCTTGACCGCGTCCCGCGTGCGCGGCGCCGAAGGCCGACACGCTCCGCGGCAGGCGGCCCAGCAGATGATCGACAATCGATAAATCGTGCGGCGCGAGGTCCCACACGACATTGACGTCTGGCTGAATCAGTCCCAGGTTGATTCTCACGCTGTCGATGAACAGCAACTCGCCCAGTTCGCCGCTGTCGACCAATTGTTTGATCCTGGCCACGGCGGGGCTGTAAATGAAGGTGTGATCGACCATCAGCGTCAGCCCTCGCTCATCGGCCAGTGCGACCAATTCTTCTGCCTGCGCAACGTTGGCCGTGAGCGGCTTTTCGATCAGCACCGATTTGCCGGCCAGCAGCGCCGCTTTGGCCAGCGGGAAGTGCGTTGCGACCGGCGTGGCGATCACCACGGCGGTAATCTGCGGATCGGCGAGGATTTCACCGGCATCGGCGCAGAGGCCGATCGCTGGATAATCGGCATGAACCGCATCAAGTCGGCGGGCGTCCACATCGCAGCAGGTTTTCAGACGGCAGCCGGGCTGCGCGTGAAAATTGCGCACCAGGTTCGGTCCCCAATAGCCCAGGCCAACGACTGCGATTTGCGGCAGGTCACACCCGCGCGGGGACGACCTCTTGGCCAACCGCGCCGGGTGTTTCCGAGTCAAGCTACCAACGGCCATCGATCCACTCCGGAGAAGTAATGTCTTCGCATGCCAGGTCGGAGGATGGCCTTCCTAGGCCGTCCAGAGCGAGGCGGGACGGCCTAGGAAGGCCACCCTCCACGACATTGGGCGCACAGCTACCGCCCCTCCAATGGTAGAGCCGTAACCGGTCGAAGCGCGTCTCTTCGACGTAATCGCGGCTCACCAATTCTTGGAATTCCGGAAATCGCTGCAATTCCTCCGTCGATTCGCGCCAGATGCTGGTGCCGTTGTGATCGACCACCACAATGTACGCCGGCGGATTCTGGCCGAGCGAATGCAGAAACTCCGCTCGCCAGGCGGCCTGCCGCTTGAATCCCTTGAGACACAGAATGCGATCGACGGCAAAACGCGTCGGCGCACGGCGGTCGGCCAGGAAGTTAACCACCGTTTCGTAGCCCCACACCAACATCGTTTCGCCGGGCGAGGTGCGACTGCGGATGTATTCCGCCGCCTGGCGATGCACGTCGGCATCGACGGCGCCGCAATTAAACCGTGCGCGGAACGTGTCGAGCGATTCCCGCCCCGCGGCTACCCGGACGGTGCTGCGCCACATGCCCGACAGGTATTGGAGATCGACCGGCACGGCGGCCAGCAGCAAGGCGAGCATCGCGGGCGTCGCCATCGGCCACCAGCGACCAAGCCGTTGGGCAAGCTCAGCGGCAACCTGCGCCGCGCTGAGGCCGGCGAAAATGGCCAGGCAGCCGACGAACGGCGTCCAATGATACGGCCAGTACTTGCCTTGCCACGCGACCATTGCCAGGTTGGCGACGGCCAGACCCCACAAGAGTCGATCGGTGGTTTTGGCCGAGGGCGCCCGCACCGCCACCGCGCCCCACGAGGCCAGCACCGTCAGACGGCCCCAGCGCTTGACCAACATGCTCATGCCTTTGGCAAAGCCGTTCTTCAATCCAGCATAAGCGGAATTGAAGTCGATCACGATCATCCAAAAATCATCGAAAGCCCCGCGTGCCGCGAGGTAACCGATTGCCACGAAAGGCGGCACCAAGAACCCGCCCAGGCTGCACGCCAGCCATGCTCGGCACGAGAGTCTTGCCGCGGGATCGCCGCGGAGCAGCGCTGCGCCGGCAATGGTTAACAGGACAAGGCTTGGCAGCAGGGCGGTCGGTTTGTACGTGCAGGCCAGCCCGAGCAATCCGGCGGCCAGCGCCGCGCCCCACCGTGAGCGTTGCGCCGCGCCGTTTCCATAGAGCCACACCGCCGCCAGTTGCAAGACGAGCAGCAAATCTTCGACTTGTCCGCTGTGCCAGGCCGTGCCTTCGTCGCCCTGCACCAGAACCAGCGCCATCGCCAGTGCGCACGGCAACCGTGCCTGATGCCCCGCCAACCGCTGGCCGATGACCGCAGCCAGTCGCGTGGTAAGCAACGCGGCGAAAAAGAAGAAGCAGCGCACGCCCCAGGCGGTTTGGCCGAATAAGGCCAACGCCAAAGCAAACGTATAGTGAGTCGCGGGGCCTTTTTGATCGAAAACGTCGCGATAGGGCAGCCCACCATCGAGAATTACTTGCCCAGCGTAGGCAAAATGTCCCTGGTCACGGGCTAGCGGCAACAGCAGCAACGGCGACAAGCAGAGCGCCGCCAGCAGCCACTCGGCCGTCAACGCAAACCAGCCGCTCGGCGCGGATGCTCGACGCGGCATGGTCTGCTTTCGCTCCGCGAGAGTAGCGCAACTTTCGCGGAGCGAAAGGCGACTTTCGGCGACGTCCGCTATTTGCGCACGGCCCGTTGGCCACCGCGGTAAAGAAATCGATCCATCCATGGGTCTTGGCGTTTCGCGCGTGCGGGAACAGCGCGAAAGCGTTTTTACGAGTCCGGGCACTCCTTCACCCGACAATCTCACGTTCACACCAACCCGACGCGCAAGCGAGGAACTTGGCAGGGCGCACCTCCGCTTGCGCATCGGATTGGTGTGGGGCGACGTGAAAGCTAGCGATCCGGGCAAACTGGGTCAAGACCAGCGATCGGCCTCACCCATGGCGTGCTGCACCAGAATCAGCAGTGCGTTGGGGTCGTACGGCTTGCGAACGTAATACTGGCAACCCGCCGCGCGCGAGCGACGGATGATGTCGGGCCGCTCCATGCCGCTCAGGATAATCACCGGAATCGCGCAGGTGCCCGAATCGTCGGCCAACTGCTGGCAAACGCTGAAGCCGTCGGCGTCGGGCAGCCGTAAGTCGAGCAGCACCAGATTCGGTCGTCGGTCGCGGGCGATCGCCAGTCCTTCGTCGCCGCTGGCCGCCACGACGATTTCGTATCCCTGTCGGCTGAGCCGCTGGCTGAGCACATCGACCATCGCATCGTCGTCGTCGATGATTAGAATCGTTTGGGGTCGCGCATAGCGCGCGGCACGCGTACGTGGTTGTTCGAGAAGTTGGGGCACGGCGGGATGCCTCCGCGGGTGGCGGTCCGAGGCGGGTCAGAGTGCGGACCTAAGGGCGGGAATGCGTTGCTTCATCCAAGCCGGCGAGGCATGGAAACCATATATCGCATTTGCCGGTTAGTCAAATTGGCAAAGCGGCGAAATGAAGTCGCGGCGGATCGGTCGTAGCGAATAAGCGGATTGCGCAGTCTGTCGCCATGGGGCGGCGCCCTGCTATGATACGTTGCCTTCGCGCGCAGCTCTTCCTACACTCACGCCATGCCTCTTGATCCTGAAGCCCAGCCCTTGGTCAACGCCGCCCATGCCCCGGGCGCAATCCCCATGCACCTGCTACCGCCCGACAAAGCCAGGGCGGTGATGCTGGTGCAAACCGCCGCACTTGGCCCCGCCGAGGCGGTGCATCGCATCGAAGACCGCAGCATCGCCGGGCCCGAGGCGGACGTGCCGATTCGCATCTATTCGCCCGCCGAAAACAAGGCACGCCGCGCGTTGGTTTACTTTCATGGCGGCGGCTGGGTGATTGGCAGCATCGAAACGCACGACGCGTTGTGCCGAATGCTCGCCAACCGGGCAGGGTGTACTGTCGTCTCGGTCGAGTATCGCCTGGCCCCCGAGCACAAGTTTCCAGCGGCCACCGAAGACGCTTATGCCGCGGTCCGCTGGGCCGCCGAGCACGCCGAAGAGTTAGGCGCCGATGCCACGCGCACTGCTGTGGGCGGAGACAGTGCCGGAGGTAATTTGGCGGCGGTCGTTTGCTTGATGGCCCGCGATCGAGGCGGGCCTCCGATCGATCTGCAGGTATTGCTTTATCCGATCACCGATTACGACCTCGACACGCGATCGTATCTGGCCTATGCCGATCGCTATCTGCTCACCCGCGACGCCATGAGTTGGTTCTGGCAACATTACCTGGCCGACGAAGCCGACAAAACCAAGCCCTATGTTTCGCCACTGCGGGCGCCCGATTTGTCCAGATTGCCGCGGGCATTGATCATCACGGCCGAATGCGATCCGCTGTGCGATGAAGGCGACGCCTATGCGCGGCGGTTGGAGGCCGCCGGCGTGGCGGTTACGCACGCCTGTTACCCCGGCATGGTCCACGGCTTCGTCCGCCGAGCAACGCTGCTTACTCAAGGCCGCAAGGCGTTGGACCAGATTGCCGCGGCGTTGAGCGCGTAAAGCCCTTGTCCGCATCATCGACGTCTGATCTTGCTTTCATACTGCCCGACGCGTGCCAACCTCGCCGCGGCTTGCTATGATGGCCTTGGGCCGCTCGATTCGGCGATCAAGATCTCAACCGGGAACCCGTCGTCCATGATTTACTCGCGATTGATGTTCGTGCTGGCGATTGCCAGCCTTGGCTCAGCCGCGGCCGAAGAGCCGGCGGCGCTCACCGCCGTGCCGTTTGAAAAAGTTCATATCGACGATCGCTTTTGGAACCCCAAAATCGAAACCAATCGCACCGCCACCATCGAGGCCAACCTGCACCAGTGCCAGGTGACCGGGCGTATCAAAAACTTCGCCGTCGCCGGCAAACTGACCGCCGGCAAGCACGAGGGGATGCTCTACAACGATTCCGACGTCTACAAAATGATCGAAGGCATCGCCTACGCCCTCGCCAGCCGCCGCGATCCGCAGCTTGAACGACAAACCGACGCCATCATCGACCAGATTGCCGTCGCCCAGCAGCCCGACGGCTATCTCGACACCTATTACACGCTGGTCGAACCGCAGAAGCGCTGGGTCAACATTCAACACGGCCACGAACTGTACTGCGCCGGGCACCTGATCGAAGCCGCCATCGCCTATCAACAAGCGACCGGCAAAGACAAGTTGTTGCAAGTCGCCCAGCGGCTGGCCGACCATATCGACGCGGTCTTTGGGCCAGACAAGCGGCACGATGCCTCGGGGCATGAAGAAATCGAACTGGCCCTGGTCAAGCTTTGGCGGGCGACCGGCGAGCGACGCTATCTCGATCTGGCCCGCTTCTTTCTCGACACGCGGGGCAGCGGTCAGGGCCGCCGGCTGTTTGGCGAATATGCCCAGGATCACAAGCCGGTTCGCCAACAACGCGAAGTGACCGGCCACGCCGTGCGGGCCATGTATCTCTATGCCGCCATGGCCGACGTGGCCGCCACGACCGGCGACCGCGAACTGCTCGATTCGCTCGACAGCATCTGGCGCGACGTGGTCGATCGCAAGATGTATGTGACCGGCGGCATCGGTCCCTCGGCCAGCAACGAAGGCTTTACGGTGCCTTACGACCTGCCCAACGATTCGGCCTACGCCGAGACGTGCGCCGCCATCGGCATGGCCCTGTGGAACCATCGGCTGCTGCTGATGACCGGCGACGGCAAATACGCCGACGTGCTGGAACGCGAAGTCTATAACGGCCTGTTGTCGGGCGTGTCGCTCAGCGGCGACCGGTTTTTTTATGTCAATCCGCTGGGCAGCAAAGGCGGACACCATCGTGTGCCGTGGTTCGATTGCTCGTGCTGCCCGACGAACATTGTGCGTTACATTCCCGGCATGGGCGAACGGGCCTATGCCACGCGCGGCAACGAGCTGTGGACGGTGCTCTACATGGGCGGCACGGCCGACGTGAAGCTGGACGGCGGCCCGCTGAAAGTGACGCAAGCGACGCGATACCCCTGGGATGGGCACATCGAGCTGAAGCTGCATCCGGCCAGCGAAATGACCTTCGATTTGAAATTGCGCGTGCCCGGCTGGTGCCACTCGGCCACAGTCAGCATCAACGGGCAGAAGGCGTCGTTGCCGGAGGCGAAGCATGGTTATCTGACCGTTAGCCGCACCTGGCGCGGCGGCGACCGCGTGACGCTGGACTTGGCCATGCCGGTCGAGCGTGTCTATGCCGATCCACACGTAAAGGCCGATGTGGGCCGCGTGGCCTTGCAGCGCGGGCCGATGGTTTATTGCCTCGAAGGAACCGACAACGACGGCCATGTTCGCAATCTCTGTCTGCCGCGCGAGGCTGAGCTAACCTCGGTGTTTCAGCCCGACTTGCTGGGCGGCGTCGCGGTGCTGCGCGGCGATGCGTTGCGGGTGACGGAAGACGATGAGGGCCGGCATACCGAACCCGTGGCATTTCAGGCCGTGCCCTATTTTGCCTGGGATAATCGCGCTCCGGGCGAAATGGTGGTCTGGCTGCCCGAGAAACCGGAATTGGCCGAGCTGCCCGGCCAGGTCGGCGAGCAGGTGGGCGATGTGCGCGTGAGCGCTTCGCACTGCTGGACCAACGACACGTTGGCGGCGCTGGCCGATGGCCGGCTGCCCGCCGCATCGAGCGATCAGAACTTGCCGCGGATGTCCTGGTGGCCGCATCGCGGTGGTGATGAGTGGGTGGCCTATCGCTTCGAACAGCCGCGGAAGATTTCGTCCACCGCGGTCTATTGGTTCGACGACACCGGCGTCGGCCAATGCCGGCTGCCCGAGAGTTGGCGGCTGTTGTGGCTCGACGGCAAAGAGTGGAAGCCGGTTGTGCTCAAGGCCGGGCAAGCCTACACCACCGAGCCAGACCGGCTGAATCACGTGGACTTCGCCCCGGTCACCACCCGCGGCTTGCGGCTCGAGATCAAGCTCGCGCCGGCCTTCTCCGCCGGCATCCTCGAATGGCAAACACAAAGCCCTTGAATCCCAAGAAGCCCATGAATGACAGAAAGATGGCTGACAGAAAAATGACGCAGGTGAGCCGGTCCCGCGGCTTGGCGTGAGCACGCGCGGTTTCCCCTCCCCATTTTTCCGTCAACATTTTTTTGTCATTCCCTGTTCGTCGTGGGAGACGCGGTTTGGTCGGTGGGCAGGAAGGGTTAGCACGATTCCGAGGGTGAACATCACGGCGCCGACCAGCGCTGGGGCGAGATGAAAGAGGTCGTTATAGCCGATCGCCGGGTGGACGCCGATTGCCGTGGCAAAGCCCGACATGCCGGTGATCAACAGCGCCTGCCAGCGGCTGCGCGAGGCCCGCCCGCACCAGAGGCAAAAGAACATGGTCAGGCCGCAGCAGGCGACACCGCCGCCGAAGCCTGCGCGATCGTGGGCGATCAGCGGCGGCAAGCGCGGGTTGATCTGGCTGAGCCGTTCGACCGTCAGCCCCATGTACTCGAGATCTTGGGGAACGAAGATCGTCGTGACGCCGACCGTGGCAATGATCATCCCTCCGACGAACAGGCAAAACGCGGTCGTCAGCAGAAACAGCCGGCCAATCTGATAGCGTGAGCGAACGCCCAACGCTTCGCCGGGATGCAAAAGCGCGGCGATCGTGGCCGGGCGTGGCAGACCGCCAAACGATTTGGCCAAACCCAGCCCGAAGCAGGGCAGCAGCACCAGCGTGGCCGCCCCATGCCAGGTGTCGAGATAGCCATATCCCAGGTAAAGCAGAAAGCTCGAGAAGCCGAACAGCCCGCTCACGACAAACAACCACCAGGACCAAGCTTCGCCCCGCCGCAGCGGCGCCGCCGCGAGCCACAAATAGAGCGTCCCCACCGCCACCAGCGAACCGCCGAACGAGACGCGGTCGTGGATCATAAAGTGCACAATCCGGCATTCGTTCAGGGCGCACAACTCTGGCGGCGTCATGCCCAGGTAGGCCACGTCGTGCGGCAAGAAGTGCTTGGTGGCCGACAAGAAGAATGCGAAGAGCCCCGAGCCAATCAGCGCGACGCCGGTCAGCGACAGCAGCGGGCGGCCATCGCCGATCAGCATCTGCAGCAGTCCTCGGTCGCTATCGTCGGCACAATTCATACGCTCTCATGCTCTGGGGCCTTAGTCCAGCATAACCGCCCGGCAGTCTGTCGCGTTAACGTCAGCCGTCCCAGTTAATGATTCGGTTTTGTATCCCGCGGTCCCGCACCAGAATTGGCCGCGGTTGGCACGGCGGCTCGATCCCTGGTTTGAGGCGGCGGGAATTCTGCCGGCAGGGAGCCACACGGCGTAAAAAATTTCATGGCAGGCTAGTTGCGTTCCTGAGACCGATTTATATACTTTTGTTCAGTTTGGTTTCGTGGGCATTTTTCTCTTTGGACCCAGGAGCCTGCCATGAGCCTCTCCTCCGCGCGTGACGTTTTGCGTCAACAGTTCGGCTTCGACGATTTTCGTCCGGGACAAGCCGAGGTCATCGAACACTTGCTTGCGGGCCGTTCGGCGGCGGCCGTCTTTCCCACGGGGGCGGGCAAGTCGCTCTGTTATCAATTGCCGGCCTTGCTGTTGCCGGGGCTGACGCTGGTGGTTTCGCCGCTGATCGCCCTGATGAAAGACCAGATCGACGCCCTGACGCGGCGTGGCATTGCGGCGGCGCGTTTCGATTCGACGCTTTCGGCCGAACAGGCCGCCGGCGTGATGCAGGCGGTGCGCGGCGGCCAGTTGCGGCTGCTGTATGTCGCCCCCGAGCGATTCAACAACGAGCGGTTTCGCGATTCGATCTTGCGAACTCAGATTTCGCTGTTCGCGGTGGACGAGGCGCACTGCATCTCGGAGTGGGGCCACAGCTTTCGCCCCGATTACCTGAAGCTGGCCCGGTTTGCCGAAACGTGCCGCGCCGAGCGCGTGCTGGCGCTCACGGCCACCGCCACGCCACAGGTGTTGGTCGATATCTGCCGCGAGTTTCAGATCGACGCGGGCTGCGCGGTGCGCACCGGTTTTTATCGAGCGAATCTGAAGATGCTGGCCACCGCGGTGGCCGCCGACGAGCGCGACGCGCTGTTGCGCCGCCGGCTGCTCGAGTCGCCGCCCGGTCCGACGATTGTCTACGTCACCTTGCAGCGCACGGCCGAGCAGGTGGCGCAGCGGCTGGCGGCGGCCGGCGTTGCCGCCAAAGCCTATCACGCCGGCATGGACGACGACGTGCGGGCCGAGGTGCAAGACTGGTTCATGCAAAGCCCCTCGGGCGTGGTGGTGGCCACCATCGCTTTCGGCATGGGCGTCGACAAGGCGAACATTCGCTACGTCTATCACTACAATCTGCCCAAGAGCTTGGAAAATTATTCGCAAGAGATCGGACGCGCGGGCCGCGACGGGCTGCCCTCCACGTGCGAGCTGCTGGTTTGCCCCGACGACCTCTGCGCGTTGGAAAACTTCGCGCACGGCGATATGCCCACGCGGGCGGCGGTCGAGGGGCTAGTGAGCGACGTGTTCTCCGCCGGCGACCATTTTGATCTGTCGATCTACGAATGCGCCAGCCGGCACGACATCCGCCTGCTGGTGGTGCAGACGTTGTTGGCCTACCTGGAATTAGAGGGCTACCTGCAGGCGGGCACCCCGTTTTATTCTCGCTACAGTTTTCGGCCGCTCAAATCGTCTGCGGAAATCTTGTCGCGTTTCGAGGGAGAGCGGCGTGACTTTCTGAGCAAATTGCTGCGCCAAGCGCAGCCGGCGCAGATCTGGTTCCAGATCGATCTGGAGCAAGCCGGCCGGGCCATCGGCAGCACCCGCGACCGCATGGTGCGGGCGCTCGATTATCTCAGCCAGCAAATGCTGCTGGAAGTCAAAGTCGAAGGGGTCCGGCAGACCTATCGCGTGCTGAAACGTCCTGCCGACGGGCGGGCGCTGGCCGGCAGCTTGTTTGAGCAGCTTGCCGAGCGCGAGCGGCGCGAGATCGCCCGGCTCAAGCAGGTGCTCGAACTGGCCGGATACGACGGCTGCCAGGTCGCACGCCTTTGCGAGCATTTTGGCGAGCGGCGCTCGCAGCCGTGCGGGCATTGCTCCTGGTGCCTCAACAACCGCCGGCCGATTGTGTTGCTGCCGCGGCGCGAGGGATCAATCGGCGACGACGTTTGGCGGAAGGCGCTTGAGCTGGCGCGTAAAAAATCGGCGGTGCTCGGCGAGCCGCGCGCCCTGGCGCGATTTCTCTGCGGGCTGACGTCGCCCCGCATGTCAGCGGCGAAACTCAGCCGCGAGCCGCTGTTCGGCGCGCTCTCGAACGTGCCGTTTGCCAAGGTGCTTGAACGTGCGGAGCTCGGTCAGGCGCGTCCTGTCGCGCGCCAGCCCGCCCGAGCCGCCGCGGCCGCTTCCTAAGCGGACGCTTCTCACGACACCGGTGACCGGGGCAGAGTCTGGCCGCGCGATGCGCTGTTGTTTGCCAAATCACTTCGCCGGCCAGACGATGCCCCGGTTCGGGTAACCGCCAGGGCATCGCCAAAACAGGAAGCACGTTCGCTGGGAAGTTGCGTTTTTCGGCGTTGGGCGCGAGCTGTCTTGGTATTCCGCGGCCCCGGCGTTGCGGAAGCGAGTCGCTAGCAAGCCTCGTCGCGGTTCACTAAAATCACGTGACGCCAATGGTTGGCCGCGACGCGCTTCTGCCGGAGCATCGCCAAGGCTCTGCCACCAGGCACTAACCACGAACACTAGCCACTAACCACCAGCACCAGCCACCAAGCCCTGCCATGTCCATCTCCGCCTTCATGGATCACCACTTCCGGCACTTCAACGCCCGCGAGACCGTCGATGCGGCCCGGGCGTGGCGCACGCATCTCGACGGGGGCGGAAAAATGCTGCTGGCCCTGGCCGGGGCCATGAGCACCGCCGAACTGGGCATCTCGCTGGCCAAGATGATCCGGGCAGGCAAGATCCACGCCATCTCGTGTACCGCCGCTAACTTTGAAGAAGACATCTTCAATCTGGTGGCCCACGACGAATACCGCATGGTGCCGCACTACCGCGACCTGTCGCCCGACGACGAACAAGAGCTGCGCGACGCCGGCTTCAACCGCGTGACCGACACCTGCATTCCCGAAACCGTCATCCGCCACATCGAGCACAAGCTGCTCGAATACTGGATCGAGGCCGGCGAGCGGGGCGAATCGCATTTCTCGTGCGAATATTTTTATCGGCTGATCGAAGAAGGAGTGCTCGACGAGGTGCGGCAAGTGCCCAAAGAGCACTCGTGGGTGTGGGCGGCCTACGACATGAAGATTCCGGTCTATGTGCCCGGCTATGAAGATTCGACGCTGGGAAATATCTTCGCCGCCCGCGTGCTGGAACGGAAGGTGAAGAGCCACTCGGTCGTCAAGAGCGGCACCGAGCAGATGGAGCAACTCGTGCGGTGGTATCTGGACAACATCGGGCATCACGGGCTGGGCTTTTTTCAGATCGGCGGCGGCATCGCCGGCGATTTCGCCATTTGCGCCGTGCCGTTGATTATTCAGGACCTGGAAAAAGACGTGCCGCTGTGGAGTTACTTCGCCCAGATTTCGGATTCGACCACGTCGTTCGGTTCGTATTCGGGCGCGGTGCCCAACGAAAAGATCACCTGGTACAAGCTTGAGAAAGACGCACCGAAGTTTATGATCAATTCCGACGCTTCGATTGTGGCGCCGCTGATCTTCGCTTATGTGTTGGGGGAATAGGATCAATAAAGCTTCTGGCTGATGGTATCGGTCGTGGCGAAGTCGGCCATAACAGCGTGGGGGAAGTTTGCATCGCTTGCTCTTGTCTTTAGAAGAAATTCCTCGGTTCGAGAAGCCGCCCGGTAGCGCACACGCCGGGGCATCGCCAAGGCTCTGCCCCAGCCACCGCTCAACCAACCACCAACCACCAGCCACCCTTAGTTCAAGTTTCGCAGTTTTTGCTAGCAGATGAACGACGCCGTAGCGTCATTATGCCGCAAGTTGGAGTACTTGGTCGAGAATCTGCTTGATTTTTTTGCTTCCCTGTCCTGACAGGCCCAGCGGAATAATCTGTT
>JAICLL010000233.1 GCA_025927475.1 Pirellulales bacterium
CAGCTTTAGAGATCGTCCTGCTTTCTGGAAAGATGGATAAGGCCGAAGGCCGTCGTAGCCCCGAAGGGGCGTGAGTCCACAGCCCAGGGCGCAGCCCTGGGTATGTGACAATGTAACCAGAATAGCCCTGAAAGGGCGTCATTCCGGTGGGATGCACCGGTCTGAAGGCACCACCGGAGTAACGCCCTTTCAGGGCTAAGGACGGGGGTCGGCTCCTATACCCAGGGCTGCGCCCTGGGCTGTGGAATTTGACCCCTTCGGGGTCGAAAAACGTGGCAAAGCCGCGAGAAAAAAGCGGGACGATCTCTTTAGCCGGTGGAGGACGGTTTCGGGACCAGCCCCCAGCCACCGAACTGTTTCGTTGTGGTTCGTGTGATGTACGAATTTGGAAGTTATTTAATCCTCGATGCCGAGCGGCTATCGTGGGCATTCATCCAGCGCCGCCAAAAGAGCACCCAGCATGGCGTCGTCGTGTCCGTGGCAAACGCTGATTCGCAGACGCGAGCCCGCGTCGGGCACACTGGGCGGGCGAATGGCGGGCACCCATACACCTCGATCGACAAGACGGGCGGAAAGCTCCATCGCCCGACGTGCTCCACCGACAACGATCGGCACGATCTGGCTCGCCGATTGGCCCGTCTGCCAGCCGCGTGAGGCGAGTTGGTCACGCAGCCACTGCGCACGTCGCAGGAGTTGCACGCGGCGCTCTGGCTCAGCCGCGATGAGGTCCAAAGCCGCCGTGCCCGCGGCCGCCATGGGTGGCGGCAGAGCGGTGGAAAAAACGTACGGCCGAGCACGGTTCATCAGCCAGTCGATGAGCGACCGGCCGCCGCAGACGAAACCGCCCGCCGCTCCCAGGGCTTTGCTGAGCGTTCCCACGCGCACGGCCACGCGCTGTTCGACACCGCTAAGTTCGCACGCGCCTCGGCCCGATGTGCCGAAAACGCCGGTCGCGTGCGCTTCATCGACCATGAGCATGGCATCGTGTTGCTCGGCCAGGCCGGCCAGGCCGGCCAGCGGGGCGAGATCGCCATCCATACTGAAGAGGCTATCGGTCACGATCAGCCGCCGACGAAACGACGCCGCCGTTTTTAGCTCTTCTGCGAGCGATTGACAATCGCCGTGACGATAAACATGCACTTCAGCGCGCGATAGCCGGCAACCGTCGACAATGCTGGCGTGATTCAAGGCGTCGCTGAAAATCGCATCGCCCGGACCAACGAGTGCGGCAATCGTGCCCATGTTCGCCGCGAAGCCCGATGGGAAAACAATGGCCGCCTGGGTTCCTTCAAAATCGGCCAGGCGTGCTTCGAGCTGCGCCAAGGCCGCGGAATGGCCGGCCAACAACGGGCTGGCACCGCTGCCGCAGCCTTCACGATCGAGCGCCGATTTGGCCGCCGCCGCCAGCCGCGCATCGCCCGCAAGGCTCAGATAATCGTTCGATCCAAAGTTGATCAGCTCGCGTCCGTGCAGTTCGATGAAAGTGCCTTGTGGTCCGCCGTGCGTGCGCACCTGGCGCAGCAGATCGCGCTCGGCGAGAGCGGCCAACTCGCGATCAATCCAGGCTAGCGCTTTATGAACCATCAAATTGAGCGATCTGTGGCGTCAGTGAATAGCATCGCCGCAGCAATCTGGTCAACCCGCCTATCCGATTCGTCACGGCTACGATACTATCAGAACATGCTTGAGCAGACAGAGAAAGAGGCGGAAAAGGTCGAGCGCGGCTCGCCGTCGAAAACGAGCATCGGGCTGGTGCAGATGACTTGCACGCGCGAGAAAGAGGCCAATGTGCGCAAGGCGGTGGCACGCATCGCCGAGGCGGCCGCGGCCGGAGCCCAAATCGTCTGCTTGCAGGAACTGTTTGCCGGCGAATATTTTTGCCAGTCGGAAGACCACGCGCGCTTCGCCGAAGCGGAGCCGATTCCCGGACCAACCAGCGAGGCACTGGCCGCCGCCGCTCGCCAGAACCATGTCGTGGTCGTCGGATCGTTGTTCGAACGCCGCGCCCCCGGCCTGTACCATAATACGGCGGTGGTCTTTGACGCCGACGGCCGCCAGGTCGGGCTCTACCGAAAAATGCACATCCCTGACGACCCGCTCTATTACGAAAAGTTCTACTTTACGCCGGGCGATTTAGGGTTCAAAAGCTGCGACACCCGTTTCGGCCGCGCGGGTGTTTGTGTCTGCTGGGACCAATGGTATCCCGAAGCCGCACGCCTGACAGCGCTGGCCGGCGCCCAGATTCTATTCTACCCCACCGCCATCGGCTGGCACCCCAGCGAAAAAACCGAGTTCGGCGAAAGTCAGCACTCGGCTTGGGAGACAATGATGCGCAGCCACGCCATCGCCAATGGTGTGTTCGTGGCCGCTGTAAATCGCACGGGCATGGAAGGCAATATCGAGTTTTGGGGGGCTTCGTTCGTGGCCGATCCGAATGGCAACATCCTTGCCCGGGCCGCCCATGACGTCGAAGCCACGCTCGTCGTCGAATGCAACCTCGACCAGATCGACGTCGTGCGCACGCACTGGCCTTTCCTGCGTGACCGCCGCATTGATGCCTATGGAGATCTGGTGCGGCGGTATTTGGATTAAAAGGGAACCACAGAGACTCAGAGGCACAGAGAAGAAGCAGAAGGATGAAATTGATGAGGGATGTGTGATGAACGATGAAGGATGAAGGATGAGGGATGAGCCGTAAGCCGATTCGCCCACCATCATCATTCGCCGTTCTTTGCCGGCTGCTTATGAATGTACCTCGGTTTTTTTGTCTCTGTGCCTCTGTGTCTCTGTGGTTAACTTTTCAGTGAATCATTCGTTGCCCTCCGATTCCGTTCCCGCCGCGCTCAGTTATCGCATGCCGGCGGAATGGGAGCCGCATGCGGCGACCTGGCTGTCGTGGCCGCACAACCGTGATTCTTGGCCGGGACAATTCGAGCCCGTCCCAGAGATCTGGGCAGAGCTGGTCGGCGTGCTGTGTCAGGCGGAGCGTGTGCAGATTCTGGCGGGCGGCGAAGCGGTGATGGCCGAGGCCAACAAACTCGTCGGGCACTTGCCGAACGTCTTCTTGCACGACATTCCGACCAACGACGCCTGGACCCGCGATCACGGACCAATGTTTTTGACAGGCCCCGCCGGCGCCGAACCGGCCCTAGTTCACTGGGGCTACAACGCCTGGGGCGGGAAGTATCCGCCGTTCGATCTCGACCGGCAGGTGCCGCGGCGCATCGCCGAAATGTTCTCGTTCCGCCGCTTTGAGCCCGGCATCATCCTGGAAGGCGGCGCCGTCGACGTCAACGGCAGCGGCAGCTTACTCACCACGGAACAGTGCCTGCTGAATCCGAACCGCAATGCCGGTCTTTCACGCGCAGAGATTGAGCGCTATTTGGCCGACTACTGTGCCGCGCGGCACGTGATTTGGTTGGGCGGCGGTATCGCGGGCGATGACACCGACGGACACATCGATGAGCTGGCGCGTTTCGTCGAGCAGCGCACAGTCTTGGCCGCGGTTGAAGACGATCCGCAGGACGTCAATTACGAACCATTGCGCGACAATTTTGCCCGGCTGCATGCCGCCTGCGACGAGCAAGGACGATCGTTGGAAGTGGTGGCCATGCCCATGCCACGGCCGGTTTATTTTGGCGAGCACCGACTGCCGGCAAGCTACATGAATTTTTATATCGCCAACGGGTTGGTGATTGTTCCGCAGTTCGGCCAACCGAGCGATGCAGGGGCCATGCATACGCTGGCCCGGCTTTTTCCTGGCCGGCGCATCTGTGGTCTACGGGCCGTTGAGCTGGCGTGGGGGCTGGGGGCGTTCCACTGCATCACGCAGCAGCAACCCGCCATACGTAGGTCAGGCTTTCCAGCCTGACGCCGAGCCGCTGCGAGCATTCGTCAAACTAGTGGCAATTGCTCGTTTTGTTTGCCGAAACTGATCAGAAGCTCCAATGAGAACGAAACTCTTGAGACGCGGCACTAGAAAGCCTGATCTACCTTTCAACGATGAGTGTCACCGGGCCGTCGTTCGCGAGGTGAACGAGCATGTGGCGGCGGAACCGTCCGGTGGCGACTTCCACTCCCAGCGCGCGGATCGCGGCGACAAAAACTTCATAAAGTCGCTCGGCCTCTTCGGGAGGGGCTGCCTCGACAAAGCTCGGTCGGCGGCCGCGGCGGCAATTGCCCAGCAAGGTGAATTGACTCACGACGAGCATCGAGCCGCCGGTTTCCGCGAGCGACAGGTTCATCTTACCAGCGGCGTCCTCAAAAACGCGTAGACCGACGATTTTATCAGCCAGCCATTGTGCATCCGCATCGCAGTCGCCTGAGGCCACGCCTAGCAACACCAGCAATCCACGGCCGATTTGACCGACGATTTCGTCGTCGACGGCGACCCGCGCCTCGCTGACGCGCTGAACACATGCACGCATGGCAAAATGTACCTCGCTAAGGGCCGAGGATGGAATAACTTCCTCGATTGTTGGTACGACCGTGAGGCTAAAGCCTCCGGCTCGCCGTAAACGGCGAGCGGGACGCGTAAGCCTGCCGGTAAGTTACTGACCTCGCTAGGCAGCGACGTTGCCTTGATCGAACCGCCGCCGCTTTTATGTGTGCTTTGTTCTACCATTTTTAGTGTCCCCTGTCGCAGTGCGGACAAAACCGCTACGCTAGCCGCATGTCGCCGCTTTTGCTGCTTTTGGTCTATTGTGCGCTCATATTCCTGGCCTCGCTCGCCGGCGGCCTGGTGCCGCACTGGTTTCGCTTGACGCATCTGCGGTTGCAAATCGCCATGAGCTTCGTCGGTGGGGCCATGCTGGGCGTCGGCCTGCTTAATTTGCTGCCCCACGCCATCTATGCCTGGGAGCCCAATGTGAACGCGCCGGTCTCGTGGCTCTTGGGCGGATTCTTGTTCATGTTCTTCATGGAGCGCGTTTTTCACTTTCACCACCACGACGCTCCCGCGACCCCCGCGCACGATGACCACCCAGCCGATCACCACGATCATCCGCATGCGCACGATCATGCACATCCACCATTGCGATTGACGTGGCAAGCCGCCTTCGCGGGCCTGGCCTTGCACAGCGCGCTCGACGGCGTCGCGCTGGCCGCCAGCGTCTGGGCCGAAGCGAAAGAGCACGTGGGCTGGTCGGGCGTGGTGGTCTTCATCGTGATCGTCTTGCACAAGCCATTCGATTCCTTGACGCTGGGTACGTTGATGGCCGTCTCCGGGCGGTCGGCCGCCTTGCGGCACCTGGTAAATGGCCTCTATGCCACCTGCGTGCCGTTGGGTGCGATCGCCTATACGCTGCTCGCCGCGCCGACATCGGGCGAGGGTTCGCACCTTACGGGCTCGGTGCTGGCTTTCGCCGCCGGGGCCTTCCTGTGCATTGCCACCAGCGACTTATTGCCGGAACTTCAATTTCACTCGCACGACCGCATTGCGCTTTCGGCCGCATTGCTCGCCGGTATCTTGCTGGCCGCGGTTCTGGCGTACGTCGAAGAACGCGGCCACAAACACGATGCGGGGCATGAGCACGGCCGGCTGCCGCCCCATGTTAGTTGTGAGGCATCGTATTCGTAGGACGCACCTGCGAGGCTTGCCTGTACTACGCCGGCAGCGATTGGTTGTAAAACTCCGGACTGCCGACGAAGCCAGTAATCAGATCCTCGTTCGACTCCCCTTCGCTGAAGGCGTTCAGCCAGTAGGTCAGGCCGCTCGAGTCGGGCAAGCGGTGCAGGTAGAGCTGGTAGTCGTCCGTAATCTCGACGCTTTCCTGTTCCTGACTCGTCGCCACGCTGGCGGTAATCTGGCCGCGTGAGACACCCGCCGAGAGCTGGACTGCGAAATACGATTGGGCGGCGGCGTCGATCGGTCGTCCAAGCATCGTCTGAAAAAGGGCTGCCAGCCAGCCGGAATCAGTACTCCCGGACAGCGAATAGAATTCGTCCGATGCGGCCAGGCTGGCCTCGAATTGCTGGTCGGAGAGTCCGTCTTGCAGTTTTGCGGTCCAATAGGCCACGCCCGCATTGTCGGCGGAGCGGCCCAGGTATTTCAAATATGCCGGACGGACCACATGATTGGCGTCGTATTCGGCGCTATGTACGATGGATGCCGCCACGCTCGAACGAGGAGCCCCGCGGTCGAGCAGCGAAGCCCAATAGCCAAGGCCCGACGGCTCGGGCGGGCGTCCAAGTACTTGCTCATACACAGCGGCAACATAGAATCCGTTCGCGTCTGACGCCAGCGCAGCCGTTCTCGCTTGAGCCGTGGCCGCCAGCGGCTGGCGGTTGCCCAGCGTATCGATGGCGACGCTGATAAAGTCATAGGTGTGCCCGAGCGTGCCTTGGAACTGCGCTGAAGTCCGCGCCGTGTTCGACAGCCAGGTCGTATAAGGCCCGCCATTATCAGAAACGAGGATGTCATAGCCTGCCAATCCAGGTCCGCCAGTATCGTCGCCCGACCAGGCGACGTTGAAGGTTGCCAGTGAGACGCCGTTCAGCGGAGAGGTGCTGCTGCTGGGCAACGGAATGATGCTCTCGCTTATCGACCGTCTGCTCGTGGCATGGCTGCCGTCTCCGGCGTAGACCGCGGAAATGAAATGATTGCCGATCGACAGCGGCAGCGATGTGGTAAAGACCGCCTGGTTCTGGCCGTTGACGACGTCTAGCGGCGCGCTCGCCAGTAGGGTTTCTCCGTCATAAAACATGACATCGCCGGTCGGCGCCGCCCCGCCGGCGGCATCGGCGAAGACGGTCGCGATAAATGACATTGCCTGGCCAACCACAGCCGCAGTGGCAGGAGTCGCAGCCAGCGACGTCGCGGTATCGGCCGGTTGGTTGGTAAGGGCAAAGTCGGCCGGGCCCGCCACTTCGCTGACCGTTGCAGCGACAATGTATTCACCGGCCAGGCCGTTGGCGCTGACCGGCAAGGTCACTATGCCCGCATCATCGGTGGCAGCCTGATTCGCCGCGCTGAAAGCGGCGCTCGGTCCTGCGGCGGGCGCGGTAAACGTGACGGTCACGCCAGGCACCGCGTTCCCGTATTGGTCGTAAACCCCCGCGGACAACGGTTGCGGAAAGGTTGTGCCGACGGTCGCTTGTTGGTTGCCGCCGCTCTGGGCCGCGATGCTGGCCGCGGCGCCTGGCACGTTCGTCAATTGAAAGCTGAACGGCGTCGCGATCCCTGCCACCGACGCCGTTACGGTGTAGCTGCCCGCCAGAGTACCTGCCGTCACGGGCACACTCACCTGCCCGTTCGCGTCGGTGCTGAGCGTAGCTCCGTTTGGGAACGAAGCCGTCGCACCGCTCGAAGGAGCGGTCAAAGTGACGGCGATGTTGGGCAACGCGACTCCGTGCTGATCGGCGACGGTCAAAGTCAGCGGCTGAGCGAACGCTTGCCCCACGGTCGCGGACTGCCCACCGCCGGAATTCGTGCGGATCGTGGCGACGGTCGTTGCGCCATCGATCAGGTCGGGAACCAGAAAGTTAGCGACCGGGGTTCCCAGTCCGGTGACCAGATCGTAGCCGGCGGCGGCAGGCGAGCCGTTGTTTCCGGTGGTGACGTCGTGGAAATCACTGGCCGGCAGTTGGTACAACGCCGACTGCACGCCATTGAGGGCGCCGGCCCCCGCGAGCGCGCGTCCTTGGTCGGCAATGGCCACCAACGCGGCCCATTGTGGCGCGGCGGCGCTGGTTCCCGAAACTTGCTGCCACGGTGCGGTTGGATTCGCCGAATCAAAGACGGCGTATCCGGTGTTGGAATCGGAGTTGTAGGCTACGTCCGGGCTTTCGCGCCAGCCACTCGACTGAACGGCGGTTTGATAGCTCGGCTCCGTCTCATATTGGCTCTGCCCGCCTCCGCTTTCCGCCCAACCGGTTTCGCTGCCATAGCCGCCGTCGGAAAGCGCAAGGGTGGTGCCGCCCACGGACAGCACGTTGGGTACGAAAGCCGGCCATAGGCCCGGCGACGCGCGATCGCCTGACGCGGCGACGAACGTGATGCCCGCATGCCCCGCGGGCGTCGTGAAATCATCGTCGCCTTCGGTTTCGCCGGCAAATTCATCGGAGCCCCAGCTCATGCTGACGCTGGTTACATCCGGCAGGTTTCGCGCCGCATCGACGGCCGCCATCAGATCGCCGATGCCGGAACTCTTTGCTTCGACCAGGACGAGATTGGCCGCCGGCGCGATTGAATGCGCCCATTCGACGTCGAGTGACGTTTCGAGCGTCCAAGCCAAGTCGGTTCCGGGAGGAGAACCAGACGCATAAACCTTACTCAGATTGGCGGCAGGCAGGCTGAATCGCTGGTCGAACGCCGCCAGGTCGCCGGCAATATGTGGATCGTCATACGCGACCACGACGGCGATGGTCTGGCCCGCGCCATCG
>JAICLL010000106.1 GCA_025927475.1 Pirellulales bacterium
GAGCCACAAATCCTCCTCACGGAATTGACGCCGGTGCAGCGACAGGTCGTCGAGTTGCTCGGGCTTACGCCCGACTCGTACGGGAATTGACCTCGCCTGGAAATTCACGAAAATTGCCGGACGGACCTGCGGAAAGTAGGGTGTAGGGTTCGACGTTGTAAGGTTTGACTGGGCAAAAGGTTAGAAACGAGTTATATCCTATCAGATAGCCACGCGACCAAACAGACGTATACGCTTGCCGCCCACCTCAAAGCGGGAAGAATGGAGCGGTCGTCGCTTCTTTGATGGCCTGACATTAAGGCCGGGACCCTTCTGTGAGCAAACACTGCGCAGCCACAACCGCCTATCGTGCGGCGACTGCATTGGTCGGCGCGTCGCTCCCGGTGATCGTCTCGTGGGTGTTACTTGCGACGCTGATGATCGCGCGTGAAGAACCGCCGCCGGTAGGTTCGCCGAATCCGGCCAAGGCGCCTGTCTGGATGCTCGGCCCCGGCGGTTTGCTTGTCTACGGCGATCGCTGGTTCGCGGGCACGGCCTATCTTTGGTACTTCGTGGCAACCGTTGCCTTGCTCGGGCTGATCGCCTGGTCGGCAATCACCGCAGCGGAGAGCAAACCGCGGCAGGCAGCGCCGCGACGTGGCGTTTGGCGGCTTTGGATCGTCTCGGTCATGGTGGGGTTTGTTTTGGCGGCGCCGTGGTATTATGCGCTGCTGGCGCGAATCACTTCATGACTCGACGCATAATTCATAGCAGCCGCGTGCTCATCACCGGCGCATCGAGTGGGATTGGCCGGGCGCTGGCGATCGAGCTTGCCCGCCAAGGCGCGCGGCTGGTGCTGAATGCGCGACGCCTAGATCGCTTGCAAGCCGTAGCCGATGAATCGCAGACGGCCGGCGGACAAGTGGCCCTGGCGGTGGGCGACGTGACGCGGGCCGACGATCGAGCCGCCGCGCTGGCCGCCGCAGAGCGGCGCTTCGGCGGGCTCGATGTGCTGGTCAACAACGCGGGCGTGAGCGCCTGGGGCCGCTTCGAGCAGGCCGCGCCCGAGCGACTGCGCCAGATCATGGAGGTCAATTTCTTCGCACTAGCCGAAATGACCCGCGCCGCTCTGCCGCTGTTGGCCCGCGGCCAAAACCCGCTGGTGGTCAATATCGCTTCGATTCTCGGCCATCGCGGCATTCCGCTGCAAAGCGAATACTGCGCCAGCAAATTCGCCGTGCGCGGCTTCAGCGAAGCCCTGCGAGCCGAGTTGGCGAAGCAGCATATCGACCTGCTGGTGGTCAGCCCCGGCAGCACCGAAAGCGAGTTCTTCGATCACCTGATCGAGAAGGCCGGCGAGATGCCCTGGCGAACACAGCCCAAGACGCCCGCCGCTGTGGTCGCCCAGAAAATCGTCCGGGCAATCGAGCTCGGCCGGCACGAGATCGTGCCCAGCCGCCGCGGCAAGCTGCTGGTTTGGCTCAACCGCCTCGCGCCCCGCTTGGTCGACCGATGGATGGAACGATACGGTTAATGGAAGAATACGGTTGGGCGTGGCGAGAGCGACGATGCCAAGGGATCGCCGGTACGTATTCATAACGATCAGTCGTGCGTCGTCACTTTGATACCGAACAGGCTCGTGGCCGAAGTTCACGTACGCCAGATGGCCGCGTTTTTTGAGGTGCGGAGATCGGGGGCAAGGCGCGGGAAGCACTCAGGCACGGCAATTGCCTTTCCTGGGCTGCGGGCGAAATCGTTTACGGCGAAATCTAGAGAGAGAGGGTGGGGTATGTCACTTGAACGTTGGGTAATCCGAACCGCAGTGGCCGTTCTTTGTGTAGCCGTGGGCACCGGAGAAGCATTGGCGCATGGCGGCGGACACGGGGGAGGACATGGCGGTGGCGGACACGGTGGCGGTTTTCATGGTGGCGGTTTTCATGGCGGCGGGTTCCACGGGGGCGGTGGACACGGTGGCGGCGGTTTTCATGGCGGCGGTTTTCATGGCGGCGGTTTTCATGGCGGCGGCTTTGCAGGCGGTCGAGGCATGGCGGGCATGGGCGGTGCGCACCACATCGGCGCGGGCGCCGGAGGCCAACACATGTCGGGCTTTCGCGGCACGCCCGGCGGTAGTTTCTCCGCGCGTCATTTCGCCGGCGGAACGTCGTTGCACCGAGGCGGCCAATTTGGGCATTCAGGCAGAGCGTTCGCAGGCGCCGGGCATTACGGGGCCAACTCGTTTGCAGGCCGGCATGGCTTCGCCGGTTATGGCGGTACTCGCGTGATCAACAATAACTTCTACGGCGGAGGCTTCAACGGCAGACGTGGCCTGGGTTATGGCCGATTCGGAGGCTACGGGCTCGGCTATGGCGGATATGGATTGGGCGGATATGGATTGGGCGGATATGGATTGGGCGGATATGGACTGGGCGGATATGGACTGGGCGGATATGGACTGGGCGGATATGGACTGGGCGGATATGGAATCGGTGGATACGGCCTGGGCGGATATGGGCTCGGCGGCTTTGGTCTTGGGCTGCCGCTGTTCGCGCTGGCCCGGCTTGGCTATGGCGGATATGGAGGTTATGGCTACGGTGGATACGGCGGCTATGGGGGCTATGGAGGGTACGGCGGGTATGGCCTGAGCGGATACGGCGGCACCTCTGCCGCATATGCCGCGCCTGCCACCGTCGCTTCGACAAACGACCCGGCGGATTTCGCCGCGCTAGGCGAACAAGACTTCAAAGCCGGCAACTACGACGCCGCGTCAAAAGACTGGCGACATGCCATCGTCGACGATCCTGGCAATGGCGGTTTGTATTTGTTGCTGGGCCAGGCGCTGTTTGCCATCGGTCGTTATGAAGAAGCGGCTGGTGCCACGCAAATGGCTATGCAGCTCTTGCCCGAAACGCAATGGGGAACGGTCATCGCGAACTACCGTGAGTTGTATCCGCCGAATCGCGATTATCACACGCAGTTGCAGGCGTTGGAGACCTCGGTGAAAGCCAACGATTCGGCCGCTTCGCGATTCTTATTGGGCTTTCAGTATGGATATCTCGGTCACCCCAAAGAATCGGTCCGCGAATTAGACCGGGCGCTGAAACTCAACCCGCGCGATCAACTGGCTCAAAAGCTGCGGACGATCATGGCGGCCAAGCTCGACCCGGCCGCGCAAGCACCGGCGGCGGCGCCTGCCTTGTAACGGATGATCTGCCTCGACTCGCGGGGCATGTTTACGTGGCCGAGGTCGCACAATCAGCCGGCGGCAGCCGCGGTCTCGCCTCACCCGACTGGCCAGACCTTGCCCCAGGCGGAATGCTGTTTCACATCTTGAACCGAGGCGTGGGAAACATGCGCCTGTTTCTGATAGAGGCCGATTTCGAGGCGTTCGAACGGATCATCGAGCAGACGCTCGAAACGCGGCCGATGCGGATCCTCTCCTACTGGCTGCTTTCCAACCACTGGCACTTTGTCCTCTGGACGCACGATTACGCATGCGCGCAACTGGCAGGTTTACCGCCGCCGCGTCGGTTACGGCCACCACGATCAGGGCCGGTACAAGTCGTTCCCGATCGAGTTTTGCCAGCTGGGCACGGCCTGTTGGGCGCGCTGGCACGATGTGGAATCGTTGCATCAGAATCAGAAACGGAGGCTCCGGGCCCTGTTTTGAGGCCGGCATTCTTTCCCGCCAATAACCACGGCTTGACTCGCCGCCATTCGCAACCTCTAATAGAGGTAGCGAATGCAAGAGCGCCGCGGCTTGACGCCCGGCGCGTTCCAGTAGCTTCTTCCCGCGGCGGCCGACCTCGTAAAGTCTGATGCTTCGGCAAGGTTCGGTTTGCTCTCTGCCGCTCGATCCGCTCCGCTTCGGCGATTGCCAAACGGTGAGCGTTATGCCCGCGAATAAACCGGGCGCCTGATCGAGATTCTTGCTTAGCGGGCCGCGATTTTGACAGCAGCCAATTTTGGACTGCGCGCGGCACAGACTTTTTTGCAGAAGGATACGATGAATCAGTTTTCAGAACTTGGCTTGGACGAGGCAATTTTGCGAGCCGTCCGCCAGGAAGGTTACGAAACGCCCACCCCCATCCAGAACAAGGCCATCGGCCCGGTGCGCGAGGGGCGCGATCTGCTCGGCTGCGCCCAAACGGGCACCGGCAAGACCGCCGCCTTCGCCTTGCCGATCCTGCATCGGCTCAGCCAGGTTGCCTGCGAAGTCAATGGCCGCGGGCGCAAAATCCGGGCGCTCGTGCTCGCCCCCACCCGCGAGCTGTGCAGCCAGATCGGCGAAAGCTTTCAGACCTATGGGCGCCACGTGCCGCTGCGCTCGGCGCTAGTCTATGGCGGCGTCGGCCAGCAGCCGCAGGTGCGGGCGCTCAATCGCGGCGTCGATATTCTGGTGGCCACGCCCGGCCGCCTGCTCGACCTGATGAACCAGGGCCACGTCGACCTGAGCAAAGTTGAAACGCTGGTGCTCGACGAAGCCGACCAGATGCTCGATATGGGGTTCATTCACGATCTGCGGCGGATTGTGGCCAAGGCGCCGGCGCAGCGGCAGACGCTGTTGTTTTCGGCTACCATGCCCGCCGCCATCCGGCAGCTTGCCTCGTCGTGGCTGCGCGACCCGGTCACCGTGCAAGTGGCGACGGAATCGGCGCCGGCCGACAACGTCAGCCAGTCGGTCTTTCTGGTCGATCAACGGCACAAGCCGCACCTGCTGGTACACTGGTTGAAAAAGACCGGCCAGACTCGCACGCTGGTATTCACCCGCACCAAGCACGGCGCAGACAAGGTGGTGCGGCACCTGAGCCGCTCGGGCATTCGGGCCGAAGCCATCCACGGCAACAAGAGCCAGGCCGCACGCGAACGGGCCTTGCGGCAGTTCAAATCGCAGCATCCGCCGGTGCTGGTGGCCACCGACATCGCCTCGCGCGGGCTCGACATCGACCAGGTCTCGCACGTGGTGAATTTCGATCTGCCGCTGGTGGCCGAAGCCTATGTACATCGCATTGGGCGAACCGGTCGTGCCGGGGCGTCGGGCGTGGCCGTGTCGTTTTGCGATCGGGCCGAACGCGCGCAGTTGCGGGCCATCGAGCGGTTGACGCGGCAAACGTTGCCGGTCGAACGCGACCAGCCGCAATATCCGGCGCGCGAGCAGCCCGAGATTACGCGGGCGCCTGAACCCGCCGGCGCTGCCGCCGGTGGACGCCGCGAAGATCGCCCCAGACACTCGGCCGCGAAGCCGGCGGGTAAGCCGGCGGCTAAGGCCTTTGCCAAAACGGGCGGACGGCGCCGCCGGCGCTACAGCCGGGCGCTTTCGTAAAGCGGAATGTTCTGATCGTTACGAGGCGTCATCCAGCAGCAGCATCACCAGCGATTGCTCCAGTTCGCCGGGCTTGAATCCAAAGGGACCGCGTCCGCTCTTGTAGGCCACGCGGCCTGCGCGGTCGATCAGGTAAAGGCGGTCGGGCATGCCGCTGTAGGCTTTGCCCACCCGGTCGTCCAACTCGTCGACCAATAGCGGCATCGAAATCTCGAGCACTTGGCAACAGCGGTCGGCTACGCCGGCACGTTGGTTCATCTCGGTGGGTTGGTGAATGGGCGTGCCGGTGTCGTCGAGGGTGAACTTGCCCGGCCAGGCGCCGTCGCCGGGATGCGCCTCGCGCACATAGATCGCCAAAAACTCCGCCTGCTGGCCATAGCGGCGATGCAATTCTTCCAAGGTCCCAAACTGAGACCGGAAAGGCCCTCACGTAAAGCTGCCGAAGATCAGCACCACGGGCTTTGCACCGCAGCGGTCGGCCAACCGAATGCGCCCCTGGCCGTGGTTATCGGCCAGCTCGAAGTCGGGCGCCCGCTCTTCCAGCGATGGCCCCTCGTGCATCGAGCCCAGCTCCCCGGTCAAAAAGCCTGTGAGCAATCCCAGCGGCGTGGGACCGTCATCTGACTTGGCCGGCTCGGGCGGGAACAGGGCCGCCCGCAAATCGTCGGGGGTTAAAACATCGCCCCCCAACGCCGCCTGCTCAAAAAAGTCGTGCCATTCCCGGCGCGTGAGCCGCCCGTTGCGATCGCGATCGAGCGGACCGAAAAACCGCCGCGCGTGGGCCGACTGCTTTACAAACGGCGCCGACTCCGACCAATCGAGATCGTCAGCCTTGAGCTGGCCGTCTTCATTGCGATCGAGCCGAGCGAAAAACTCGGCCGACTTCAAGGGAAACTCGTCGGGCGAGATCGCCTGGTCACCGTCGGAGTCGTAGCGTTCGCTGAGCCACGACCAGCCATAGCGGCTTTGCCCTTCGTGAAACCAGCCCTTGCCGGCATCGGGCGTTTGCCCCTGCGCCAGGGCGGCGAGCATCTCCACAATCTCAGCCCGGCGCACGTTCTCGGCCAGGGTCCAGTAAGGCTCCAGATAATGACGAGGATGATACCAGGGCAGCGTAGAGCAGGCCTCTCGCTCGGCGAGAGGACAGCCCGTCGTGGCGGATGCGGCTCCAGCGGCGGGGGCCGACGCTTGCCGATGCCCCGGCTGGAGCGGGTTTGCGCCTTGCTCTGCGCCGGCCCCAGCCGCCGGCGCACCGCAGGCAAAGACCACGACCAAGAGCCAGGAAAGCCGCATATGCACCCTCGCGTTTTAAGAGCGTTCCAAGAGAAAGGATCGGCCGTCATCAATTATACCACGATGAGGCACTCGCCGCCCCGGAAAGCCCGGGCCGTCCGGCTGGAACTTTCCGGGGCATCGGCAAGCCTCTGCCTCAGCCACCGCGTATACTACAAATCCAGGGTCTGATTGTCCGCCGACCGCCCAAACGAGTTGCTTGCAGTCGCTGAAAATTCCAGTACGCTAAGACTTTAGAGTGCCCGCTTTGTTCTCACGTCGCTCACGGAACCAGTAACGATGGCCACCGATTCGTCTTCGGGCAGCAACCTGGGTCTTCCCATGCCCGACCCTGTTGTCGGACAACCTGCCAGCGTAGGGCCGGCGAAGCCCGCCTCACCTCCCGCCAACGCGCCTCCCGGCAACGCACCGGCTGGCGCCGCGCCTGCCGCAAAAACCTCGAAGCCGGAGTCCGCCCAGCCCGCTGGGTCGAAAGACCAGCCCGCTGGGTCGAAAGACCAACCCGCTGGGGCGAAAGACCAACCCGCTGGGGCGAAAGACCAGCCCGGCGCGACGAAAGAAACGGCGCCGAATGTAAACATCGCAGCCTCCCCGCCGAAGCAGAAAAAAGCCAAGTCGCAACCATCCGAAGCAGCCAGCCAGCAAAGTCCGCGTGCCGCCAAGTCCTCCGAAGCGAAGCAAGATCAGCGTCGCAGTAGGGCGCTGGAAGAATTGGAGGAGCTCGATAAAGTTGGCGCCGTGCCGGTGCGCATCATGGCGCCGGCGGTCATGATCAGCCTGATCTTGCACATGCTGATCGTGGTAATTGCCGGGCTGTTGGCAACGCAGACTCCGGTTCAGGCCAACTTGAGGGTGCTGGTCGCCAATGTGAGCGACGGCGTCGAATCGGTGGAAGACATCCCCGAAATGCAGGTCGACGCGCCGGAGACCGACAGCGAAGTGACCGACATGGCGACTGAGGCCATCAGCACCTTTAGCGCCGAAAGTTTCGCCGCGACCGACATTCCCGACGAGCCGCCGCCCATGGCTTCGATGGAACTGGCCGACATCGGCATCGCCACGGCGCCGCGGGGCGATTTGCTGAAAGAAATGGGATCGATCACGGGCACCGGAGTCAAAGGGCGCGGCGACGCGAAGTCACGCGCGACGTTGGTCAAGCAGAATGGCGGAACCGACGCCAGCGAGGCGGCGGTGGCGGCGGCGCTCAAGTGGTTTTCCGAGCACCAAAATGGCGATGGAAGCTGGAACTTCGACCATCGTGTTGGCCCCTGCGAGGGGCGCTGCGGCGATCCCGGCGAGAAGAGCAAGGCCTCGCTGGCGGCCACCGGCATGGCGCTGTTGCCGTTTCTTGGCGCCGGCCAAACGCACAAGCAAGGCAAATACAAGAAACAAGTCGAGGGGGCGCTGTATTATCTGACGACCAACATGGAAACGAGCGGCGATATGACCGATCACGGCAACGGCGCCATGTATGGTCATGGAATCGCATCGATCGCCTTGTGCGAAGCCTACGCCATGACGCACGATAAACAACTTCAGGCGCCTGCTCAGGCCGCGCTGAACTTCATTGCCGATGCGCAGGATCCGGTCGGGGGCGGCTGGCGATATAAGCCCCGCCAGGCCGGTGACACGTCGGTGGTGGGCTGGCAGATCATGGCGCTGAAGAGCGGCCATCTCGGGTTCTTGACCATCGATCCGCGCACCATCAAAGGGGCCACCAAGTTCCTCAACGCGGTGCAGGCCGATGGCGGCGCGCAATACGGCTATGATCGGCCCGGGGCGGGGCTGGCCACCAGCGCGGTCGGCTTGCTCTGCCGCATGTACCTGGGATGGGAACACGACAAGCCCGAGCTTGAGCGCGGCACGCTGATCCTCGCCAAGCACGGACCCGCGCTGGGTAACATCTACTACAGCTATTATGCCACGCAGGTGCTCCATCAGTTCGATGGGCCCGACGGCCCGCTCTGGAAAGCGTGGAACACCAAGATGCGTGATTCGCTCGTCGCCTCGCAAAGCAAAAAGGGCCACGAGACGGGCAGTTGGTTCTTCAAGCCCGGCGACAGCGGCTCGTCGGCCGGCGGCCGGCTCTATTGCACGTCGATGGCCACCATGACGCTCGAGATTTATTATCGTTATATGCCGATCTATCAGCAAAAAAGCGCGGAGTCGCCGTTCGAAGAGTAGAGCCTCGGGCCATTGCCGATCGTCGCCTTTCGCTCCGCGAAAGTCCGCACTTTTTACCAGCACCCGCGGACGCGCGCACATGCTTGCCAACCACATGAGCACAGCGAGCCACGAGAGTGCGCCGTTTCGCGGAGCGAAAGGCGACTTGACGCCGCCCCCTCCGTTGGCGCCGTCGACCGCTCCGCCAGCCGCCGAGGCCGAACGCTCGAAGGCGGCCCTGCTGCTCTTCTGGGCGCTGGCGCAACTGAAGCGCTTTTGGCGGCAAACTTCTAGTTGGCTATGCAGTCTGATTGTTCATGCGCTGCTGATCATTATCTTGGGCTGGGCGGTCACCACACCGCGCGGCCGCGGCGGGGGAGCAAACCTCGTGGCGTCGCTCGAAGCCGCCAACACCGCCGAAGAACTCTCGGCCACGACGGCGATCGAACCCGCTGACCGCGGCGAGGCGCTCCGCGAAACAACACCCAACGTGCTGCAAGAAACCAGCGACACGTTGGCGGAAAGCATTCCGGCCGATGCACCCCTGGCCGCGGCCTCGGCAGACACGGGACAACCGCCGACACCCGATCTCAACATCGGCGAACTGCTGGCCTCGTTGCCGGGCGGTGGACTGGGCGATGTGGTGGGCGACTTTAATGTCGATGTGCGCGGCGCGCTAGGGGGCCGAGGGGCCGCGGCACGTTCTCGCCTGGCGCGCGAAGGCGGGGCCACACCCGACAGCGAAACCGCGGTCGAACACGGCCTGCGCTGGCTGCAAGCCCATCAGTCGCCCAATGGCAGTTGGCACTTCGACCTGAAGCTCAGCCCGTGCCAGGGGCTGTGTGGCGATTCGGGCACTGAACCTTCGACCACCGCGGCCACGGGCTTGGCACTGTTGGCCTTTCTTGGCCACGGCGAGACGCACTTGGAGGGCCAATATCAAGACACCGTCAAGCGCGGGCTGTATTACTTGACCAGCCAGATGCATCTGACCAAGCAAGGCGGCGACCTGCGCGACCAGGGCCGCATGTACGCCCAAGGCATCTCGACGATCGCGTTGTGCGAAGCCTACGCCATGACGCAAGATCGCGCACTGGAGCCGTTCGCCCAACATGCGATCGACTACATCGTGAACGCTCAGAATAAGCAGGGAGGCGGCTGGCGATACATGCCCGGCGAGCCGGGCGACACCACCGTGACCGGCTGGCAGCTCATGGCGCTCAAGAGCGGACAGATGGCCTATCTGCGCGTGCCGCTCGACACCCTGCGCAACGCCACGCGGTTTCTCGACAGCGTGCAGTTCGATCAGGGATCGCGCTACAAATATCAGCCGCGCGTCAAGCACGGCGAAGAGACGACCAACACCGCCATCGGCCTGCTCTGCCGCATGTACACTGGCTGGCTCGCCGACAACCCCGCGCTGGAGCGGGGCGTCGGACAACTCAGCGGCGAAGGGCCCTCGATGCTCGGACCCAACGCCGACATGTATTACAACTATTACGCCACCCAAATCATGCACCAGTGGGGCGGCGAAATCTGGACCCTGTGGAACAACCGCCTGCGCGACTTTCTGGTGCAGACTCAATCGCACGAGGGGCACGAGTCGGGCAGTTGGAACTTTAACGGAGGGCAGGCCGCCCGCGGCGGCCGGCTCTACAACACCGCCATGGCCATCATGACGCTGGAGGTCTATTACCGGCACATGCCGCTGTATCGGGAACAGGGGATAGGGGACAGGGGACAGGGAACAGGGGACAGGGAATAGACCTGGAGTTCGGTTAGCCGCTGGCTTGCTGCGCCAGAGCCGCCTGGCAGTGAACCAGTTCGCCCTGGAACCAGGTGTTAAAGTTGTCTTCGGTTTGCGGCTCGATCTCAAATCGGCCCGTTTTGCCCGCGTAGACTTCTTCGCCCTTCGTCGTTTCCTTGCCGCTGGCCGCCGGCGGTGCGTTTTGCACCCGCGCGTAATAGGCCCTGACTTTGGCGCGCAGCACGCTGTCATCGCCGCAATCGAGCGTCAGCCGGACTGACAACTTGTCGCGGCAGAGCAGCACTCCGCTGCAGAGCCAGCGAGTCAGTTCCTTGCGGCGCTGGTGGACAATTTGCGGCTGAGCCTCCAGCGTCAGGCCCTGCTGAAGACTGTCTAACTGGGGCCGAATGGTGAATTCTGCAAGCTTTTTCGCCACTTCGTTCGATGCGGGCATATTTTCCCTGTGTACTTAAGTAAAGATGGTTGCCAAAGTCCCCGAACACTCAACGCGGGAAGGCAAGCGAGACAATCGCGGGCGAAACAGATACCTTCGACGGTTGGCCGTCGAGGTCGCCGCTCAACGAGAAGCAATTGAGACGGTCGGCACGGGCAGTTTGATCCACACGCCGCCATCATTGGCATGTCTTCAATTCTTATTGTAACCAAGAGCCTGCCGCGCGTCAAGAACGAGGGATGCAGATAGCCGACTACCCGACTACGCTGACTACGGCAAATTGAGCCGACCGGTTCCGCGAAGATCGCGTTGGGACTTGCGCCCACCTATGATCAAAACTCACCGAAGCCAAGTGAGTGATAGCTCTACCGCGCCGGCCGGATGCGGAGCACCTGCCCGCCGTCGGCCGTCAGCTTGGCGGTCAGCATGTCTGCCGCCGTCAGCCGCGCGCTTCGTTGAATGACCTTGGTCGGCGGCGCGTCGATCTCAAGATTGTCTTGATACACGTCGGCGGTGAATTCCCCGCTGTCCAGAAAACTGATCGACGATCAGGTTCGACTCGATCGCGAACTCAGCCGGATTGATGGCCGCCAGAATTGCATGTCACGCCGGACGCTGGTTGTAACGATTCGTCAGCGAGCGTTTGGCCAATTATCGGCGTTTGGTTTTTCGGATGGCGGCATGATGAAGCGGTTACTCTTCATCTTCGGCCGCTTGCGTGAGCACTTTTCCCACGTTCATGCCCAGCGAGCGCAGCTTGGCCCGCAAGGTGACGCGGCTGAGGCCGAGAATCTCGGCGGCCCGGGCCTGATTGCCGGCTGCCTGGTCCATGGCGCGGCGGATCACCAGCCGGTCGAAATGCTCCTGCCCGCGGCGATAAAGATCGGTCTCGCCCGCCGCCAGCCATTGCTCCATCAGGCGGGGCAATCGCTGCCAGTCGGCCAGCTCGTCCGAATGCGGTATGGCCGGCGGCAGTGCGGCGCTCGGGTTACCGTGCAATGCGCCGGGCACACCGGGCAAAGCACCCGGCTCACTGTGCAACTCGGCGGGCAAAAACTCCGGCAAGATGGTCGGCCCGGCCGAAACAATCAGCGCCTCGTGAATCACGCTTTGCAACTCGCGCACGTTGCCCGGCCATGTGTATTCCTGCAATCGTTCCAAGGCGGCCGGCGAAATCGACTGCACCGAAGTGCCGATCTGCCGGTTGTAGCGGAACAAAAAATAGTGGGCCAACTCGGCAATGTCTTCGCGCCGCTCGCGCAAGGGCGGCAGATGAATGGTCACGCCCCGCAGACGATAATACAAATCTTTGCGGAACCGTCCCTGCTCAATCAGCGCCTCGAGGTTCTGATTGGTGGCGGCGATCACGCGCACATCGACGGCAATGGTCTCGCTGCCGCCGAGCCGCTCGAAGCGTCCTTCTTGCAAAAGCCGCAAGATCTTGGCTTGGGTGCTGGGCGCCATATCGCCGACTTCGTCCATAAACAAGGTGCCGTTGTGGCATTGCTCGAATTTGCCGATCCGCCGCCGCTCGGCGCCGGTGAAGGCGCCGCGCTCGTGCCCGAAAAGCTCGCTTTCCAACAACGATTCCGGGATTGCCGAGCAGTTGATGGCCAGAAACGGCGCCTGCCCGCGCTGGCTGTGATGATACAGCGCCCGTGCGACCAGCTCTTTGCCGGTGCCGCTTTCGCCCAAGATGAGCACATTGACATTCTGCGGCGCCACGCGGCCGATTTGCTTGCAGACCGATTGCATGGCCGCGCCGCAGCCCACCAGCAGGTCGGGCCGGTCTTGCGGGCGATCGCCTTCTTCCAGAATGGCCGGCACGTGCATCAGCCGGCTGATGCCGAACGCTTGCTCGACCACCTGCCGCAGTTGATGCACGTCGAGCGGCTTGACCAGGTAATCATAAGCGCCGATTTTCATCGCCTCGATCGCCGTATCGGCGGTGCCGTGGCCGGTGACAAAGATCACCAGACTTTTGGGATCGATCTGCCGCAGTTGATGGAACACTTCGAGTCCCGAACGGCTGCCCAAGCGAATGTCGAGCAAAATGACATCGGGCGAATGATCGGCCGCCAACTGCAGCCCCTCGTCGGCCGAGTCGGCGGTGAGCACGGCGATTTTGCCGCCCGTGAAGACCTGTTCGATGCTGTACCGAATATTCGGTTCGTCATCGATAACGAGGAGTTTGAGCACGGCAGGGCCTAGTAACGTGTAACGGATTCATGGAGATTCAAGATCGCGCGGCAGACGGCGGTCCAGGCCGCCAGCTCGAGGGCATTCGCGGCAGATGTTCCATCGCTCTGCGTCTCGCCATTGCGCAGCACTTCGCCGGCCGCGGCGAGATCGGCGGCGTACGCTTGTTGGGTTTTGTCATACAAGGCCACCAGCGCGCGAAGTTCGTCGGGCGCGGCCTCGCGCCCCAAGGCCCGCTGCCAGGCAAAGCTCACTCGCCCGGTGGCATCGGCGGGCGCTTCGCGGATGACGCGCGCCGCCAAGACCCGGGCGGCCTCGACATAGGTCGGGTCGTTCAATAAAACCAGCGCTTGCAGCGGTGTGTTCGAGCGCGGCCGTTCGACGGTACACTCCTCGCGGCTGCTGGCGTCGAATGCCGACAGGCTGGGATGCAAAAACGTCCGCTGCCACCAAGTGTAAAGCCCGCGGCGGTGTTGGTTCTCTCCGTGATCGGGCGACCATTCGCGCGTCGGAAAGTTCAGGTGCATCCAGTAACCGGCCGGTTGATATGGCTTGACGCTCGGGCCGCCGATCTTGGTCGAGAGCAGCCCGCTGACCGCCAGGGCGTTGTCGCGCACCATCTCGGCGTCGAGCCGAAACCGGTTTTGCCGGGCCAGCCACTGATTGCCTGGGTCGCGCTGGCGCGCCCCCGACGCATCAGACGATTGCCGGTAGGTGCTGCTGCTGACCATCAGCCGCAGCATGTGCTTGATGTCCCAGCCGCTCTCGATGAACTCGACCGCCAGCCAATCGAGCAACTGCGGGTGCAGCGGCCAGGCGCCCTGCGTGCCGAAGTCATCGAGCGTCCGCACGATGCCTTGTCCGAAACAGAGCTTCCAGAGTCGGTTGACGAACACCCGAGCCACCAGCGGGTTTTCAGGCGAGACCAACCAGCGAGCCAGATCGAGCCGGCTCGGCCGGCGGTCGTGTACGCCGAGGCCGGGCAAAAAGGCCGGCGTGGCCGGCGACATCACTTCGCCCGAATCGTCGAGCCAGTTGCCGCGCGGCAACACGCGCACCCTGCGCGGCTCGACCGACATCGAGACCAGCGACGTGGGCGCCGATTTGACGATTTCGTCTTTTTGTTTTTCGAGCGTCGCCAGCTTGTCGCGCAGCGGCTTCAAGAGCGGGGCGATGGTGCGGTAATGGGCTTCGATCGTTCGCTTTTGTTCGTCGCTGCGCGCGGCGGAGTCGATCGCCAGCGCGTCGGCGACATCCTTGGGCAGCGCTTCGACACCCGCGGCCCTCACCGGGCGGGGCGAGGTGGTGGCCGACAACCGGAAGCGGCCCAAGGTGTGACCGCCGCCGTAATTCTGGTGCAGCTTGACGCTAAGCATCGCCGCGCCGCCAAGATCGGCGCTCGATTCCAGCACCAATTCGTTCGATTTGCCGACCTGCGGCAGAATGGCCCAGCCGGTTTTGGGCTTGCCATCCGCCGCCCCGGTCGCCGGCCAGCCGTCTTGCGAGTGTGAAGCTGAAACGGCCGACCACGCGACCGCCGCACCGCTGACAGACACTTCGATCTCGTGCAATACAAAGTTGCCGTTGCCCGCCCGGCCCGGACCATGAGCCGGCAACGAGTCGTCGGGCAATACCTCCAGCCGCAACGCGGTGACGCCCGAAAGCGCCAGCGGGGCAGACAGTAGATAGGTGTCTTTTTCCGGACTGGCGCCGGTGGCCAAGATCGAACCATCATCGAGCGATTGGAAGCTGGCGCCGCCGGGCGAGCCACTTGCTTGAACGTTCAGGGTGGTCCAGGCCAGCTTGCGATCGCGCAGCTCGCGCTCCCAGGCTTCCTGCGCCGCGGCCAACTCCGGCCGCGGTTGGCCGATCTCGGCACGCACCTGGGCAATGTCACCGTCGAGCCGTTCGATCTGGGTCTCTTGCTCGGCGGTGGGCAGCGGCGTCTGCTCTTGGCGGCCGACCGCGCGCTCGCTGATGTCGGCGAAGAACGCCGCCATGCTGTAAAAATCTTTGGTCGTGTAGGGATCGAACTTGTGATCGTGGCACTCGGCGCAGCCCAGCGTGGCGCCCAGCCAGGCGGCAGCCGTGTTGCGCACGCGGTCCGCGGAGTATTTGGCGGTGTATTCCTTCGGTTGCGCCCCGCCTTCTTCGGTGGTTTGCAGCAAGCGGTTGTAGCCCGACGCGATTCGCTGCTGGCGGGTGGCCTCGGGCAACAGGTCCCCGGCCAGTTGCTCGATGGTGAACCGGTCGAACGGCATGTCGCCATTGAAGGCTGCGATCACATAATCGCGATACAGCCAAACCTGCCGGTCATTGTCGCTGTGGTATCCGCCCGAATCGGCGTAGCGGACGACGTCGAGCCAATATGCCGCCATGCGTTCGCCAAACTGCGGCGATGCGAGCAGCCGATCGACCAGCTCTTCGTAGGCGTTGCCGCCCGGGTCGGCCAGAAACGCAGCGATCACAGCCGGCTGAGGAGGCAGGCCGATCAGGTCGAACGAGAGCCGGCGGATGAGCGTGCGGCGGTCGGCTTCGGGGGCGGGGATAAGTCCGTGCTCTTCGCGCCGGGAGGCAATGAAGTAATCAATCGCGTTGCGGGGCCAAGCCTGATTCTTCACCGCCGGCAGCGCGGCCCGCCGCGGCTTCACATACGACCAATGCGCATCGAACTTGGCGCCTTCGTCGATCCAGCGTTTCACCAACTCGATCTCTTCAGCCGTCAGCGGCGGTTTTTTCGAGTCGGGCGGCGGCATCCGCACGTCGGGGTCTGGGCTGGTGAGGCGTTCGACCAACGGGCTGCCATCGGCGTCGCCGGGCACGATCGCATCGCGAATCGCTTTATCGCGCACGTGCAGTTCCAGATCGGCCTTGCGCTGGGCCGCGTCGGGACCGTGGCAGGCATAGCAGCGGCCCGAGAGAATCGGCTTGATCTGTTCGCTGTAGTTGACCGGCGGAGCTGCGCTGTCAGCCGCCGTCGCGCTCGCGACCAGCAGCGCGATCGCAACCGCGGAAAAAGACGATGGCAAGGCGGTGAAAGACAGTTTGGTCACGGGGCTCGTGAGTTGTGCGGCAGTTGAATCGGTAGCCCCGGCCCTTGTGGCCGGCAGCGGCGCCGAATTCAGTGGGGAAGCAAGTTCGCAGCGTTCCTCTCATGATACCCTATCGGGGCAGCGCCTCTCAACCAAAGGTTGCCGAGCAGGTTCGCAGTTCCCGGAACGGCACGGCGTCCGTTCCCTACAGACGTCGCAGAGGCTTGCCGATGCCCCGGAAGCGGGCCAGCCGGGGCATCGCTTAGGCTCTGCCCCAGCCACCGGGGCATTTGCCGAACATGTTCGTCAAAGCCGATCAGAAGTTTGGCGGTGTCACGCCGTGAAATCGACCGTCTGGCCTAGCGGCCCGGCGAATGCGTTGGCCGAGGATGCGCTCGATCCGGTGGCACTGAAATCGCTGGCCACCTGCTGTAAATACATGTCGACCGATTGCCGCACGTCGGCTTTGCTGCCGCCCTGGACGAAAATCTCGTGCAACTGATCGAGAATTTCCTGCCGCTGGTCGTCGCCGACGCCGTGATTGCGCAAGGCCGCAGAGACCCGCTGGTTCAGCCACCGACCGATGTCGTCGAGCGATTTGCCGTTTTTGAAGGCGTAGTCGACGTCGCGCTGCAACGTGGCGGCCAGATCGTCCGGTGGCGCGGCGCCTTGAGGGTTCGCCGTCGAGGCCGACGATGACAACAACAGCGACGTCAGCGCCGCCGCTGACGGACCAATGCCGCCGATGGTAGACATGAGGGCTCCTGTTGCACAACGCGGGACAGATTATCGGGCAGCCGCGCGTCAAACTTCACTCGCAGTGCGGAAATCCATCCGTTCCACGATCAACAGCGCAGGAAACTGCTCCAGATCGAGTCGCTCACAAACAGCCCCTGGCGGGTGAGCCGCACTCGTTCTCCGCCGTCGCTCAACATTCCCAGCTTGACCAGCCGGCCCAGCTCCGCGCCCATCAAGGCCTCAACCTCAAAGCCCGTCTGGCGCCGAAATTCGCCGCGCGCGACGCCTTCCAAGCGCCGCAGCCCGAGCACCAGCGCCTCACGAGCTCGGTCTTCGGGCGAAAGCTCCTCGTGTTCGGCCACGGGAGATTGGCCGCCCAGCACGCGCTGCATCCAAGCGGTGGTGCTGCGATGGTTCACTTCGCGCCGGCCGTCAAGATAGCGGGCCGCCCCCGGTCCCGCGGCGTAATACTCGCGGGCGGCCCAATAATGTTCGTTGTGGCGGCAGCGGCGGCCGGGCCGGGCAAAATTCGAGACTTCATAGTGCTCGAAACCCGCCGCCGTCAATCGCTCGATGGCCGCGGCATACATCGCCCGCTCCAGCTCTTCGTCGGCCTGCCGCAAATGGCCGCGTTGCAGGCGGCCCCAAAACGCGGCGCCGCGCTCGTAGGTGAGGCCATAGGTTGACAGGTGATCGGGCTGCAAACGCAAGGCGGATTCGAGATCGGCCTGCCAATCAGCCAGCGTTTCGCCCGGCGCTGCGAAGATCAGGTCGAGAGAGACCGACGCCAGTCGCGTGCGGGCCCGTTCGACCGCGGCGTTAATGTCGGCAGGCGTGTGATCGCGCTCGAGCGATTTCAATTTAGCGGGATGAAACGACTGCGCGCCCAGGCTCAGCCGCGTCACGCCATGAGCGGCAAGCACATCGAGTCGATCGGCGTCGAGACCAGCGGGATTGGCCTCGACGGTGATTTCGCCGCCGGCGGCTGGCCGGAACCATTCCAGCACCAGCTTGCAAAGTCGATCGAGCGCCGCGGGCGGCAGATGCGTGGGCGTTCCGCCGCCGATAAAAAGAGTGGACACGGCTCGGGGAGATTCAAGCCAGACGAGCTCTTGCCGCAGGGCCGCCAGGTAGCGCTCGATCAAGTCGTCGCGCCCGGCGATCAACGTGAAGTTGCAATAACCACACCGATGCGCGCAGAAGGGCACATGAATGTAGGCGGCGCGGGGCGGGCAATCAGACAATGGGCAATCAGGTGGCGGGAAACTAGGCGAAAGTGGAGCGGGCATCGCCTTCCTTGTAGCCGGCGAGCGTGCGGCGGCATGCAACGCCCGGTGGTGCGAGACTGCTGCGCTTGCCGATCGTGCGCATCAAGCCGATTATAACCGCATCTTGTTTTTCATCGAATGGGTTTCCAGCGAGCTTTTTCCGCCGCTCGCCGAGGCGCGCGAATTTGAGTAGACAGCGCCAGCGAATAGAATAGGATTAAAGAAGCGTGCGGCGCTGGGCCGTCCTTGGTTTTGGGCCGTCGTTGGTTCGAGGCTGTGTCCGCTTCAGGGAGGGGAATCACGTGTCGAGCAGTAATCGGGTCCGCGTTCAGCGCGTTCTGCGAGAGGCCGAGGGCTATCTGGAGCTCAGCATGCCCCAGACGGCGCTCGACCTGCTTACCGGCATTAAAGACCCTGGCACTTTTCGGGGCCAACAGCTTTATCTTTCGGGCGAAGCGTATCGGGCGATGGAACGATACGCCGAGGCTGTCGTCGCCCTCGAGCAGGCCTCCGACCTGATTCCCAGCAAGCTGGATGTCTGGTTGGCGCTGGGCTGGTGCCGCAAGCGAACCGGCCGAATCGACCTGGCCATCGAGGCCCTCGAGCGGGCTGAAGAGGTCAGCCCCGGCGAGGCGCTGATTCAATACAACCTGGCCTGCTATTGGAGCCTCGCCGGTAAAAAGCAGCGGGCGTTGAAGTATTTATCACGCGCTGTCTCGGCAGATTCACATTATCGCGATCTGCTCATCGACGAACCCGATTTTGATCCCATCCGTTCCGATCCCGAGTTTCGGGCGCTGATTGAGATCATCGTCTAGCTTGCTGATTCCGCGCACAAAAAACCCCCGACTTGGACGAGTGGCCGAAGCCATCGCCCAAGTCAAGGGGCGTCCTTCTGGCTTGGCGGAAGCCAGAGACTCTTGGACGGCGCGCACCGCGCCGGTTATGCCTCGAGAATGAATTGAAATCCGTGGTAGGCTTCGTTGCCGTGCTCGCCGTGATCAAGCCCTTGCAGTTCTTCTTCGGGAGAAACACGGATGCCGACGGTGGCCTTCAGCACCATCCACGCGATGGCCGCCACCACAAACACATAGGCCGCGCACGCGCCGGCGCCCATAAGCTGATCGATCAATTGCTCCGTGCCACCGCCGTAGAACAACCCCGCCGACGATGCGGGGTTGTTTGCCCGCTTGGCGATGCGTCCCGGCTCGGCGAACAGCCCGATGCAGACGGTTCCGAACACACCGTTGAGCAGGTGCACCGAAGTGGCGCCCACCGGGTCGTCGATCTTGATGCGGTCGAAAAACAGCACACCCAGCACCACCATCACGCCGGCGATCGCGCCGATCAACACCGAGACGGGCGCCGTGACGTAGGCACAAGGCGCGGTGATGGCCACCAGTCCGGCCAGGCAACCGTTGAGCGTCATGCCCAGGTCGGGCTTGCCCAGCAGCAGCCACGCGGTGATCGTCGCCGTCAAGGTGGCGGTGGCGGCGGCCAGGTTGGTGGTCACCGCCACTTCGGCAATAAAGCCCGGATCGACGCTCATCGTGCTGCCGGGGTTAAAGCCAAACCAGCCAAACCAGAGCACAAAGCAGCCAATCGTGGCCAACGCCAGGTTGTGTCCGGGGATGGCATTCACTCTTCGGCCCGCACCATACTTGCCGATGCGCGGACCGAGCAGCAAGATGCCGGCCAGGGCGGCCCAGCCGCCGATCGAATGCACCTGCGTCGAGCCGGCGAAATCCAAAAACCCGCGCTGTGCCAGCCAGCCGCCGCCCCACACCCAATGCCCGACCACCGGGTAGATGCACACCGCCATGATGGCGCTGAACAGAATGAACGAGTGGTACTTGATCCGCTCGGCCACCGCGCCCGAGACGATGGTCGCCGCGGTGCCAGCAAACACAAGCTGAAAAAAGAACTTGGCCCACAGCGGCACGCCGGTGTAATTCAGCGCGCGATAGGCGCCGCTGTAGTCGGCCGTCGCCGGGCTGTTGTCGGCGCCTTCGACCATCCACAATCCTTCTTGGCCGAGGTAGGGCGTTCCGTTGCCAAACATCAAGCCAAAACCGAGCAGCCAAAAGGCAAGCGAGGTCACCGCGAAAACAACAAAGTTTTTCGAGAGGATGTTGACACAGTTCTTTTGGCGACAAAAGCCCGACTCGACACAGGCGAAGCCCAGGTTCATGAAGAACACGAGCATCGCGGTAATCAACACCCAGATGGTGTCGGCGGCGATTTTCAAGTCGTCGAGCCTGGCTTCCATCGACGCCGCGGGGACGGCCGACTCTTCCTGACCATCGGCCAGCGCCGCACCCGCGAAGCACGAAATCGCGGCGACCAGCGCAATTCGTGGCGCTTTGCCGCCGAAGATGGTTTGCAACATGGCAACCGCCGCTCCAGAAGGACGATCAACCGCCGCCACGGCGACCGCTCGGCCCGGAACTGGCCCGCGCCGATTGTGTCGCCTTTTCACCCCTGGGCGGTCTGACGAGACCGAGCAAAGCGATTGGTGTGCCAGCTTGGGCGGCGCACCGGCGGTCCGCGCGGCCGATCGCCAGCTAACGTAAGATGTGAAAGCAGCTTACAGCGAACCGCTTCGACGAGCTTTTGGCGTTTACCGGTTTGCGATGGGCCTCCGCCGCCAACGGGTGCTGCCGCCTTTCACGGCAGGGTGTGCCAAGTCTGCGGGCAACCGATTCCCGAATCGCTCGAACCTTTTCGGCTTCATCATGTCCTCGGCATTGGGATAGCCCTTTCCCGAAGGGCGTGTGCATCATGCGATGTCTTTCATCGACCGCATTAGGATATCGTGATCGAGATGAACAAGCGACTCGTCACCCTCAGCAAATTCTTGAGCAGGCATCTGCGGCACGAGCCGCAGTCGCTGGGCCTGACGCTCGAGCCGGGCGGGTGGGTCGAGGTCGAGCGATTGCTGGCCGGCGCCGCGGCCATCGGTTTTCCGATCACGCCGGATGAATTGGCGCAGGTCGTGGCCGAGAACGACAAACAAAGATTCGCCCTGGATGCCGCCGGCACAAGAATCCGCGCCAACCAAGGGCACTCGGCCATCGTCGACCTGCAACTGCAAGAGGCCGCCCCACCCGAGCGGCTGTATCATGGCACCGTCGCAGCGTTTCTCGAAGTCTTCCGCACCGAAGGCCTGAAGAAGATGAACCGGCACGACGTGCATCTTTCTCAAGACATCGCAACCGCCGCCAAGGTGGGCCAGCGCCGCGGAAAGCCGATGATCTTGATGATCGAGTCGGGCAAAATGGCGACTGAGGGATACAAGTTCCGCTTATCCGCCAACGGCGTCTGGCTGACCGATCACGTCCCGCCGCAGTACCTGCATTTGCTCGATGACGACCCATTGCCATGCCCGAACGAGTCCACCAAAACCCAACATTGATCTTCTCCCTTGGGTGCATAAGGGGAATTGATTTTTAGGCAGCGCACACTTGTGGATGGTCTTGGGTGGATCTTCGGTAAAACAGGCAACCCGGACGGTTTAGGATCCACGCACTGAGGCGGTCATCGTCGCCTAAAGCAGCCGCCCGGACCTGTAAGATGTACTCCGCACCGTCGGGCCGGTTCCAGAACTTCTCCGTTCCCTTCACCCGGTAGTTGATTTCTTTAATCAGCGATTCAATCATCGACGACGAGACAGGGAGCCCAGCGCGGCGATACGCTGGATAGTTCATCCGCGCTCGATTGTTCTCTAGGTAAGTGATGGTGGTTTGAAGGACC
>JAICLL010000117.1 GCA_025927475.1 Pirellulales bacterium
GAAGGCGCGCAAGCCATGCTCTCATTGCGGTCCTTTTATCTGAACGACCAGTGGGACGACTTCATGACGCACCGCATTGAAAATGAGCAAGAAGCACTATATGCGAAAGCTGCGTAATGGCGGAGTGCGAGTTGCAACCGAATGATTAATACACTTTCACCACCGCCCGTGACAGGCATCATATCGCTACGGGCTGTAGGCTTGCCGTCGTTTGAGGCGTCAGGGAGAAAAGGCTCGCCGTGCGGTGGCCCTGTGAAAACCGCTGCCGTTTACTTTATGCTCGCAATGCATTCCGCAGCTTTTGGCATTGCCGGATGCACCCAGTCACGCGAAACCAGCACGGATGCGCCCACGTCGCAACTAGCGAGCGTGGGGGCGAGCGGGGCAAGTGTTTCTCACGATGCGGGACCGGTCTTCCTCGATCCCAATGACGGGACTACTTGGAAAGTGTCTCATGCCTTCGCGTTTCGTAACACATCGCAGACGGACACTGCGAGGCTGCGCGTAAAGACCCTCACGTGCGGCTGCGCAAAATGCGTCGTAAGAGACGCGACACTCCCGCCGGGCAGTTCAACCGAGATCGTCTTGGAGTACAATCTTGCGTATAAAAGGGGCAAGCGACGTGAAGGGGCCATCGTGACAACGGGACTCGCTGCGAGGCCCCAGTTGAGCGTGCAAGTCAGCGCCGACGTGTTCCCGAAGTTGAGTGTCCTGCCACATGGCGACCTACGAGCTTCGGGACTGCCAGGAACGACCCAGTCCCTGAAAGCACAATGCGTTGCGTATCAAAGTACCGAAGAGCCTGAACGTCGCATTATGATGGTGGCCGAGGGAGATCGTCTAACTCTTGCTGCTGCAGAACGGCCTGAGAAAGTGGAAAAGGACGGTGTACGGCGGATCGTGTTGCCGTTTGAGTTAAACGTCTCATTCCCAACCGTCGAAAGCCGCGTCTACGGGTCGGGCCAATACCGCGGCACATTACGCGCGCAATTTGGTACGGCGGCTGTGGGTAAGGACATCGAGTGGCGCGTCCCAAATGTGATCGACGTTGAACCAGTGCAAGCGTTTATTCAGGCAGAACCAGCAGAGAGCGCGCATGCCGTTGTGATGCTGAAAGCAAAAGAGGCATTTGCAATATCGCGTGCCTCTGCGGACGACACTCGTGTTGAGGTTAAGGTGGCGAACGGCGCAAAGTACGAACAAAGTGTTGCTATAGATATGGAGCGACCGGCAGCGCAGGAGCGTGCTACCCGCACGCTTGTGACGCTCAGAACAAACCATCCGATTCAAGGTGTCGTGCATGTCCCCGTGTTTATCCTTTGGAAATGATTCACTGCGGCTGATGTTTCTGCGCGGCCGCGGATTGGGGTTACACCAATGCTTGCGGGGTGTAGTTGCGTTGACGCTTATGACAGCCGCATCCCTCAAGGGTTATGAGAGCTCCAAGCTGTCTGTGGTAGGGGGGGGCTGGGAATGGAGTCTCGTTTACTCGTGGGCGCAATCTGCGAGCTTGAACTTGCGCTCGGTATGTGGATATTGAGTGGTGCGTACCTGAGGCGCGCACTTATTGCATCCGCAGGGTGCTTTTCGCTGTTTGCCGCCGCTTCGTTATATCAGGCGGCAACCGGTGCCCCGTCATGTGGGTGCTTCGGCCCCGTTCAGGTTAATCCGTGAATCGTCTTTGTTGCTGACGTTGCAGCGGTCGTGCTGCTGATTGCTGCCGTGGCTCGCGGTGTGCCGTCGCCATTCACTACTAGCGACTGGCGTTCACAGGGCAAGCGTGTAGCGTTTGCTGCGAGTGTGTTCTCGTTGCTCGGGGGAGCGATGCTGTTTAGATTGGTTGCTGCGGCGCCCACAGCAATGAGCAATGATGGGAGCCTCGGTGCCAGTGGTGCCACGCTCTTTTGGCAGCCGCGCGCCTACTGGGGCCGTCTCGATCGGATACGAGTGTCCAAAAGCAGGGAGGCTTAAGGCTATGTTCCTCAGCCGCGATATTACTGTAATGCGATGTATCGCGCTAGGGATGGCCCGTTCGCGCACCCGCGCACAGACCCCGCACGTGAAGGGTTACCTCATACGGTTCTTACTTCGAGTGCGGCGCGAAATCGTTCGTTGGGATACGGGTGAATGACGCGCGGACAGCGGAGATAGCTCCGTGCTAGACGGTGCATGTGCTCCCACGTCCAGCCGCCTTGTCCCCGCGGACTGCGGCGGCGAAGTTGCCGGAGCCAGAGGTGGTGACTTCGTCGACGAGGGGACGGCGTGGCAGTTCAACCAGCCTTGCACTACTCGCCGTAGCCAACGGCCCGTTTCGCCAAGCGGTCGGTGCCTGTGTTTGCGCAGGCCAGCTTTGTGACCGCTTGCAGGGTAACAGGGTGATCCGAATGCGTTTGGCCATCGAGCCCTGATGGATCACCGTGCCTCCGCGTCCGAGCGCACCGGTCAGTGAAGCCATGAAGTCAAAAGTCACGGGTCGGCCCTCGCCGCATCGCGAACGTCGTCAGGCGGCGTACCGATCGAATTATATCAGTCATGTTTTCCCTTCGTGAAGTTTCAGACCGAGCGTGGCGAAGTCTGCATAGTGGACCATGACGACGGCGCGGCCGTGGTGCTTCCTCCACCATCTGATCCACAGATCGAAGACTTAAGCGCAGAAAAAAGATTGGCCGGCAGCGGTGTAATCACCGCCCCTTGCGGTCATCGGGCGAATTACTGCTAAAACCGGCTCTATTGGGTTTTAACTGGATGATGGTGTGCCGATCGGCTGCATCTGCGGGAATATCGCAGTGGCGGCCATCTGAGTTTTGTCAAGAAGCTTCGACCAGCGGGCCGCGCGCGATACCGGGCCTCCGTTGCATTGGTTGTCGGCAACCAGCATGGCGGCTCTATCGGAGCGTAGGCCGCGTGGCTGGCCGTGGGATGTTTCGGCCTCCGCGGCGTTCACGTCCTTAGATCGAACGTGATGCGTTGCGCCACGCAGTCTTTTCGGAACTCGATGAGCGATCGCTCCAGGCGCTTGTTTAGTTCTGCTACCAGTTCGCGCAAGCGCTGCCCGCGATCGCGCTCGTGGCTCCCGAACGCGCCGCCTTCGACAGGCGACTGCCAACCGCGGGACTCAAACGTGTCTAAAACCGCCCATTGCGCCGGGGCGGCACGCGCGAAGCGCTTCACCAACCGTCCATCGACCCAAAGCTCGTGCCGCCGTGTGTCCCAGCGAATTCGTTTCGCCGGCGTCCTTTCGGGCAATGATCTCTTTAGGCCGCTCGTGGACCGTGTCGCGCTCGTCAACCCATTTCGCTCGATGTAGACCTTTCCAAGATGAGTCAGGACAAAACAGGAGTTATCGCGTAGAGCAGGCGCCGTCGCCGCGCGGAACTCTCGCTGCGTCTGACCGTCTGCCGTGACATCGCGGAGGTGCTCCACGAATCGTTGGGTGATGAGCCACAAGAGGTCGCTCTCCGCTGCGCCGACCGCGATAAGTTGCTGCTTGCTGATGGCAAACTGCCGAACTTCCTTACCGACGTCCTCCGCGTCGTCGAGCGCCTGCTTCAGAAGCATCAACGCGGCGACCTTGCCTTCGCTCAATGGCCTCTTAGGGTCAGGCATGAGATCGCCTCCCCGGGGCAACGCGCGGGACTGGCTTCGTCCGTCCCACCCAGCGTCGGCGCCGGCGTAGCGGAGCACACGCCAGCGCGGCACCCCGTCTCGGCCACGAATACAAGTAGGCGGATACAGCACGCGGACCCAGTTCTGTGCATTGCTCAAGGCCCAATCGACCGCGGGGCCCGCCGTAAGCGCGCCAGAGTCGCCGCCAAAGCTCGCGCAGACAGTTCTCATCGCCCGCGCGCAGGCCTTCGCCCATCACGACGTCGTCAATCCTCGCCGTGGTGCTCATCGTACCAATCCCTTCCTTGCCCCAGAACAGTGGCGGAACGAACCGGACAAACTAGTTCATCAGCCGCGCACTCGACGCGGCGCGCGATTGATTGTTGCGGAAAGCCTTCAAGAGTTGTTTCCGCATGATACCCTCCCGATGGAGGCTGTCAAGCACCCCCGCTGCGATCCAGGAGGCGGGCACGACCAAGCAGCGTGCGAAATGTGGGGCTGACGCACCGATCCAGCGATACGAAGCAAGCAGACCTGAGATGCGGACGCGCGCCGCGCGATAACGCGCTGGCTCGCGCTAGCGGGCCAGATCTCCCAGTTCATTATCCGAGCCACCTATCCGCGGCGACAAGCGAGACGGTATCGGTACAATGCACCACGGGCCAGTCTCAGGGCCTGTCTCATGAACGAATTGGTTGATCGTAAGGAGGATCTCTGCCATGTCCATATCCCGTTTTTCTTCCATCGTTGCCGACGCCAAGCAGCGCGTCCGCGAGATCACGCCCGACCAAATGCGCACTCGCCTGGCTCGCGGCGACCGGCTGCAGGTGATCGACGTGCGTGAAGAGAGCGAATGGGCGCAGGGCCACGCCGCCGGCGCGGTTCACTTGAGCAAAGGCACGGTCGAGCGCGATGTGGAGAAGCACATTCCCGACACCAATGCCGAGCTGGTGCTGTATTGCGGGGGCGGCTCGCGTTCGGCACTGGCGGCAGACAATCTGCAAAAGATGGGCTACACCAACGTCTGGTCGCTGTCGGGCGGCTTCAAAGGTTGGCGCGAGGCCGGCTTGCCCACCGAGTAAGTTCGGCCTGCCCACCGAGTAAGTCAAGCCTACCCGCCGAGTAAGTTGAGCCTACCCGCCGAGTAAGCCGCGCGGGCTTCACGCCGCTCGACTGGCCGGGGCGCCCATCGCCACCAGCGGCTCGTTATCCACGGTGATGACCCGCCCCACCAGTTTTTCCGATACGCCCGAACCGGCGTGCAACTCGCACGTCAACCGGCTGCACGCTTCCAGAGCGCTGCCCAGTTCGCGCAGATACGTCTCGGCAAACGCCTCTTGCTGTTCGTGCGGCAGGTGGGCAATGCCGGCCGATTTGCCATTCAGGGCCGGGCTGTGCGCCATCAGCGCGTAGTGCAACGCGCCGGCAACCATCAGCATGTCGGCCACGTTCCAGCCCTCGGCCGAGGGCGCCAGCGGCCGGCCTTGCTCAATCGAATGGAGAATTTCCTTGACCCGTTCACGTTCAAAAACAATCGGAAACATGCGTGCCCTCCCTGGGCGGAAAACTGCCATAGTTGTTCATTGGCCGCGAGCCGTCGGCTCGGCGGCGAGCAACTGAATTCGTAGGCGTTGGACCGGGGGCGAGTCAAGGGCGGTACACCGCCGGCCGTCCGCCCAAACGGCGTCGCCACCGTCCCAAAACGGCGATTCAGGCGGATTTGCGGCTTCCCTTTTCCGATCAAGTTGTATAATTTGGAGAGGCTAGTTGGTCAGACTCCCTATCTCAAGCAGGAACGATTGCACTATGGCAGTGGCATTGAGCGAAAAAGCCGCCAGCGAAGTCAAACGAATCATGGAGGAGCAGAAATTCGAAGACGGCATGGTGCTCCGCGTGGGCGTCGCCGGCGGCGGTTGCAGCGGTTTTCAGTACAGCCTGGGTTTCGACAAGGGCTGGGACGATAAAGCCGACAACAAATACGACTATCACGGCGTGACCCTCGTGGTCGACAAGAAGAGCGCCCTCTATCTGGACGGCACCACGGTCGACTTCTATGAAGGTCTCGAAAAGCGCGGCTTCACGTTCGACAACCCCAACGCGGTGAAAAGCTGCGGTTGCGGCAGCTCGTTCTCGGCGTAGTCGCCCCGCTGGCGTTGTTGTCGGCGGGCCATGCCAGGCCCTGACTCCGGCGGCGTCAGCCGGACGCGCGAACCATCACACCCTTGCCGCGCGCATGCGCGGGCAAGGGTCTTTTTTTTGGGGGGGGCTTTTTGGGGCGGCCGTTCGCGGGGGAGCACGCGAAGGAACCAAGTAGGGCGCCACGTCCGCGATGCAGTCACTCAGGAGTCCGTGATGAGCATTCAACAACACGAGCCCGAAACCACCGCAGCACCGCAGCCGCCAACGCCCGCGCCAACGCCCGGCTCCACCGTTGACCGTACCTCTCGTCTGACGCCCAAGCGGCTGGCCTGGATCATCGGATCGTTGCTGGCCTTGGTCGTCGTCGCCTGGTTGCTGGCGCCCCACATCTGGCTGGCGCTGAATACCGCGTCAACCGACGATGCCTATGTGAACGGCCACGTCACCTCGGTGGCGCCGCGCGTCGCCGGGCAGGTCGCCAAAGTGCTGGTCGATGACAACTACTGTGTCAAACAGGGCGACCTCTTGGTGCAACTTGACCAAGAGCCTTACCAGGTGCAGGTGGACATCAAGCAGGCGCTAGTCGATACCGCCGCGGCCGACGTGACCGCCGCCGAGGCCGAAGTGCGCGGCATCGAAGCCCAGGCCCGCAGCCTGCGCTGGAAGCTACAAGACGCCATCGAACAAGTCGACAACCAAGTGGCGGTGTTGCGCGCGGCCGTCGCCACCTTGGAGAGCAAGATCGCCACCCGCGATCGGGCACGGGCCGATTTTCGCCGCTCAGAACGTTTAATCCGCACGCGGGCCATTACCGACGAAGAATTCGACCAGCGACGCGAAAACCTGAAAGTTGCCGAGTCGCTGGTCAGCGAGGCCCGCGAGCAGGTCTATCAAATCCGCGTCGCGCTCGGGTTGCCGCCGCGTCCCGAGAACAGCGACGACTTGACCTCGGTGCCCAAAGACCTGAACCAGACTTCGGCTTCGATCCGCATGGCGTTGGCCGAACTGGTGCAGACCACCGCCAGCATCGGTCTGCCGCTGGCAAAATCGGCAGCCACGCCCCGGCAAGTGATCGACGAATTCGTTCAGATGGACGAAGAGGGTGACATCGATCGAATTCTCGAAAGACTGCTTCCTGAAGCCCCGGCGGTCAAGCAGGCCAAAGCCAAGCTGCTGCAGGCCAAACGCGATCTGGAGCAGGCCAAGCTCGACCTGCGCTATTGCGATGTGCTGGCGGAGATCGACGGCGTGGTCACGCGCCGCAACGTCAATCCGGGCAACAACGTCCAGGTCGGCCAATCGCTGATGGCGGTCCGCTCGACCACCGAAATCTGGATCGACGCCAATTTCAAAGAAACCGAACTGTCCGATTTGCGCATCGGGCAGCGGGCCGAAATTTACGTTGATATGTATGGGCGGCGGCAATCGTTCGAGGGGCGGATCACGGGGTTTGCGATGGGCACCGGCTCGACCTTGGCGCTGTTGCCGCCTCAGAACGCCACCGGCAACTTTGTGAAGATCGTGCAGCGTCTGCCCGTGCGGATTGAGCTCACCGAGCCGCCGCCCGACGACACGCCGCTGTTTATCGGCCTGTCGGTAATTCCCTATGTGTACTTCAAGGAACCGCCGAGCGGCCCCCACGCCGGCGAACGGTTGCAAACCTACGTGCAACGCTCCTCTCCAGCGAAGCGCCGCCGATAACAGGGTGGCTGGAGCAGAGCCATGGATCAACCACAAGAAACCAACCCATCGGGCAATCGCTGGCTGATTGCCGCGGCGGTCACCATTCCGACCTTCATGGAGGTGCTCGACACCAGCATCGCCAACGTCGCCTTGCGGCATATTGCCGGCGGGCTGTCCGCCGCCGAAGACGACAGCGAATGGGTCATCACCAGCTACCTGGCCGCCAACGCCATTGTGCTGCCCATTTCCGGTTGGCTCTCCAACCATTTTGGCCGCCGCAATTACTTTCTGGCGTCGGTGGCCTTGTTCACGCTCAGCTCGGGACTATGCGGAATGGCCACCGGCCTGTTCCAGCTCATTTTGTTTCGCGTATTGCAAGGACTGGCCGGCGGCGGACTGCAGCCCAGCACGCAGGCGGTGCTGCTCGACACGTTTCCGCCCGAGCGGCAGGGCGCCGCCATGACCGTCTTTGGCATGGCTGCGCTGATCGCACCCATCTTGGGACCGACGCTCGGCGGCTGGATCACCGACAATTACGAGTGGCGCTGGATTTTTTACATCAACATTCCGGTTGGCCTGGCCGCGCTGGGCGCGTGCGCAGCGGTGATTCACGATCCGCCCTATCTGGAACGGCAGCGGGCAGAACTGCGAAGCAAACCGATTCGCTTCGATTACATCGGCCTGGGATTGATCGCCCTCGGCCTGGCGTGCCTGGAAGTCGTGCTCAGCAAGGGGCAAGAGTGGGATTGGCTGGGCGATCCGTTTTGGCGCGCTCAGACGTTGATGGCCGTGATGATCGTGTCGCTGGTGGCGGCGGTGGTTTGGGAACTGCGCCGCCGCGACCCCGTGGTCGATCTGCGTCCTTTGGGCGAGCGAAACTTTACGCTCAGCGCCATCACCGTCTTCGCCGCTTTCGGGGCGTTGTATGGGGCGCTGACCTCGCTGCCCGCCATGCTCGAAGTGCTCTTTGGCTACGACGCCACGCACGCGGGCCTGGTGATGTCGCCGGCGGGCGTGTTTTCGCTGCTGATGATGCCGATCGTCGGATATTTGTTGGGCCGGCAGTTCGACGCGCGGTGGTTGGTGCTCGCCGGCGCGCTGGTCATGGCGGGCGGTTTTTATTGGATGTCGCGGCTCAATCTCGAAGTGAGCCCCAGCCAGATCGTCTGGCCGCGGGTCGTGCAGGCGGTGGGCACGTCGATCTTGTTCGCGCCGCTCAACGTGGCGGCCTATATGTATTTGCCGCGCCACCTGCGGGCGCCCGCGGTGGGCCTATACAACCTGCTGCGCAACGAGGGCGGCAGCGTTGGCACCTCGGTGGCAAAGACCCTGGTCGAGCGGCGGCAGCAACTCCATCTTTGGCGGCTCGATGACGAGCTGACGCCCTTCAATTCCAACGTGCGGGAAGCGCTGATCGGCATCGAGAACTTCTTTCTCGGACAGACCGGCGACCCGGCTGGTTCGGAAATCCGCGCCTGGCAGGTCATCGACAATCTGCGGCAAGAGCAGGCGCTTTCGCTCTCGTATTTCGACTGTTTTTGGTTTTTCGCCGTGGTCTCGTTGGTGCTGGTTCCGCTGGCGCTGGCGATGCGCCGCTCGGTCGCCGAAAAGGGAGCCCATCTCGTGGCGGAGTAAAGCCACTTCGCTAGCCCGTGCGATGCACCAGGAAGCTCTCTTCGCCGCGCGTCAGATAGATGGCGTCTTCACCCAACGCGGCGCAGCTCGTCTGAAGAAATTGCACTAACTCGTTAAATTCGGCCTCCGAGCCGAAGGAAACTTCGAAACGTTCGAGCACGTCGTGCCACATGCGGCCGGAGTCGTCGAGCCAAAAACCCTTGACCAGCGACGGGGCGTGCGTGTAGGCCCGGAATCGCTCGATCAGGAATTGGTGAATCGTGGCGCGCGGCGTCGCTCCGTCGACCGCCAAAGGGGCGTCGAGCTTGTGGGCCGGAATGTAAAACGCCGTCATCGTGCCCAACGGCGTGAGTGGCTCGGGCATGAGGCATTGATCTTTAAGATTGATGGGCCCACGACGCGCCACGCGGTCTTGCAGACCAAAGTCGCGGCGGCTCGCCTTCCGCGAACCGACGCGGCCTTTGGGTCTTGTCAAGGAGTCGTGCCATGAATTCCATGCTACGTTTCGTCGGACTGGATGTCCACAAGGCGCGCCCTGCACGTTTGCATCATCGACGCCGCAGGCAAAGTGCTCGTCAAAGGACGGTTGTTGCGCTCAGCATGCGCGCCGAGCCACAATTCACCGATTCCCAAATGGTAGCTTTTCGGATCCGATCCCGTGGATGCCCGAAGGGGCTGATTGGGAACAAAGTGGAGCGCCAGCTCGACCGGTTGCGTCGGCGGAGGTCGCCGCAAGAATCAGCCGGTTGATCGCAGATTCGTTTTATGGGTCTGTGAGTGTGGCTCTTGAGGCAGCGTCGCGAACCGGTATACTTTAACGGGATAGGCAAATGGCGTGCAGTGCGCTGGGCCGGCTACGGACGTCTTTAGAGACGGAGATGAATATGGACCAGACGGAAGAAACGAGGGAGGCATTTGAGAAGCGGATCGTGGAAATGTTTCGCGTTCTCGGAGGCCCAATGTCCGAAGGAGAAACGAAGTTTCTTCGGGGTGTTCAGGCATTCATCGATTTCGCCATCCGCAACGGGTTAAGCTTTCATGCGACGATGGTATATCTCAGCCATGACTGGAATGAGCTCGCGCGCTATGGCTTTGACTTTGAAACCCCGCTCAAGAAAGGCTTCTGGCCCCGCGTGTATGACTTTTCCGAGAAAAGCGGCAACGCGGTTGGCGAGCCAGAGCCTGAGCAATCGGCTCGATAGGCGTTCGGCGGAGCGGTCGCGTCATGGCATCAATACTGCTTGCGCAACGCGGTGAAATCTACTACTGCTACCTCGACCCTGTATTCGGTCGAGAGATGGGCGGGTATAAGACCCGACCGGTAGTTGTCTTGTCGATCAACGATATCAATCGGAAACTGTCGCTTGCCACCGTGGTGCCGGGAACGAGTGCGGACGGAAAACCATCTCACTACCGTAATCTCGTGCCCGTATCCCCCAGCGCCAATAACGGCCTCCAAAAGGAAACCATTTTTATGTGCCATCAGTTGCGCGCAATCGACATGGGACGGTTCACCTCAAAGCGTGTTGGGATATTGTCATCGCGCGACCTTCAGCGGCTAGAGGAAGCAATAAAATTCAACCTAGGCCTGCTTTAGGCCCGCGGCAGGCGACGTTTGCGCTTTGCGTGATTGGCTATTCTCTGCCCGGTTGGTTGCAAGGCATTAGCGTGCGACGTCGATCGTTCGATCCGCGGCAAGCCGCAGAAATTGCCCGCTTGGAACTCGCGCCTCTTGCGCTCGATACCGGATCGGCTCGACACCAACTTGGAATCAGTCCGACAAGCCAAGGCTGATTAAATATCGAGACGCGTCTGTCAGTCGGAGCACCACCGGTTTTGTTTGCGAAAATCGACAATGATTTCTGCTCGAGGCACGTTCCCTACGGCGCCCACCTCAGCTAAGATAGGATTCCCTGGGCGCCTCAAAGCAGGAGAACCAACCCCCGATGATCGACCAGCAGGTCAAACCGTGGTCCATTACCGACGCCTCCGAACTCTATGACGTCGACCGCTGGGGCGCCGGCTATTTCTCCGTCAACTCGCACGGGCATTTGGCGGTGCATCCCACCAAAGACCCCGCGCGGTCGATCGACCTGAAGCAACTGGTCGAAGATTTGCAGGCCCGCGGCATTGACCTGCCCATCTTGATTCGCTTCGCGGAAATCTTGCAGCACCGGCTGGGCGAAATTCACGACGCCTTTCAACGCGCGATCAAAGACCACCACTTCAACGGCGGCTACTGCTGCGTCTATCCCATCAAGGTCAACCAGCAGCGGCAAGTGGTCGAAGAGGTGCTGCAATTTGGCCGGCCCTATCGGTTCGGGCTCGAGGCCGGCTCGAAGCCCGAGCTGCTGGCCGTGGTGGCCCTAGCCTCCAACGACACGCCGATCATCTGCAACGGCTTCAAAGACCCCGAGTTTATCGAAATGGCCATGATGGCCCATAAAATCGGCCGCAAGATCATTCCGGTGGTCGAGAAATACACCGAGCTGGGGCTGATTCTCGATTTTGCCCGCAAGCTCGGCGTGCGGCCCAACATTGGCATGCGCGTCAAGCTTTCGACCAAGTCGAGCGGGCGGTGGCAGTCGTCGGGCGGATACCGCTCGAAGTTCGGCCTGACGGTGAGCGAAATCCTGCGGGCCTTGGAAGAGCTGAAGTCGCAGGGCATGCAAGATTGCTTCAAGCTGCTGCACTTCCACCTGGGCAGCCAGATTCCTAACATTCGGCACATCAAGCAAGCGCTGAACGAGGCGGTGCGCATCTATGTCGAGCTGGCCGGCCGCGGGGCCGGGCTGGAATATCTGGATGTCGGTGGCGGACTGGGCGTCGATTACGATGGCTCGCAGACCAACTTCGAGTCGAGCGCCAACTACTCGCTGCAAGAATACGCCAACGACGTCGTCTACCACATTCAAAGCGTTTGCGACGACGCCGGCGTGGCGCACCCCACCATCGTCTCCGAAAGCGGCCGCGCGGTGGTGGCTTATCATGCCGCGCTGGTGTTCAACGTGCTGGGCGTTTCCGGCTTGGGCGAAGGCGAAGTGCCCAGCGAACTTCCGCCCGAAGTCGAACAGCCGATCAGCGATCTGCTGGGCACCTATCAAAACGTCACGCCGCGCAACTTGCTCGAAAGCTATCACGACGCCCAGCAGGCGCTCGATATGGCGATGGGCCTGTTTAACGGCGGGTATTTGCCGCTCGACCAACGGAGCCTGGCCGAGAACCTGTTTTGGGCCATTTGCCGCAAGATGCAGCGGCTGGTGCGGCAGCTCGACTATGTGCCCGAAGACCTGCAGGGTCTCGATGCGATGCTGAGCGACACCTATTTCTGCAATTTTTCGTTGTTTCAGTCGATGCCCGACAGTTGGGCCATCCGCCAGCTTTTTCCAATCATGCCGATCCACCGGCTCAATGAGCAGCCGTTGCACCCCGCGGTGCTGGGCGACATCACTTGCGATTCGGACGGCAAAATTGACCTGTTCATCGACCGCCGCGACGTGAAGCGCACCCTGCCGCTGCACTCGTTCAACGGCGAGCCCTATTACCTGGGGGCCTTCATGCTCGGCGCCTATCAGGAAATTCTGGGCGACATGCACAACCTGTTTGGCGACACCAACGCGGTTCACGTCAGCCTCGACGACTCGGGCAATGTGGTGCTCGAAACCGTCATCAAGGGCGACACCGTGCGCGAGGTGCTCGACTATGTCGAGTTCGACCCCGACGTGCTGGTGCGGAAGTTTCGCACCGACGTCGAGGTGGCCGTCCGCGAGAACCGCGTCGACTTTCAGCAAGCCGGCCGCCTGCTGCGGTTTTACGAAGACGGTTTGCAGGGATATACCTATTTGGAAGACATCCACGGACTGTAGACCGCAGCATCAATCGTCAGGCTGGAAAGCTCGGTCTACGCTACTAGCCCCGTGCGCAACGCGCAATCTATAATCGGAGCTTCGGAGGGCGCGGCCCTCGGCAGGCTCGGCAGTGGTTCAAGGGTGCGAATATGCCCGTGCAGATGGAGTTGTCGCGGATCATCATCAGCGAAATCAACGATCAACAGGTCATCTATCTGAAAGAGGTCGATGGCGATCGGTCGTTTCCGATCTTGATCGGCATCTTCGAGGCGACCAGCATCGATCGACGGGTGAAGGGCGTGCTTTCTCCTCGCCCGCTGACGCACGACCTGCTGGTGAGCGTGGCCGACAACCTGGGGGCCGAGTTTCAGAGCGTGGTGATCAGCGAGTTGAAAGAGCACACCTATTTCGCCCGGCTACGGCTGAAGCACGAGGGCGAGCTGATTGAAATCGACGCCCGGCCCTCAGACGCGATCGCCGTGGCCGTAACCTGCGACCCCCAACTGCCGATCTACGTGACCGAAGAGGTGCTCAATGATGTGCTAGGCGGCTGATTCGCTGTAAGGATGTGCCCTAGGTGCTGGCACAAAAAATCTTTCGGGAATTCGCTTGCAATCGTTTTTGAGATTGGTAGATTATCGGGTACTCGGCCTGCGGGAGGTTCCTGCCCCGCCAACCGCGGGCCTAAGTAGCTTGGCTCGCGTAGGTACCTGCCCCACCTACGCGAGCCTTTTTTACGCGCGGCTCTATCGCTCGACGCTCTGCCGATGAACGCTCTGCCGATGAACAACGTTCGTTACTTTGTGTTCGATATCGAAAGCGTCGCCGACGGCGAGTTGGTGTCACGGCTGCGCTATCCGGGCGAAGGACTGTCAGCCGCCGACGCCATTGCCCGCTACCGGGCCGAGTTGATGGCGAAGTACGAAACCGACTTCATTCCCTACACGTTCCAGGTGCCGCTGTCGCTGGCCATTGCCAAGGTGACGCAAGACTTCCGCCTGGCCGACCTGGTGGCGCTCGATGAGCCGCACTTTCGCCCGCACATTGTCACCGAAAATTTCTGGCGCGGCTGGGACAAATATGGCCGGCCCACGCTGGTGAGCTTCAATGGCCGATCGTTCGACTTGCCGCTGTTGGAGCTGGCGGCCTTTCGCTACGGCCTGAGCGTACCTGGCTGGTTCAACCTGGCCGCCAAGGCCTACGACCAGCCGCGCAACCGCTACAACCTCGAAGCCCACATCGACCTGCAAGAACTGCTCACGAATTTCGGCTGCACGCGGTTCACGGGCGGGCTGAACCTGGCGGCGAACCTGTTGGGCAAGCCCGGCAAGATGGACGTGCAGGGGCACATGGTGCAAGACCTTTACAACGAGCAAAAGCTGACCGAGATCAACGACTATTGCCGCTGCGACGTGCTCGACACCTATTTTGTGTTTCTGCGCAGTCGCGTGCTCGTCGGCCAGTTGACGCTCGAACAAGAACAAGTGCGGATTGCCGAGATCAAAGCCTGGCTCGAGGAGCGGGCCGACGCGCGGGCCTATCGGCTCTACCTCGACCGCTGGGGCGACTGGTCGAACCCGTGGCCGTCGTAACGTGCTGGCAGCTTGCCCGTTCTGATTTTTACGAACTTTCCGCCAGGGAGCATTGAACCGAGGCGCGGAGGTGTATCTCGATGCACTCTCAGACTTAGTAGCCTCGTACGAAGACGAGCACCATGCCATTGAGCCGGCCTCCGACGCTGATATGCTCCGCCATTTAATGGAGTCTAAGGGAGTCACCAGGCCGATCTTAGCCGCGCTACCGGCATCGCCAAATCGGCCATCTCCGAAGTCTTGCGCGGCAAGAAGCCATTTAGCCGACGGATGATGCGCCAGCTCGCCGATTATTTTCGGGTCGATGTTGGCATCCTGGCGATGAATGTGTAAGGCGCCACCTACGCAAAGGCTGCGTTATGTTCAGCGACTCGCGCCAGTTCGGCGATGGCGGCGGCAATGGAATGGCGGTCGGTGGCCCGCGCCGCGGCCTCCAGCCGCGTGCCCGCGGCGGTCACCTCGGGGTAGCCCAGCGTGCCGCCCGAGCCTTTGAGCGAATGCCCGATCTCGGCCAGCGCATTCCAGTCGCCTTCCGCGGCGGCTCGTTGCACGCGTTCGAGTGTTTCGTCGAGCGAGGCGAGGAAGTCTCGCCCAATCGCTTCCAACGCGGCGTCTTCTCCGATGTCATCGGCCTTTGCTGAATCCCGAACTCCGAACCCGGAACTCTCGGTCAAAAGCTGGCCTACCAGCGCCACCAAATGATCCAGATCGATCGGCTTGCTGACAAATGCCGTGCAACCGGCCTGAAGGCATCGGGTCCGCTCTTCATCCAAGGCATGAGCGGTTAAGGCGACGATCGGGCGGACGAACCCGCTCTGGCGCAACAGCCGCGTGGCGGCGTAGCCATCCATCACCGGCATCTGCATGTCCATCAGAATCAGATCGAAGTGGTCGGCCTGGGCTTTGGCGGCGCCCGCCTCGCCATGCTCGGCCAGCTCGACCGAGGCGCCTGCCCGCTCAAGGCCCAGCCGCAGCAGTTTCTGATTGAACGGGTTGTCCTCGACCAGCAGAATCTTGCGGCCGGCGAAGTTGGTTCGGTGGCCGGCGGCAGCCTGCAACATCGCCGGCGGCGAGCTGGAGGGCGGTTCGGCCGCCGCGACGGGCGGCCCGGCGTCGATCTCGGCGGTAAATGTGCTGCCCGCGCCCGGCTGACTGACCACGTCCAGCGTGCCGCCCAGCATCGTAGCGATGCTGCGGCTGATCGTCAGCCCCAAGCCCGTGCCGCCATATTGCCGCGTCACCGAGCTATCGGCCTGCACGAACGGCTGAAAGATGCTTTGCAGCTTGTCTGCGGGGATGCCGATGCCCGTGTCGATGCACTCGACCCGCAGCCGCGGTCGTCCCGCGTTGGCGACCGCCTGGCAGACGAGCCTCACCTCGCCGGTTTCGGTGAACTTCACCGCGTTGGCGGCCAGGTTGAGCAGCAGTTGGCGGAAGCGCGAGGGATCGGTGTAAATCGACGCCAGCGGCGGGCCGCGCCATTCGCTCGCTAGCCAGAGTTGTTTTTCCGCGGCGCGGGCCGAGAGCGTACGCACCACGTCGTCCACGATTTCCCGCGGCGAACACTCGACGCGATGAATGCACATCTGGCCGGCTTCTACTTTCGACAGGTCCAACAGGTCGTTGATCAAGGCAAGCTGGTGCTCGGCGCTGCCGCGGATGATTTGCAAATACTCGCCGCGCTGTTCGGGGGCAAGCTGCTCGTTGCCATCGACGAGCAGCTTGGTGAAGCCCAGAATGGCGGTCAGCGGCGTGCGGATCTCGTGGCTGACATTGGCCAGAAAGTCGCTCTTACTGCGCGAGGCGCGGTCGGCGGTCTCCTTGGCCAACCGCAACTCGATGGTACGCTGCTCGACGGCGGCCTCCAGCTCGCGGTGGGTTCGAGCCGCGGCCCGGCTCAGGTTCCACTTGGTGGTCAAGCTGAGGGCCAATTGCCGCAGCTCGACCACATCGAATGGCTTCTTCAAAATCAGCAGACGATCGCCCGGCCCGGCGGCCTCGCAGATCTGTTCCCACGAGTGATCGGTGAAAGCGGTGCAAAGCACCACCTGCAAGCGCGGATCGGCCTGCCAGAGGTGCTGAATGGTGGTCAGTCCGTCCCAGCCGGGCGGCATGCGCATATCGACAAAGGCCAGCGCGAACGGCCGGCCGGCGTTGGTCTCGCAGCGGAGCCGGTCGAGGCCCTCCTGGCCTTGCATGGCGTGAGTCAGCTCAAACGACACTCGATGCGCGACCGCCGCCGGCGCGTCGCCGAACAGCGCGGCCTCGGCTGCGCGAAGCGGATCGACGCCAGACGCGGCGCCCAGCACCTGCCGATAATCGCCGTGGATGTCGGAGTTGTCATCGATAATCAGGATGCGGCGGTTTTCGTCCAGATCGAATTGCTGCGGCAGGTCGCCTTCGCCCATCGTCCCTTACCCCCGTACAAGCTGCCACCCAGAAGGCAGGCCGTCTCGCGGCCCTATCCTTATATAGCCTTTAGGGAAAGAGCCCTGGTGGGGTTGCAACGGGGATGAGGAATTTGCGTTGCACGGCGCGACTGGCACGCGGAATGCTGCACCAACCGCCGCCCTCGGCGCGAGCGGAAACATTCAGCCCGCTCGATGCCCGTGCGTTTTCTTTTTGAGCATTTTGAGTACATTCAAACCAGCTTTGTGAACGCGCGGCGGAAAATTGAGTCGACGTTTCTTGACCTCTGCCAGGCTGGAAAGCCTGGCCCACTTACTGCGGAAGGAGCAACTGACATGGCCAGCCAAACCTCATATGAACCGAACACAGGATCGCGCGGGCTGCTTTCGATGCCGCATGGCGACCACGTCAACATGAGCGAGATGGAGCGGATGCTCAGCGTTGTCGGCGGCACCGCGCTGGCGTTGTATGGCCTGAGTCGCCTGTCGCTGCCCAGCATGATTTTGCTGGGCGGTGGGCTATACGCCGTCTACCGTGGCGCGCGGGGGCACTGTCACGTCTACGATCAGCTTGGCATCGATCACGGCGAGCAATGAATTGAATGATTCATCGGTTGCTGGCGGGCAGAGCCGCCATCCGCAGTGAATCATACGGAAAGCTTAATCGCAGCGATGCCCCGGCGGGGTTCACCATCTCCGGGGCATCGCTGGCCGATGGTGCGGCTTCGCGATCGCAACCCCTGGGGGCGCCAGCTTCTGTCGCGGCCACCGGCCGGGGCGACGATGCGCACGGCCGTGCGCATCGTAGTACTTTTGAGGGGTCAGCCAACTCAGGGGTCTATCAGCGATTCACTGGGCAACCTGCTTCGCACACCGCCGCCACCAACTCGCTTAAGATCATCGCCGTGGCGCCCCAGATGCGATGGCGCCCCCAAAGAAAGTGAGGAGCGGTGAGCTCAATACCGCGCTGCCGGCGGCGATGGATTCCGCGGCTGGCGCCATCGAGCAGATGGGCAAGCGGCACTTCCAGCAACTCGCTGACTTCAGCGGGGCTGGGCTCAAACAAAGGCCTCTCCGCCACCGCCGCGACCCACGGCGAAATCTGAAACTCGCTGACGAAGACATAAAGTGGAGACAGCCGCCCGAGCAGCCGCACGCCGCCGCGAGCCACGCCCAGTTCTTCTTCCAGCTCGCGCAGCGCGGCGGCTTCGCTTGATTCGCCCGGCTCGACGGTGCCGCCGGGCAGGCTGATCTGCCCGGCGTGTCCGCGCAAGGTGGTTGGCCGCACGGTGAGCGGTAGCTGCCAGCCTTGCTCGGTGGGGTAGAGCAGCACCAGCACGGCGGCGATCCTGGCCCGGTGCGTCGCCGGCCCGAAATGCCTGCCAAAGCACAGCCCCGGCTCAAGCTGCCGTTGTGCTTCGCGCCCCGGCAAAAGGCCGTTGGACAATCGCTCTGCCAGAGCCGTAGGAAGGTCAGCCGCCATGAAAAAAATCGCTGGGTGCACTTCTCTTGCCCCGCTTGCGCGCAGTTGAAATAATAACCTGTGGCTGGCGCCGTGCGCCGCGAAAAACCTCGCCGCCGCCAGCCGTGCGGGCGTGGGCATTCGGAACTTTCTCGTCGGTCGCCGGGTCACTTCACGACCAAGTCGAGCGCGCGTTTAGAGGTCTGTTGCCGGTTTTTGTTCGGCTCACGGTGGGCCGACCGCGCGCTCGCCACGCTTCGGGCAGCCTCCCGTTGACACGCTTGCGCCGGCGGTTCAAAATCGCCGCCTTCGTTTCACGGAAGGAACGTGGGTGGCCAATGGAATTCGGCAAACTAAGCCGCGCGATGCGGCTCTCGATCAGCGAAGGCGCTTTGGCTTGCGCCATGGGCACCTTGACCGGCGGAGTGTTTCTGACCGGCTTCGCGCTGGCGTTGGGCGCCAGCCGGTTCGAGATTGGGCTGATGGCCGCCATGCCCGCCGTCGCCAACGTGGCCCAGCTCTTGGGGGCTTGCATCATCGAGCGCACCGGCCACCGCAAGCGAGTTTGCCTGGGCGCGCTGACGGCTAGCCGCCTGCTGTGGCTGTTGGTCTTGCTGGCCCCGTTGTGTGCGGTTGGCGCTGGGGCTCGCTGGCCGATTTGGGCATTGCTGGGCCTGCTGGCCGCGTCGAACGCCCTGAACGCCGTGGGCGGCGTCGGCTGGCTCTCGTGGATCAAAGACCTGGTGCCGGAGACCATCCGCATTGGTTTTTTGAGCCGGCGAAACCAAATCGATACGGTGCTGGCTCTGTCGCTCAGCATTGCCGGGGGCGCGTTTATCGATTGGTGGAACCAGCGGCACGCCGATTCGATCGCTGGCTTTGTCACCGTCTTTGCGGCGGCCATGCTGTGCGGGCTGGTGGGTTTGCCGTTGATGGCGGCGATTCCCGAACCGCCTAGCGACCACGAGCCGGACCGCGAGACCGCGCCGCCGTTGCGGGGCCTGCTGGCAGCGCCGCTGCGCGATCGCAATTTCCGCCGGGTGCTTGGTTTCTATGGCTATTGGAACTTGGCGGTGAACGTGTCGGCCCCGTTCTTCGCCGTTTACATGCTCGAACGCCTCGAGCTGCCGTTCTGGTTTGTCACCGTGCTCGGCACGCTGTCGAGCGTGTGCGGGCTGGCGGCGAATCGCTTTTGGACCCGGCTGGCCGAAAAATTCGGCCACCGCCCCGTCGTGTTTCTGGCCACGCTGGGCGACGCCATTTATCCGCTCTGGTGGATTTTCATCAGCCCCGAATGGGCCTGGCTGTTGATTCCGGTGCATTGTTCGGGCGTGTTCAGTTCGCCCATCGCCGTAGGGCCGAACAACATTGTGCTCAAGCTTTCGCCGCGAAAAAATGCCTCGCCGTATATGGCGGTGTTCAATGCGGTCGTCGGGCCGGTGACGGCGCTGGCGGCCATTGCGGGCGGCTATCTGGCCGGGGCGTTTCATGAAGTGTCCTACGCGTTGGGACCGGTGACCTTGAGCGGCTTGCATTGGCTGTTTTTGATTTCGGCGGTTGGCCGGCTGAGCAGCCTGGCGTTGCTGTGGCGCGTGGCCGAGCCGCGGGCGCAGTCGGTGCGTCGCGTGGTGCGCGTGTTGCGTCGCGTGCACGCTCGTTCGCCGGCAAGCTGGTTGCCATCAGCAGGCTGGCGACCCACCTCGGCGTCGGTGCGTTGGGCACGTGCAGGCTGGAACCCATCAACGGCCACCCTCGCCATGCCCGGCCAGGTCAGCCGAGGCGCGGCAGCCGAAACGCGGGCGGGCTTCGCACCGGCGGCCGATCTGGTCGAACCGGCGGGGCCAAGTCTTTCGGCCGCTTAGTTCAAGTTTCGCAGTTTTTGCTAGCAGCAGTGTAGCTGGCACGGGCCCCTTGGTTAAAGAGCGAGCCTCCCGAAGAATGCCTTTAGAACAAGAGCATCTGAAGGAGGCCCGCAATGTACTTGGCAAGTTCGTTCGC
>JAICLL010000156.1 GCA_025927475.1 Pirellulales bacterium
ACCCACATTCTCCTCAAGGAGCGATTTCCACGGGGCCGCCCGGTGCGGGAAATCCGCACGCCGGTAAATGCGAGGAACCAACCTCGTAGCGACAACGGGGAGGGGGAGGTCTCACGACCTCCCCCTTACCCACTTGTGGGCTGCGCTCCGCATGCCCGCCGCCGACTCCGGGGGACTGCGGAAAAATGGGCCAAAAATACGGTGAAAAACGACCCAAGCCACTCGCCGGTTACCATGCGGGGAGAGGGCTGGTTTTTTGGGCGCTTCGATTTTTGAGCGTTTGGGTACTTGGGCGTCGGGATTTTGTCGGGATTTTGCCGCCCCAACCTCGCGGCGTCGGACTCCACCCATGGGCCAGGAGATGTGCGCTTGCATCAGTGCCGAATGATGCAAGCCGGTCTCGCCGCAAGCTGGCTGGAACGCGGCAGTTGCGGAATGCCAGCGGCGGGCAGGCCCGTTGTTCTCCGCAAGCAATTGGCTATTTTCCGCCAGTGGGAAGTTCTGCGACGTGACAACCTGACAAGCGATGCTGCGACTTGACATAGCCCCGCGCCACTGATAAAAAAACATTGATCCGTGCGGTCGAGCGGGTGCGGCGTGCGCCCGTGGGGCGGCCGCCGGCACCGCGCTGGGGGGGGCGAGCGAGGGCCAGCGCCGATGGAAATCGGCCGATAGAAATCCAACGCCGACGGCAAGCCTGCCGCGCGTCCCGCCTGCCAAGAGTTCCGCCTGCCAAGAGTTCCGCCTGCCAAGAAAGGTGCCCCGCCATGCTAACCCTCTTTGGACCCTCGGTCGGAGGTTTTTGCGACGGATTGTCGCGACGCAGCTTTTTGCGGATCGGCGCTTTGGGCGTCGGCGCCGGCGCGCTGTCGTTGGCCGATCTGCTCAGGGCAGAGGCCGCCAGCCAGCGGCCCTCGCGGCACAAGGCCGTCATCCATATCTTCCTGGGCGGCGGACCACCGCATCAGGACATGTGGGACATCAAGACCGAAGCCCCCGCCGAAATCCGCGGTGAGTTTAAGCCGATCGCCACCAAGACGCCGGGCATCGAAATTGGCGAGGTGTTTCCCAAGATTGCCTCGATCATGGACAAGTGCGTGGTGATTCGCTCGGTCGTCGGCTCGGCCGGGCCGCATTACGCCTTCCAATGCAACACCGGCTGGACCGAGCCTTCGCTGGCGGCCTTGGGCGGGCGGCCTTCGCTGGGCGCCGCCGCCGCCAAACTGCAAGGCGCGGTCGATCCCTCGGTGCCGCCGTTTGTGGGGCTGGCCGAACGGACCCGGCACGCGCCCTGGTCGGACTGCGGAACGCCGGGCTTCTTGGGAGCGGCCTACGCGCCCTTCAAGCCCGACGGACCGGGCATGGACAACATGAAACTCAACGGCGTCACGCTCGATCGCCTGCACGACCGTCGCCGGCTGCTAACCAGCTTCGACCGTTTCCAGGCCGAAATGGACGTGCGCGGCGTCATGCAGGGCGTCGATGCGTTCGGGCAGCGGGCGCTCGACGTGCTGAGCTCGAGCAAGCTGCTCGACGCGTTGGACGTGTCGAAAGAAGACCCGCGGGTCCGCGAGCGCTACGGCGACGGCAAGCCCTACCAATATCAGTACGACGGCGCGCCGACGGTGAACGACCAGTTGCTCATCGCTCGGCGCTTGGTCGAGGCTGGGGCCCGCGTGGTGACGCTCAGCTACGGGCGCTGGGACAGCCACGGCCAGAACTTCGACCTGGTGCGCGACCATGGCTCGAAGCTCGATCAGGGTTTCAGTGCGCTGGTCGAAGATCTCGACGCGCGCGGCATGCTCAACGACGTGACCGTTATCGCATGGGGCGAATTTGGCCGCACGCCGCGGATCAACAACAACGCCGGCCGCGATCACTGGCCGCAGGTGAGCTGCGCCTTGTTGGCCGGCGGCGGCATGCGAGGCGGGCAGTGCATCGGCAGCACGAATCGGCTGGGCGAGCACGCCCAGGACCGACCCGTGCATTTTCAAGAGGTCGTGGCGACGCTCTATCACAATCTGGGCATCGACACCGCCAGCACCACCATTGCCGACGCCACCGGCCGCCCGCAATACCTGGTAGACCGCGAGCCGATCCGCGAGTTGATTTAAGGGGGGCGGCAGCCGCTTCAATCCGGGAAAAAGCGGCGGTTGAAAATCTCTGGGTCGAACGCGTCGACCGGTTCGTAATCGGCCTGGCGCTGGGGCTGGGCGGCGGCGTGGCTGGGCCCCGCGGGGTCTGGCTCGGGTTCAGGCACGAGGTCGGGCAGTTCCAGATCGGTCTCGGCCAAGTCGGCTTCCGGCGTTTGGGGCTGGGGGCGCGGCGAGCGGCGCGATTTGCCGCTCCGGCGCGGCATGGCTGGCCGCGGCGATTCGGCCTGCATGGCGACGCTCGGCGGCGCGTTGGCCTTGCCCGATGACGCCAGGCTTTGGACCCAAGCGGCGAGTTGCCGATATTGATCGACCTCGCGGCTGGAAAAGATGGCGTCTTTGGCCGTGCCGTGCGGCGCGATCGGTTGTGTCAGCAGCGGGCTGGCCAGCGGATTCTCCGAGTCGATCACCTGCCAGACGGCGTGCAAGTTTCGCTGCGTCAGGCGTCGGCTGGGCGGCCCGGAGCGCGGCAGGCGCAACAATCGAAGCTTGCCGGACGAATGGGCGTTGTGGCAGCCCGACGTCGTGCAATTGTTCACCAGCAGCGGCTGAACGGTCGAGGTAAACGCTTCGACCGAGCGGCTGGGCATGCCGCGCACCAGCCGGTCGAGATCGTCGTTGGTGGGGCCGGGCGGGATGGGTTTGGTTGCGGCGGCCGGTCGTTCGCCCCGTTGTGCGAGCTTGAGGCGCCGTTCGACGAGGCTGCGGCGCGGATGGCGCGGTTCGCGGCGTATCGCTTCGGCCAGTTCGCCCGCCGCTTCGTCGAGCAGATCTTGCTGAATGCACCACTCGGCCAAATCGAGATGGGCGTGGGCCTGGCCCGGTTCAACCTGTTCCCGTTTGCGATGATAGACTTCCTTCAGATCGGCGGCCACCAGCTCGACCTCGGCGGCCCGCAGCCGCAGATCGCCGCGAGGCCGCGCGATGAAATAATAGTCGCCGGCATGGGTGATTCGTCCGGCCAAGACCTCGCCGTTGCGCAGCAGGAGCACGCCGTCCAACGGGGCCAAGGGCAGGGGCGGGGCGGCGCGACCCACCTGGCCCGCCCCCAGGCCCGCCAAGGCGAGACAGAACCCAAAAGCGGTCAAAACACGGTGGCGCATGGCGGGCGGACAATACGGCAACCGCCGCCTTGGGTCAAGAGCGGGCGAATTGCGTGCGGTGGCGCGGCAGGTTATTCTGAAAACATGGCCGCGGAACCGTACCCCAGGTTAGAAGAGCTTTTCGGCGACTTGGTGGTGCTCGATTTGAGCAGCCCGTTTGTCTACCTGGGGCGGCTGGTGGAAGCGCAGGGCGATTACCTGGTGCTGGCCGAGGCCGACGCGCACGACCTGCGCGATTCGGCCACCACCCGCGAAAAATATGTGCTGGCCGCGCGCGATCACGGCGTCAACGCCAACCGCCGCTGGGTGTGGGTGAGCCGGCGCGACGTGATCGCAATTTCGCGGCTGACCGACGTGGTGGGCGAGTGAGGCAGGCGAATGCAGGCAGGCGAGTGAACGGTGGAAAAGAGAGATCATCCAGGCCGGCGGGCGAACTTCGTGCCTTGGCGTCCGTAAAACTAACGTGCAACCGAACTGATGCAAGTCGAAGACGTGATGACAACACCGCATTCGGACGAACCGGACTTCACCCGGCCCGAGCGGCGTCAGGTGTTTTATGACGGCCGGGTGCAAGGAGTCGGTTTTCGGTATACAACCCGCGAAATCGCTGGGCAGCACCGGGTGGGCGGCTATGTGCAGAATCTGTCCGATGGCCGGGTTCGGCTGGAGGTCGAAGGAGAACCGGGCGAGCTCGACCGATTTCTGGCCGCCGTCGCCGAGCGACTACGCCGATACATCAGCCACATCGACGCCCGCACCAAGCCCGCAACCGGTGAATTCAGCCAATTCGAGATTCGACATTAGGCGCTGACACGCGCAGTGAAATTCTTTTTTCTTCCTAAGGCGTTTTTAACACACCCATGCTTCTGGCCAATTTGACGACGACCGATTTATTCGAGCTTTGGAACCGCATTCCATCGATCCCGCAAATTTTGATTTGCGGCGCGGGGACGCTGGCGGCGCTGTTCGTGTTGTACCTGCTGCTGAGGCTGGCGTTTCCCAAAGTGATGGCGATCGCCCGGACCACCGCCAAAGAAGGCTGGGCGCACCCGCTGTTTTGGGTGGAGCTGACGGTCGGAGCGTTGCTGCTGGTGTTGTTCATTGTCTTGCCGTACAACACGTTCGGCGAAGACGTGAAGATGCTGAAAGATTCGGGGTTGAAGCTGATCACGCTGTTCTCGATCGGGTTGGCGGTGTGGGCGGCCAGCGTCACCATTGCCGACGAGCTCGAAGGGCGGACGGCCTTGACCTTGCTCTCGAAGCCGATCGGTCGGCGGCAGTTTGTGTTGGGCAAGTTTCTGGGCGTGTTGGCCCCGGCGCTCACGATGTTCGTGGTGCTGGGCACGCTGTTTTTGACGACCGTCAGCTACAAGCTGGTCTACGATTCGCGCGAGACGTCCAATGCGGTGCCGAGTGAATCGGAGCGCCGGACCGAGGTGTTGCAGGTGACGCCCGGTTTGGTGCTGGCGTTCTTCGAGACGGCGGTGCTGGCGTCGATCGCCATTGCCATTTCCACGCGCTGGCCGATGCTGCCGAACCTGATGAGCTGTTTTGCCATCTATGTATTGGGGCATTTGACGCCGTTGTTGGTGCAATCGTCAATCGGCAAAGAACTGCAATTGGTAACGTTCGTGGGGCGGCTTTTGGCGACGCTGTTGCCGGTGCTCGACTATTTCAGCAGCGACGCCGCCATCGCCGCCGACCAACCGATTCCGTTGGAATATCTGGGCGCGGCGGGCATGTATTCGCTGATCTACATCACCATTGCCATGCTGGCCGCGCTGCTGATGTTTGAAGATCGCGACCTGGCGTAAGCGCGCGAAACACCGCGCGGAAATTGCCCCTTGCGGCTAGGGCCTGCGGCCGAAATAATGCGGCTTACGGCAAAAGCACCCGTAGCTCAATTGGATAGAGCATCGGTCTACGGAACCGAAGGTTACAGGTTCGAGCCCTGTCGGGTGTACTGGTCAGAATTGACCTGGAACGCTAGTGTTGTTCCTTAGTTCCGCGGCTTTGATCGCACGTGCAGCTTGGCAAGCTCTTCGGCGGCGCAGCGGCGCACTTCGGAATCGCGCGGCGCCTCGGTTACGATTTGCTTGAACAGCTCTTGGGCCCGGTTCGGCAGCGATTTTTTGACCAACTCGGCCCTGTGGAACGTATCCAGACATTTGCGAACCGTCCGGCACTCTTCCGCCGCCGCCACGATCTCCGGATCTTTTTTGAGTGCCGCCAGTCGTTCGCCGGCCTGCTTCGCACTGGCGGCTGGCACTAGTTCCGCCGCCTGTTCGTAAACCAGAAACGCGCAGCAGGCTTCGTCGTCCTGCTCGTGCTTGCGACCCATCGCCAGCAGCTTGGCGGCCTCGGGCTCGTTGAGCACCGCCTGATAGTGCGGATCGCGGTGGAGCTTGTTCACGTGCTGCGCGATCTCATGATTAAAAACCGGCACGACTTCATAGGCCCACTTGAGATAGTCCAATTTTTCAAACGCTTCGATCACCTGGTCTTGCTGCAGCAGTTCGTCGGCCGCCTTCATGGCTTTGCGCCCTTCGTCGGCCATGGCGCCCAGCGCCTTTTTGGCTTCGTCGTGATGTTTGTCTTTGGGTCGGCTCAGCGCCACGCGCATGTACAAGGTGGCCGCCAGCCGCATCTTGCCGTGCTGGCGGGCTTGGGCGGCGTATTTCATGCGATTCACGTTGTTCTTGGCCTGGTGGATATTCGCCGCGATTTGTTCGCGCCGCATCCAGGCCGCCATGCGCGCCTCATAGGCGCTTACAATCCCGAAGGCGCCCCCGCCCCGCGGCGACATGCCGTGCATGTGGCCATGCCGCGCCAGGGCCGAGGCTGCTGAACAGGCCATTATCAAGAGAGTGATTGCGGCGATGCGCATGAGATGGTTTTTCCGGGGCCGAAAGATGGCGAGGGCTCTGCTTTTATTATGCGCCGAGCGGGAAATCTCTGCCACTGTTTTGCGACATCGAACGCCTGTAGGGAACGCCCGCCGTGGCGTTGAGCGAGGGGCGGCGCGACGTCGAATCGCAGTTCGCGGAACGCCACGGAGGGCGTTCCCTACAGAGGAGATTCGCCGCGCCCGGCCGACCCTACATCGATCCTGGATCCAAACCAGCCGCTAGCGCGTCGCCGCCCAGCTCACGCACAATCGCCAGCAGAGTACGCCATAAGTACGGCCCGTAGCCGCCGTCGGCCCAAATTTGCCACGCCGGGCCGCTGCGAAGCTGGCGCGGCAACACCGAACAGGCAACGCCGGCCACCTGCGTCATGACAAGCCGCTCGTTTGGCTCGGCAAAGTTGAAGCTGCAAACTTGGGCCAGCAGCGCCGTCGCCTCGGCGCCGGTGAGCAAGAACGAAACATCCTGCCGCCAGACGGGCAGGACACCCGCGGGGGGCCGAGCCAGGGCCGTGCGAAGCCGCTCGGTCTGCCTACCCTGCGAACCGTCTTCCAGGAAGAACTCGGCGCCGCCGGTGCGTACACAGAGGCCGCCCTGTTCGAGCGCGTGATGCTCGTAGATCTGCGGCGGGATCGCGATGCCGTTGCTCGCCAAAAATTCGGTGGCGCCGGGCCCTTTGAGCTGCAAACGGCTTCGCGCGCTTAAATCGCCGAGGCCGATCGCTACGCCGGCCGCGCTTTGCCAAGACTCGGCATCGCTGACCGACAAGATGTTGTTACCACCTGCTTGTTTCTCGTGAGAACGCAATTGCTCAAGCTGCTCATGAATCGGATGAGTCCATACGGCCAGTGTCGGCACTCGATGTTCGGCTGGCTCTTTTCGATCGCCGATGGTTTGCCGCGAGTTCTGCCGGTCGTAGAAAGGCAACTCGGCCACCGTCGCCGCGACGAGCTTCCCGCCGTCGAGACGAATCTGAATGGACGTACCCGGCGCCGCCTGCCCGGGACGAACATACGCCAGGCCGATCGCCTGCCCCAAGGCCGCGCTGCGGGCGATGCTGGTTACTCGCCCGGCAATCTCGCCGCCTTCAATGACCAAATGGCATTCGCTGGGCAGCGGCCCGCCGTAGTCGCGGGGCAAGACAAAGCCCACCAGCCGCCGCGCCAGCGGTTTGCGGGCGATGATCCGCAGACTGCGCCCGCCGACGAAAAACGGCTTATCGTGTTTCACCGCCCAGCCAAGGCCCGCTTCGTCGGGCGTCGTCAGACCGTCGGTGTCTTGCCCGATGATCACGTGCCCTTTTTCCAGCCGCAGCACGCGCTGGGCCTCGACGCCAAACGGTCGGACGCCATGCCGCGCCCCGGCTTGCATGATGCCGTCCCAAACACTCGCAGCGTAACACGAGGGCAGATGAAGCTCGTAGCCGACTTCGCCGACAAAACCGGTTCGCAGCACCCGGGCGGGCACGCCCAGCACCTTGGCCTCGCGTATGGCCAGGAAGGGAAAGGCCGCTTCGCTTACGTCGAGATCGCACAGTTCGCCCATCAGCGATCGGGCAAGCGGCCCCGCCACGTTCATCGCCGCCAGGCTGCCGGTGACATTCGCCAGGATGACCTTCATCTTCCAGATCATGGCCCAGCGCTGCATTTCGCGGTACACGCTGCCGGCGGCGGTGGTGGTGGTGGTGACATAAAAACGGTCGTCGGCCAGCCGGGCCACAACGCCGTCGTCGATGGCCACGCCCGATTCGTCGCACATCAGCGCGTAACGCGTGCCGCCGATGTTCAGCTTGGCGAAGCGGCCGGTGTAGATTCGCTCGAGGAATTCGGCGGCGTCGGGACCGCAGATTTCCAGTTTGCCGAGCGTGCTGACATCGATCAGGCCGAGGCGCGTGCGGACAGCTTCGACCTCTTCGGCAATGGCTTGTTCGCGGGTTTGGCCGTGGGCGGCATAATAGGCGGGCCGGCGCCAATCGCCCGCCGGCATGAACCGTGCGCCGGCGGCGCGGTGCCGCAGGTCGAGCGGCGTTTGCCGTTGCGGGTGAAATCCGCGCCCCGCCAGGTGCGCCAGCGGCACGGGATGATAGAACGGCCGCGCCGTCGGCGAGCCGATTTCGTCCATGCCCAGGCCCCGGCGCCGCGCCAACACGCGAATCGTGTTCGTATTGGCGATCTTGCCCTGGCTGGGTCCCATGCCGAAAGTCGAATAGCGCTTGAGCAGCTCGACGCCATCGAAGCCCTCTTGCACGGCGTGCTCAATGTCTTTGAGCTGCACGTCTTCATCCAGATCGACGAAGGCCTTGCCGCGCGAATGCTCGACCACCGGATAGGGGTGCGAACACGGCGCGGTCGATCGCGCGACGTCGGGCGGCGCTTCGCTGCGGCGACCAAGAAATGCCGCCGCGGCCAATCCCGCGCGGCGGCCGTCGGCCAGCCGCCCATCGAGTTCATACACGCCGTTCATTCGGCCGGCCGCAAACACGCCCGGCGGCGCGGCGTCGGGCACAAACTGGGCCAGCGCCTGCGAATACTTCATCTTGCCGCGGGCCTGGCAAAACAGCGCGTCGGCCGGCGCCCAGCCCACGCTCATCGCCACGCCATCGCACTCGATGCGCTGCGCTTGGCGCACGGCGGGTTGACCGTCTTTCCCCAACGGACAGATTACCACGCCGTCGACGCCCGACAGGTCGCCGCCGCTGACCGCGCGATGAATCGCATGCCCGCGCCGCACCGGAATGCCGGCCTTCATTGCAAGCTGAGCCAGCTCGCTCGGCTCGCCCGACGGCCGCAGCTCGACGATCAAGCGAACGTCGATGCCCAGTCGCTGCCAGTCGAGCGCGGCGAGATAACCCTCGGCGTTGGCCGTCAGCACCACCGGGCGGGAAAACGGCTTGACGGCAAACCATCGCACCAGCCGCTGGGCCGCCGAAGCCAGCATCACGCCGGGCAGGTCGTTGTCGCCGAACACCGCCGGTTGCGCAATCGCCCCGGTGGCCAGCACGACGCTGCGCGCCCGCAGCTTGGTCATTCGCCACTGGTCGACCAGCGCCAACCAATGATCGGCGTAGTAGCCCGCGGCCACCGTGCCGGTGCGCAGCTCGAGGTTGGGCAAGGCGGCGGCGCGGGCCAGCAAATCATCGAGCAAGCCCGCCGATTGCAATCGATCGGCCTGGTACAGCAGCGCGCCGCCAGGGCGAGGCTGCTCGTCGACAACGACCACGCGAAGTTGTTGCTCGGCCGCCGCGATCGCCGCCGACAGCCCGCTCGGTCCGGCGCCGACCACCAGCAGGTCGCACCAGTCGTAGCGCTTCGGCGTGCGCTGCCGCGGCGCTCGCGGATCGACGGCGCCCAGCCCCGCCATCGCCCGCATCTGCCGCTCCCAAAAGGCGAACCACCGCCGCGGCTGATGGAACGTCTTGTAGTAGAAGCCCACCGGCAAAAAGCGTCCGAACCGATTGATGTGGCGAGCCTGGTCCTGCTCCAGCCCGCCGAAGGTATTGACGGCCCTCAGCTCGGCCCCTTCCCAGAGCGGCGTGATATCGGCCCGCAGGTTGGTGCGCCGCCCGTCGGTCACCAACACGTTCACGTCGTGGTTGGCCAGGCTGTAAATGCCGCGCGGTCGGTGATATTTGAAGCTTCGTCCCAGCAGCCGCACGCCGCAGCCCGCCAGGGCGCTGGAGATGGTGTCGCCCTGAAAGCCGCAGTATGTGCGTCCCTCGAAGCGGAAGCGGATCGGGCGGTCGCGGTCGATCCATTCGCCGGGCTGCGGCGGCAGCCGGCACGGCCCCAAAGCCGGCCCCGCTCCGGCGTGCGGCGGTGGCTCGTGAGTGGCGGTCACGCCTCGGCTCCTTCGGCCTCGTAATGATGGGCGCCGTAGAGATAGGTGCGCAAAAAAACGTCGCTTTGGTTGTCGCGTTCGGCGATGAACCAAGTGCCGCTGGGCACGTGATACCACCATTCGCGGCGCACGCCCGGCTCACCCGTGCGATGGAAAACATAATCGGCCCAGGCGGCGTCGCTGGCCTCATTCGCGTCGGGCATGGCGCGCACTTCGCCCCCAAAGGCGAACTCTTGCAGCGGCCGCGGACCATTGATCGGGCAAGTAATCAGCTTCATGGCAGACGTTGACAGTAATCGTTCGCTGGCGAATTGCAAATGGGGAAACAAATGTTCGAGGTCGTAAAACCTGTTTGCTCTGATCGGTTTGACAATCAAAATCACGTAGTGCCTTGGCAGAGGACCGTAGGGAACGGACTCGGTGCCGTTCCGCGGGTGGCGGCGCAACGTCGCCCCACCCTTCGTCGGATCGCGATCGGGGCGGCCTTCGCGCTTTCATCGCCGATCTTTCTTGCTCGGCGCCGCCAGTGCTTTATCCAAGACAGCCGTCACTGCATCGCCAGACACCGTATCGCGCAGCCGCGATAGTATTTTGCGACGTTCTTCGTTCAACGCAAACTCCTTGAGAAAGAGCCAGGCGACATCGAGGCGCACTTGCTCGGGTAGGTCGCTCGCGACAATGTCGGCGGTCGTCTCGAATGGCTGCTGATCGCCGTCATAGCGTCGTACAGACCACATCAGAACAAACCGTATTCGCTGTCGCTCGCTAAGTGGAAAACCCTCATTCCGTGCGAGCACGCCGACAAACTTCAAAAGATCCTCTTGCGAGAAGCCGATGGTTTCGGGGTGCTGCGCGACCTCATCGAGACGACTGACGACCAAACTAGCCTCGCGCTCGCGCTGCGCCGCCGTAAACCATCGATCAAACAGTCCTCGACGGGCCTTTGAACGCTGCCAGCGCGGCCCATGCAGGGAAAGTTGAACGCGGTCGAGCTCCACTTGGCCTTGGACGGGCACGTCCACGTTGTCGACGAGTCGATTCAGAAAATCGACAACCTCACCGCTTGCCTGCGAGACCTCTGGCAGGCGCGAAATCGCCCACGAGGATATATATGGATTGTCCTCAATTACCAGGTTTTTGAGCACCGTCGCCGACTCGTTCGGCTCATCAATGCGCGACACCCGCTCAACGGCATCGGCGAACGCCTCGACTGCGCGATACGGCGGCGCCCAGTCTGGCGACCGAAGTTCAATCGCCGGCCAGCGCATATAGTTGTAGTAGTTTTGCGTTCGCAGTCCCTCGGGGGTGGTTTTTATGAGCCAGATCCCTTGGTCACCAATCCGTAGGCGCGGAATCACTATGTACTCGTTGCCCTGGCCTGTTTCGTCAGCACTTTTTGCGGAGAACCGTTGGCCATTGAGATCGGTGTCGCCGCCATAGACATGCTTGATGAGGAGAGTGTTACGCACATGAGGCGCCGCCTCATCCGCCTCGACGACCGCTGCGCGCACTAAATGGATTCCGTCCGGCATCGCCGCGCGCCGTGACACTTGCGATTCTGCTGCGACCGATACCAAAAAGCAGATCACGCTCAACATCACCCAGCATCCCCGACAAAAAAAGCCCGCTAAAACGGCGGATCCGTGCTCCATTGTTTCGCATTGAGTGCCTACAGCCGCCGAACGTAGATCGACCCGACGAATGACGGATGATCGGAGTGTCCCCGTCAATGTCCCACCGAGGCCGCGCCTTTCTCGCCGACGAGTTCGTATTCCGCGAACCGCGATAGGCGAAAGGGTCGAATGAGTTCGTGGTCTTCGTCGTGCGCCAGCGTGTAAGCCATCGTGGCGCCGCAAACGGGCGTGGCCTTGAAGCCCCAGGTGCCCCAACCACTATCGAGATAAAATCCGCGGACGGGCGTCTTGCCCATGAGCGGCGAAAAGTCGGGCGTCATGTCCGACATGCCGGCCCACTGGCGATTGACCTTCACCTCGGACAAAAACGGAAACAAATCGAGCAGATGCCCGGCCAGCCCTTCGACAAAGTCGAGCGTCGATCGCTCGGAGTGCAACTCATAGGGATCGAGCGAGGCGCCCATCACCAGCTCGCCGCGCGAAGACTGGCTCACGTACAGGTGCAAATTGGCCGAGACGACAATTGGGTCGAGCCACGGCTTGAGCGGCTCGGTCACGCAGGCTTGCAGCGGCTGAATGACCAGCGGCGTGCGCAGGCCGACCAGGCGCGTGATCCGCGGCGTGTAGCCGGCCACCGCTGAAAGCACACGGCGGGTGCGAATGTAGCCGCGGTCGGTGCTGACGCCCACCACCTGGCCGTCGCGGACGTCGATGCCCGTCACCGCGGTCTTCTGATGGATTTCGACTCCGCGGCGATCGGCCCCGCGCGCGTAAGCCCAGGCCACGGCGTCGTGCCGCACGATGGCACCCGGCGGATGGTAGAGCGCGCCGACGATCGGCGTGTGCCCGCATTCGAGATCAAGATATGGACAGATGCGCTGGATTTCGTCGGGATCAATCAGGCGGCTATCGACGCCCAGATGCTTGTTCACTTCGGCCCGCCAGCGCATGGTGCGCAGCGTGGCGTCGGTATGAGCGAGCGTGAAGTGCCCGCGCTCGGAGTAGAACAGGTTGTAATCGAGTTCTTGCGACAGCTCGCGGAACAGCCGCAGGCTCTCTTGATAGAACCGCACGCCTTCGGGCGTGAGATAATTGGCCCGCACGATGGCGGTGTTGCGGCCCGTGTTTCCGCCGCCCAGATAGCCTTTGTCGAGCACGGCAACTCGGGTCAGGCCATAATCGCGGGCCAGGTAATAGGCGGCGGCGAGTCCATGCCCGCCGGCGCCGATGATCACCGCGTCGTAGCTCTCGGCCAGCCGGTCGTGCTGGCGGAACATCCGCGGTTCCGGGTAATGCGAGCTAAGTCCAAAGCGCAGCAGGCGGAGAGGCATACGGCGAGCTTATCGCCACATGCCCGCGCGGTCAATTAGCGAGTGGTGTCTGAACGGCGAGTTGGTCGCCGTGGAAGCCCGAAGCGTTCGCCAGGGAAATGGCGGTGAAGAAACCCCAGGGTGCCACGGCATCCGTCGCAGCGCGATCGGTGCGGCGATTACAACAAACGCAGTCGCTGCAACGGTCGCCGTGCGGATCTGCCATTCGGTTTCGACTTCCGAGGCGGTTCCGCACGGCGTCCGTCGCGGCGAATGGCGCCGCGCGTCGGCGCCATGCGAATCGCGCCGCGGCGGATGCCGTGGCACCCATGGCGATTTCGAGCGCTCAAGTTACTACCAATCGCGGCGGTGCAATCTAAAATCTAAAATCCAAAATCACGTTATCGTTCGGGCCAGGGAAGCACATGTGTGCGCCGCGCCCAGGTTTCCCACTCGCCGGCCATGCGCGCGACGCGCTCCGGCTGGCGGGAAGCCAGGTCGTCAAGCTCGGTGCGGTCGGCTTCCATGTCGTAAAGTTCCCAGGCGCCGCGGCGGCCCTTGGCCACCAGCTTCCATTGGCCCTGGCGCATCGCCCGGTTGCCTTCGTGCTCCCAGTAAAGGGTGTCGCGGCGCAACGGCTGGCCGTCGAAGGCGGGCAACAGGCTCACGCCCTCCAGCGGCGTGATCTTCTGGCCATTGAATTGTTCAGGATACTTCGCCCCCGACACCGCCACGCAGGTGGCCATGATGTCGATCAGGTGAGCGGGCTGATGCTCCAACTCGCCGCCGCGGGTCAGCCGCCCGCCCCAATGCACGATGAGCGGCGTCGAAATGCCGCCCTCATGGACAAAGTGTTTGTATTCGCGGAACGGCGTATTCGACACATTGGCCCAACCGCGTCCGTAGGAAACATAGGTATCGCGCGGTCCCGGCATCACGCCCATGCCCTGCCGAACCGGAAAGCCGTCGCGCGTTTGAGCGGGATGGATCGAAAGCTGCAAAACGTCGTCGGCCAAGGGCGGCAGACTGGGCTGGGCGGCCCGCACGAGCGACTTGGCGTCGAGCGGCTCGCCCGCCGTGGTTTGCAGCGGGCCGCGCCCGATGGTCTCGGCGCAGCCGCCGTTGTCTTGCAGAAACAAAATGAGCGTGTTTTCAAAACGCCCGGTCTCTTCCAGCCCTTCGACAATCCGACCGATGCCCTGGTCCATGCGTTCGATCATCGCGGCATAGACTTCCATGCAGCGGGCTTCCCAGGGTTGGTTCTCGACCGCGTTCCAGTCGCCGGCCTGCGGCGAGAGCCGCCAGGTGGGGCTGATCAGCCCGGCCTGCTTGAGCCGCTCGAAACGCTCTCGCCGCCGCGGCTCGTAGCCCTGGTCATACTTGCCGCGATACTTGGCAACTTCGGCATCGGGCGCGTGCAGCGGCCAATGAGCGGCGGTGTAGGCGACGTAAAGAAACAGCGGATCGTCGCGGTGCTTGGCGTGGTGTTCGTTCACGAAGCGAATGGCGTGATCGGTGATGGCGTCGGTGTAGTAGTAGTGCTCGGGCTGATACAGCTCGTCATCGGCCGCCGAGATCATGGTGTTGTCGCGCACCAGCATGGCGGGGTCGAAATAATTGCCGGCGCCGGCGATCGTGCCATAAAAACGGTCGAAGCCGCGCTGCCGCGGCCAGTTGCCTTTGGGCGCGTTGGGACGGCTGCGCTTGGTCACGTGCCATTTGCCGGTCATGTAGGTGTGGTAGCCGGCGGTCTTGAGCACCTGGGCGATCGTCAGGCAGTGCTGGTTGAGATCGCCGCGGTAACCGTCGGCGCCGCGGTCTTGCATCATGTGGCCGATGCCGGCCTGGTGCGGATAAAGCCCGGTCAGCAGGCTGGCCCGCGTCGGGCAGCAGCGGCCCGTGTTATAAAACTGCGTGAATCGCAATCCGCCGCCGGCCAGCCGGTCGAGATTGGGCGTATGGATTTCGCCGCCATAGCAGCCCAGGTCGGAGAAGCCCATGTCGTCGGACATGATCAGCACGATGTTGGGCTTGGCCGGCGCGTGATCGTCAGGCGGCGCCGCCCTAGCGGCAGAAGCAGCGGCGAACAGCAACAGGCAGACGGTATTCATGGTGCGCGGCATCAGATGGTTCTCCTGGCGATGAAGTATGAAGTATATCGCCGCGATCGGCGTTGTAGAAAGGGTTCGGAATTCAGGTTTCAGCATCATTGGTGCTGCGCCGAAAGGCAATTCGTAGCTCCCGCGGTGGCTGGGGCAGATGCTTGCCGATGCCCCGGTGCAGAAGGACCGGGGCATCGCTTAGGCTCTGCCCCGGCTGCGCAAAATGTGTGATTATTCGGGTAGTACGCCCTATTCGACCGCGCGCGTTTTTGTTCCGCCTTAGGGTGGAACAGTGCCATGCCACCGGCTCGCCCGGTGGTTGCTGACGCTGGTTTCTAGAGAGGCGCCCGATCACCCCTCCCTCACGTGTACCGCCGGCTGTCCGCCCGCCTGCG
>JAICLL010000164.1 GCA_025927475.1 Pirellulales bacterium
CCAACTGGGCACGGCCAACCTGGTGCAGGGCTTGCGCGAAGCGGACGAGCGCCCGCCGGTGTTGGTGTCGGCCTCGGCGGTAGGTATCTACGGCGATCGCGGCGACGAAATACTCGATGAATCGTCAACGCCGGGCGATGATTTTCTGGCCCAAGTCTGCCGTCAGTGGGAAGACGCTTCCGCCGACGCCCGGGGGCTGGGCATGCGCGTCGTCAATCCCCGCATCGGCATTGTGCTGGGCCGCGATGGCGGAGCGCTGGCCAAGATGCTCACGCCGTTCAAGCTGGGTGTGGGAGGCCGGCTGGCGAGCGGACGTCAATGGATGCCGTGGGTTCACATCGACGATCTGGTGGGACTATTGCTGCACGCTGCGCGAACTCAGGATCTCGCGGGCCCGATGAACGCGGTCGGGCCGCAGCCGGTCACCAACCGCGAGTTCACGCAGGCGCTGGCCCGGGCGCTTCATCGCCCGGCGGTGTTTCCCATGCCCGGCGCGGCGCTCAAGCTGGTGTTTGGCCAATTTGCGGAAGTGCTGCTGGCTTCACAACGGGTAATGCCGCGGCAGGCGATGGCGTCGGGCTACGGTTTTCAGTTCAGCGAGCTGTCGGCCGCGCTAGCGAATCTGATGCGCTAATCATCCGTTCTATCGACGGTCGCCGATGCAATACAGCGCGCGGTCGCTGCGCAGCAAAAACTGCCCGTCGCACGGCGCCGGCGTGGCGCGGAAAATTTCATCAGGATCGACATCAAGAGTGTTGCGGGCGACCAGCTTGAGCCGCGAGCCGGCTTCGACCACAGCCACCGAGCCGTCTTCGGCCTGGAAATAGGCCCGCCCGCCTGCCGCGATGGGCGAGGCCGAAAAATTTCCCTTCAGCCGGTCGGTCCAGAGTTGCGAACCGTCGGCCGCGTCGTAGCCCACCACCACGCCGCCCATGCTCGAGACGACCAGGCAATCGCCCAGCAGGATAGGCGAGGGCAGATCGCGGCCGACTTTCCGCGGCGTGTGCCACCGCATCCGCGAACCGGTCACGTCGCCCGACCCGCCCGGCGCCACGGCATACACATCGCCGGCCAGGCCGTTGACCAGAAAAACCATCGCGTCGCCGGGCGTGGCGGTCGGTTCTCCGCGGCCGGCAAAGCCCCGGCACGACCAGAGCAGCTTGCCCGACGCCGGATCGTATGCCGCCACGCCTTCGTGGCCGTTGAGCACCAGCTCGCGGCGGCCGTCGGCGTCGATGAGCACGGGCGTGCTCCAACCGCGATGATTGGGCCGCGGCACGCGCCAGACCTCATCGCCGGTGCGCTTATCAAAGGCCGCCAAGAATGCGTCGCTGTCGGCGTCGCCGTTCTGAATGACCAGGTCGTCGACAATCACGGGCGAGGCCGCCGGTCCCCAGATGTTGTCAAACGTACCCAGCGTTTTGCTCCAAAGCGGGCGGCCCTCGAGCGTGTAGGCGTGCAGCCCGGCATTGCCAAAAAACGCCACAACCACTTCGCCGTCGGTGGCGCAGGTGGGCGAGGCGAAGCTGTTCATCTTGTGCAGTTGTTCAAGTTCACCGGCGTGCTCGATTTGTTTCTCCCAGATCACGTTGCCATCACGTCGATCGATGCAGACGATGTTGCGGTGCCGCCCATCTTTGCCGGCGGTGGTGAGAAACACCTTCTCGTCCCAGACAATGGGCGACGATTCGCCGCCGCTCTCCAGCGCCGTCCTCCAGCGCACATGGCTATGGTCCCATTGAATCGGCAGTTGGCTCTCCGGCGAATGGCCGTCGCCCCGCGGTCCGCGCCATCGGGGCCAGCGAACCTCGGCCTGGGCCGCTGGTGTAGCCAAAATAATGAAGCCCAGGGTTGCAAGACCGACGATGCTGTACGCACGGTTCATGATCCAATATCCATGGGGTTTGTCGTTCATCTGGTGTATAATGACTGGTGCGCCGCCTTGCAAGAATCGATCCGGAGCGCTATGCCCCCACCGCCACCGCTTCGGCGGCCTGCCATTGATCGCCCTGGCGAGCGACGCGGTGATAGAGCGTGTCGCGCTCGACCGGCTCGCGACCGGCTTCTTCGATCAAGCGGCGGATGTCATCGACCGAGAGAACTTGCGGAGTCTCGGCGCCGGCATCGTGATAAATCAGTTCGTGCCGCACCGTGCCGTCCAGGTCGTCGGCCCCGTAGGACAGCGCCGTCTGGGCCGTGCCAATGCCGAGCATGATCCAATAGGCTTTGATGTGCGGCACGTTGTCGAGCATCAGCCGGCTGACGGCCATGGTGCGCAGATCGAGCAAGGCCGAGGGCTTGGCAATGTGACTTAAGCCGGTGTTGTCGGGGTGGAACGCGAGCGGAATGAAAGTTTGAAATCCGCCGGTTTCGTCCTGCAATTCGCGCAGCCGAATCAGGTGATCGACGCGGTGATAGGGCTCTTCGATATGCCCATAGAGCATGGTGCAGTTGGTGCGCAGACCCAGTTCGTGGGCGGTGCGGTGGATGTCGAGCCACGATTGCGCGCCGGCCTTGTGTTCGCAGATGCGGTCGCGAACTTCGGGATGAAAGATTTCGGCGCCGCCGCCGGGCATGCTGCCCAGGCCCGCGTCGATCAGCTCTTGCAGAAGTTCGCGCACCGGGCGCTTGGTGAGGTGCTCGAACCAGTTGATTTCGACCGCCGTCCAGCCCTTCAGGTGCAGCCGCGGATAAGCCTCGTGAAGAAGCTGGATGATCTTCAGATACCACTCGAACTTCATCTGGTGGTGCAGCCCGCCGACAATGTGCATCTCGGTGCAGCCGGCCTCGACCGCCTCGCGGCCCCGCTGAAGAATCTGCTCGTCGCTCATCAGGTATCCCTTGGGATCGCGCAGGTCGGAGCGGAACGCGCAGAACGTGCAGCGATAGACGCAGACGTTCGTGGGATTCAGGTGGGTGTTGATGTTGTAGTAGGCGAAGTTGCCGTTCTTTCGCTCGCGGACGAGGTTGGCCAACTGGCCCACGTCGTTGAGAGGGACTTCCGGGCTGAACAAAAACAGTCCGTCGTCGAACGACAGCCGCTCGCCAGCGAGTACTTTATCACGAATGGAAGCTAGTTGATTCACAAGCCGAATTCAGTTGTTGCGCAAGTGGCTGGGGCAGAGCCTTGGCGATGCCCCGGTGGGGTGGAGATATGGCGTATCTTAACGTGCGTCTCGCCGCTGATTCAAGGTAGCCCCCGGCCTTGTCTGGACTACCCGACCGCTGCCGTCCTTTACCTTCAACTGCAAAACCGACCAGCCATTAACCAATCGCGGCGAGGCTTAGCCGGTCATAACCTGATACTGATGCGGAGGTGCCAACAGCAGCACTTCGCCACGGCGGCGGCTATGGATCACATCAAAGTTGTCAAGCACATCCCGGCCAAGTACACAGAGATCAGTTGCGCGCGGGTCAAGAAGGCCAAGGAACTCGCCGCGGACTCGCACCGAGACACCGTCATCACGTTTGAATACCAACGCTGATTGCATCGTGACGTATTCGCACTCGCCCGCCACTCCCTGGATTCGGTCTTCGGCGGGCTGCGTTGCCAAATTGAGTTTTGAAGTCAGCGCTGCATTGAAGACAGTACGATCCGCGCCGCTGTCCACCAGAAGCCGCTGTCCACCAGAAACCGAATGCCGATCCATTTTCCGTCATCACTGGCGATTTCCGCCAAGATTACTGGACGGAGTACGCCGTCTGGAAATCTTTGCCATTCACCTTCGATTCGCATAAAAGCGCGGCCCTCCGGCAGGCAGAACATACTCGACCAGCGTCCCGAGGTCATTGGCATGCTGAGTCTCGGCCCACTCCCAGGCTTCCTTAGCCGAATCGGCGACAAACGCCTCTTGACCCGCTACCGCGATCAACTTGCCCAACGCTCGCGGCACGAGATCAGGCCAGTGGGTCTCGAGCCAGTCGGCGTTCAGCCGCAATTGCTCGTAAATCGAAGCGAGTTGCGCAGACTCAGCCGGATCGTTCACTAGTTCGATAATAAATTGTGCGGATGCCATGGCGCGTTCCTTGGTGCAACTACGTCTCCGGTCATTCTAGCATCATGCCCCTCTCAGCCACAAATCCGCCGCGCCCACCACAAACAGTCCGATGCTCACCACGGCGTTGATGTTAAAGAAAGCCACGTTGACGCGGGTCAGATCGTCGGGGCGGACGAGCCAATGCTCGTAGCTCAGCAGGGCGGCCACGACCACGATGCCCGTGGTGTAGAGCCAGCCCAAGGGCGGATAGACGGCGGGCAGCGCGAACAACAGCCCGATCATGCCCAGGTGACAGAGCGCCGCCAGCCGCAGCGCGCCGGCCACGCCCAGCCGCGCCGGGATGCTGTGTAGTCCCAAGCGGCGGTCGGTCTCGGCGTCCTGGCAGGCATAGATGATGTCGAAGCCGGCCACCCAGAGCAGCACCGCGCCGCCTAGCACGACGGGCGGCCAGGCCAGTTCGCCACGCAAGGCAATCCAGGCCGCGACCGGGGCCAACATCAGCGAGGCCCCCAGCCAAAAATGGGCCAGCATCGTAAATCGCTTCGTCAGACTATAGCCGCACACAAACGCCAGCACCGGCAGCGAAAGGTAAACCGGCCAGCGATTGGGCAGAAACAACAAGGTGCTGGCCACAAAACCCGCCGCGCAGGCAAGCGCGAACAGCGACACGCCCGCCACGCTCACCAGACCCGCGGGCAAGTGCCGGCTGGCGGTGCGGGGGTTCACCGCATCAAGCCGGCGATCGACCAGCCGGTTGACGGCCATCGCCGTGCTGCGGGCAAACACCATGCAGAGCACAATGCCCAGCAGATCGGTTCCGCGAAATTCCACGCTGCCGCCGTGCCAGGCCATCACCGCCGCCAGCAGCGCAAACGGCAGCGCAAACACCGTGTGGCTGAAGCGGATGAGTTCGAGCATCAGGCGGAGACGGTGAAGCATTCTTTTGAAGGCGGTGTGGAGTAATCCGTTTGACGACCGAACCGGTAGTATTCTACGTTCGGCGTCTGTAGGGAACGGAATCCGTGCCGTTCCGCGGGGGGCGGCGCGACGTCGCCCCGCCCATCGGTGGAATGCCGCCGAGGGAAGGGTGAACCCCGGCTCGCAGTTCACTGAATGGCACGGAGTCCGTTCCCCACAGGCACACGGTGACCATCTTGTATCTCAAAACCAATGAAGTGTCTCTCCTAGACACCGCAGCTTGCCAAGCAGCCCTAATTACCCAGGGCAATCGCTATGATCGCTAGAATCCTAATATAGCACCTAACCGTTAAAGCCGATGAACGCTTTATCTGCCCAGTTTGCGCAACTGCCGAAATCGGACAGCCGCCAAAGCGTGCGGCGCGTCGGGACGGCCGCTGCGCGCATCGACGGTAGCGGAGATTGTCCACGGTGCTTCACCGTTTGCAATGGCGCAAGCGCGGCCGCCCGATTGCCGCAACCTCGCAGCTTCGGAATGATTTCCGTTGTGTGGCGCTGCGCGCATCCCTGGCCGCATGGCTGACTGCGCTGTTGCTCGCGCTGGGCGGACAAACGGCGCCGGCGCAACCGCCGATCGGCGCGCCACCGACACGTCCGACGGGCGCGGCTGCTGGCGCCTCCGTTGCGCGACCACCCGTGCCTCCGCAGCGCCCACCAACACCGCCTCGACGGCAAGCGGGCGCCGGGCCGGCCGTTCCGCTGCCTGTAACGCCCGAGGCGCGCCGAGCGCCACCGCCTGGGCTGGCGGCGCGATTGGCCAGTCAGGCGGAGCCGTTTCAGAACGGCGCTCCGGCGGCAGGGCTCGAAGCGCGCCTGCGCGAGCTCGAGCAACAGTTCGACGAGCAGCGATTTCAGCTCGAAGTTTTGCAGCAAGAGATTCAAGCCGAACGGCAGGCCAAGCAAGCCGCCGAGCAACGGGCCGCGCAGGCGGCCGCCGCGCAACAGGCCGCGAAAGACAACGGCTATGTGGTCGGCAGCAATCTGGGCATGAACGGCGCCTGGAACAACGGCATGACCTTTGAATCGCCCAACAAGGATTTCTGGTTTCACATCGGCGGGCGAACGCAGCTCGATGGCGTCTGGCTGCAAGCGCCGGGTAATTCGCTCAACGGGGCCGGCGGCGCCGGGTCGCAGGACGCCGTCGATTTCCGCCGTGCCCGGCTGCGGGCCGAAGGCACGCTCTACGAAGTCATCGATTGGTGCGTGGAATACAATTTTGTCGGCAGCGTGAACTTGAACCCCGCCACACCGGCCAATGTGGGCAACATCGCCAACATTCCCACGCCCACCGACCTGTGGTGGAACTTCCGCCAGGTGCCGCTGTTGGGGAATTTGACGGTCGGAAATATCAAAGAGCCGTTTGGCCTGGAGCACCTCGAAAGCAGCCGCTTCCTCGATTTCATGGAACGCTCGTATAATCAGGACGCCTTTATCGCCCCGTCGAACAATGGCTTCGCGCCGGGCATTCTCACCTGGAACTTCGCCGAGAGCCGCCGCTGGACCTACGCCCTCGGCCTGTTCAAGAACACGTTTTTCACGCCCTTTGCCTATGGCGTAGGCAATGGCGGCTATGCCGCCGACGGGCGATTTACGTTTGTGCCTTATTATGATCGGGCCTCGAACGGGCGTTACTTGTGGCATGTGGGTGTGGGCGGCTCGTGGCGAGAGAACCAGGACGGCCTGATTCGTTACCGTGCGCGCGGGGCACTGCGCAACGGTCCCAACGCGCTCGACCCCATCTTCGCCGACACCGGCGTGTATCGGTCGCACGCCGAAGGCATTCTGGTGCCGGAAACGGCCATCGTGATGGGGCCGTGGCTGTTTCAGGCCGAATATGCGGCGACCTGGGCGACGCAATCGCTCACCGCCGCCAACGTGCCGGTCGGCACCACGTTTTACGATGGGTATTATGTCGAGGCGCTGTACTTCCTGACCGGCGAGCATCGGCTGTATGACTACCAGAAGGGGCTGTTTGGCCGCGTGATTCCGTTCGAGAACGCGGTGTTTGTGCGGCGGCCCGGCGGACGGCCGATCTTCATGACCGGGGCTTGGCAGGTGGGCGTGCGTTACAACGTCCTCGATCTGAACAACAAGGCGTTCAATGGCGGCCGCCTCACCAACATCACTCTGGGATTGAACTGGTTTCTGAATCCCAACATGAAGTTGCAGTGGAACGTAACGCTGACGCACCGCGACGGCCAGAACAACACCGCCGATGGCAACGTTTATGGCTTCGGCATGCGGCTGGCCCACGATTTTTAATTGCGGCGGCAAATCAGACGTGCTGTCGGCGAGGGTCGCCCGGCGTCTGTTAGAACGGACTCCGTGCCGTTCCCTAATCGGTTTTGACGAACACGTTTGGCAAACGCCCTGGTGGGACTCGCTTCCAGCGAACGAAATCGCTCAAATGTCCTTCGTGTCCGCTTTTACCCCGCCGCTCCGATCTCGTCCGCGCACGGCCCGTCGCCGCTGGCTAACGCGGCTGGCGCTGCTGGGCCTGGCGGCGGCAATCGTGCCGTTTGCCATCGCCGACCGGCGAACCGCCGGGCTGGCCGCCAATACGTTGCTGCTCTCCGCGGCCACGGTCGCGCTGAGCGTGCCGCTGGGTAGTGTACTGGCCTTCGTGCTGGTCCGCACCGATCTGCCGGGCAGGCGGCTTTGGGGCGGCTTACTGGCGGGGTTCTTGTTTTTGCCGCTCTATGTGCAGGCCGGCGCCTGGCAGGCGGCCTTCGGCCTCGAAGGCTGGGCGACACTGCTGCGCAGCGGCCCCGCCTGGCTGACCGGCTGGCGCGGCGCCATTGGGGTACACTTCATCGCCGCCTTGCCTTGGGTGGTGTTGTTCGTCTCGGCCGGGCTGCGGTTGGTCGAATGCGAGCTGGAAGAAAACGCCTTACTCGATGCCGCCGCGCCCACGGTGGTCCGGCGCGTCACGCTGCGTCGGGCTGCGGGAGCAATCGCCGTCGCCGCCCTGTGGGTGGCGCTGACCACGGCCGGCGAGATGACCGTCACGAGCTTCTTTCAGGTTCGCACGTACGCCGATGAACTGTTTACCGAATATGCCCTGGGCGACGTTCCGCTCGACGAGGGCGCCAGCGGCTCGCTCTTGGCTCAGGCCGCGGGGGCGCTGGGCGTTCCGCCCGGCGTTTTGCAGGGAATCGTGGTGAGCGGCTGGGCGATTTTCGCGGCACTGCTATTTCTGGTCGCCATCTCGCCGCTGGGCCGCGCCGCCAGCCAGGCAACGCCGCTGGTGTTCACCTGGAATCGCGGTCGCTGGCTGGCGTTGATCGCCGCCACCATCTTGATCGCGCTGTTGCTGCTGCTTCCGCTGGCCAGCCTGGCGTGGAAGGCCGGCGTGCTGGTGAGCGAAACCGATGCGGGCCGTCAGCGAACGTGGTCGCTGGAAAAATGCCTGACGCTGATCGCCACCAGCCCCGTTCGTTATCGCCGCGAGCTGGGTTGGTCGCTCTTGATCGATGGCGCCGCCGCCAGCCTGGCGGTGGTCATCGCCTTTCCGCTGGCGTGGCTGGGCCGCGGGGGCATCCGCCGGGCGTGGCTTGCCATTGTGTCAGTGGGGTGGCTGCTGGCCGTGCCGGGACCCGTGATCGGCCTGACGATCATCGCCTTGATGAACCGCCCCGAAGTTCCCTGGTTGGTGCTGCTTTACGACCGCTCGATTGTGCCGCCGCTATTGGCCGCCGTGGCGCACGCGCTGCCCTTGACTTTGCTCGTGCTCTGGCCCTCGCTACAAGCGTTTCCACAAGAGAGCCTCGAAAGTGCGGCGGTCGATGGGGCCGGGCTGTGGACGCGTTGGTGGCGGATTGTGCTGCCGCAACGACGAGGCGCGCTGGCCACTGCCTGGTTGGTGGCGTTCGCCTGGTCGCTGGGCGAGCTGGACGCCGGCATCCTGGTGACGCCGCCGGGCGTCGAAACCCTCTCGATTCGCATCTTTCGACTGCTGCATTTTGGCGTCGATGACCAGGTGGCCGGCGTGTGTCTGGCGTTTTATTTAACGGTGCAAGGGCTGGCCGCGGCGGCCTGGTGGCTGGCAAGTTCCCACGTCCGACGTCTCTAGGGAATGCCCTCCGCGGCGTTCCAGAAACTGCGATTCAGCAGCGTATCGCTCCATGCGGAACGCCAGGTATGGTAAAGTTGTGTGTTAGGTACAGCCGTGCGCAAGTGAGGACGCTTGGCCACGGCCGCTGAACCCTGAACACTGAACCCTGAACCCTCGAATGCCCTTTCGTCTTCGATTTATTCCACTGCTCCTATGTCTGGCCGCCACGGCCTCCGGCGTCGAGCGTGTGGTGCTCAAGCAGGACGGCGAGCGGCACACCGTGACTGGTCGCTTGCTGGTCACGGCCGAAGACGGCGGCATGCTGATCGTCGGTCCCGACGGCAAGCTGTGGAATCCCTCGCCCGAAGACATCATCAGCCACGAGCACGACGACGAGCCGATGCAGGCGCTCTCTGCCGAAGAGCAGGGGCGGCAGTTGCTGGCCGAGTTGCCCGACGGCTTTGAGATCCATCATACGCAGCATTATGTGATCTGCTACAACACCTCGCGTGGGTATGCGCAGTGGTGCGGATCGCTGTTCGAGCGGCTCTATAAAGCGTTTAACAACTTCTGGTCACGGCGCGGGTTCCGCTTGCACGATTCAGAGTTTCCACTGGTGGCCTTGGTCTTCGGCGACCAGAAGTCGTACGCCGATTACGTGCGGCGCGAACTGACCGGCGGGGCCGGCTCGATCGTCGGCTGCTACAGTCTGCGCAGCAACCGGATGATGATGTACGATCTGACGGGCGTCGAGACCTTGCGGCGGCCCGGCGATCGGCGAGCAAACCCCGCGCAGATCGAGCAGATGCTCTCTCGTCCCGAGGCCGAGCACATGGTGGCCACGGTCGTCCACGAGGCGACACACCAAATCGCCTTCAACTGCGGCCTGCAAACGCGCTATGCCGACATGCCGCTGTGGTTCAGCGAGGGCCTTGCCATCTATTTTGAAACGCCCGACCTGAATAGCACCAAGGGCTGGCGGACGATCGGGGCGGTGAACCACGGGCGGCTGGCCACGTTTCGCGAATACCAGCGCAAATCGCGGCCCGCCGATTCGCTGACCACGCTGCTTGCGAGCGACGACCGCATGCGCGATTCCGAACAAGCGGTGAATGCTTATGCCGAAGCCTGGGCGTTGAACTATTTTCTGTTGCGCCAGCGGCCGAAGCAGTATCTGGCGTATGTGAAGCGGCTGTCGGAAAAGACGCCGTTGATTTGGGACGACGCGGAAGGGCGCCTCCGCGAATTCCGCCAGGCCTTTGGCGACCTACAGGCCCTCGACGCAGACTTTGTAAAGCAAACGAATAAGCTGCGCTAAATCGCCGCATAAGCCGCGGGGCGCCGGTCGCAGATGCTGGCGTGGCGCCGACCTGGTCCTTAAAATTGAGCGGGGCGCGAAGAGATTGAGCCGTAGCTAGTCGATCGCAGGATACCCGCCATGCGCGCCGTCGTTGTGTTATGGTCGATCGGAGGACTTGCTCTCTGCGCCGGTTACTGTCGTGGCGTGGACGGCTCGACTTCGCACGGAGACGACGAGGACGAATATGAGCGATCGATCGAAGACCCACACGAGCGAAGCGCGCGCGGGGACGAATCCGACGATGCCGCCAAAGCGATTGAGACGCTCAAAACGCTGGGTGCCACCGTCTGGCGCGCCCCGCCGGGGGCTGGCGCCCACTACGAAACGGTAATCGTCATTCCTGACTTTTCGGACGCCGCGCTCAAGCAAGCCGTTGTCCATTTGCGAATGTTATCTGACTGGCATGCTCTATCGCTCAACTTCTCTCGCGTCACCGACACGGGGCTTGTTCATTTGAAGGAGCTTCCGCAAGTCCAGAAGCTCAGTTTGAAAGTCAGCAAGGTCACCGACGCTGGGCTCAAGCGCCTCGCAGAGATGTCTTGGCTGCGCGAGATTGATCTTACGCTGTGCCGCGTTACAGACCAAGGTATCGCCGAGTTGAAGGAATCTCTACCAGACGCGAGAATCACTTACAGCGGCACAGGCGATCCGCGCGGCGAAACGGAGAAGCTGCGCGGAAACTGGCGAGGAAAGCGGATCCTGCCCGGCGGCAAGCAGGAAACAAACGGCGAACATACGCTGCTGATCGCTGGCAACGATTTGTCGCTCGGCGCCGAAATCGGCCGTTTCGCGTTGAAACCCGACGCCAAACCAAGCAGCATCGACATCGAGATCACCGATGGTTCACCGGGACTCAATACGCCGTGGGGGCGCTATTTGGGAATCTACCGGCTTGAGGACGATACGCTCACGCTGTGCCTATCACCGGTATACAACGGCCGCCGAACGCGGCCAACGAGATTTTCGCCGGAAGCTTTTTATGGCTGGATGTACGTATTCCAGCGGGTCAAAGAATGATTCGCCTGGTTTCGAGCCGTAGGGGCGACCCTCTCAGCTCGCCATTGGCCCCGCTCAGAGGTTCTGGGACGGCCTAGGAAGGCCATCCTCCGCAATTTGCCTTGCCTTGCCCGGCTATGCAGAGTAAAAAGCTGCCCGCCCCAGAATGGCCCGTGAAGGATCACGCCCATGAGTTTTGCCGATTTGCTCTCGAAGTTCGACCGCTTGGCCCGCCCGCGCGTACTGGTGGTCGGCGACCTGATTCTCGATCGCTATACCTTTGGCAACGCCGAACGCGTCAGCCAAGAGGCGCCGGTCATTTTGCTGCGGGCAGACCAGCGCGAATCGCGGCTGGGCGGGGCGGCCAATGTCTCGAACATGCTCCGCGGCCTGGAGACGCGGGTGGCCTGCGCGGGCGTCGTCGGCGCCGATGCCGAAGGAGCGCTCGTGCGGCAGTTGCTCGCCGAGGCGGGCGTCGAAGTCGATTGTCTGCTGACCGACCGCGCGCGGCCCACCACCGTCAAAGAGCGATTCATCGGCCGGGCGCAAGGCAGGCATCCGCATCAAATGCTGCGCGTCGATAGCGAAGTCCGCGAGCCGATCGCCGCGTCTGTCGAGGAGCAGCTCGTCGCAACATTGCGTCACCGGCTGCGCGACGCCGATGTCGTGCTCATCTCCGACTACGATAAGGGCGTCTGCACGCCCTCGCTGCTGCGGGCCGTGATCGACGCCTGCCGCGCGGCGGGCGTGCCCGTGATTGTTGATCCGATCCGCGGGCACGACTATTCGCGCTACCGCGGCGCCACGACCATGACGCCCAATCGGCTGGAAGCCGAAATGGCCACGGGCCTGAAGATCGACAGCAGCGACGATGCCCTGGAAGCCGCTCGGCGCTTGCGCCAGCAGTTGCAGCTTGCTCTGGGCATAGTGACGCTCGACCGCGACGGCATGGCGCTGATCGACGCCGACGGCAGCGGCGGGATTGTGCCGACCCGCCCGCGCGCGGTCTACGACGTAACGGGCGCCGGCGACATGGCGCTGGCGATGATCGGCGTGGCGTTGGCGGCGGGTCTGTCGGCGGTCGATGCCCTGCGGCTGGCGAACATTGCCGCCGGGCTGGAAGTGGAGAAGGTCGGCGTGGCCGTGATCCCCCGCGCCGAGATCCGTCAACGACTGGTCGAGGAGCAATCGATCGCCCAGCGTGGCCGGCCCGACCTTTTGCCGCATCGCCAAACGGCGCCTGCCCGCGACAAAGTGGTCAGTCTCGACGAATTGGCGCGGCGGGCCGAGGCCCATCGCGCCGCGGGTCAAAAAATCGTGTTCACCAATGGCTGCTTTGATTTGCTGCACATCGGCCATGCCACTTATCTGGCCGAAGCGCGTTCGCTGGGCGACGTATTGGTGGTGGGCGTCAATAGCGACGACAGCGTGCGGCGGCTCAAAGGCCCGACCAGGCCCGTCATCGGCCAGGGCGACCGAGCGGGCATGTTGGCGGCGCTGGCCGCAGTCGATTACGTATTGGTTTTTGACGACGAGACCCCCCACGCCATACTTCATCGTCTGCGTCCCGAGGTGCTGGTGAAAGGCGGCACTTACACGCCCGAACAAGTGGTCGGCCATGAAGTGGTCGCTGCCTACGGCGGTCAGATATGCGTGGCCGGGCTGGTCGAAGGCGTCTCGACGACGAACATTTTGAAATCAGTCGGCGGCTCGGTCTTGCAAGGGCCTCACTTTGCAAAAGGCCCATCGCCTGTCCGCTCAGATGCCGCCTAAGGATGCAGCGTTTCAACGAGTCTGGTGGCTGGGGCAGAGCCTTGGCGATGCCCCGGTGGATCGAACGCCAGCAGCAACAAACCTTCGGCGCGGGTACCGATGAATGTCCGCATTTCGAAATCCTTAACCAAACGCAAGAATGCCGGGGCATCGCCAAGGCTCTGCCCCAGCCACCCGTTGAAATTATTTTGGGGGCCAGATGAACATCGGCGTGTTTTTACCAAACTGGGTGGGTGACGTGGTGATGGCCACGCCGATGTTGCGCGCATTGCGGCAACATTTTGCCGATGCGCGGCTGACGGGCATTATGCGGCCTTATGTGGCCGAAGTGCTGGCCGGCAGAAGCTGGCTCGATGAAAACATCCTTTGCGATCCGCATGCGGCTGATTCCAATCGCCGCGGCTGGCGGCTGGTGCGCCGCCTGCGGCGCGAGCGATTCGATATGGCCCTGCTGCTGCCGAACTCCTGGCGCACAGCGCTGGTGGCCCGTGCTGCGGGGGCTGGTCAACGCATTGGCTATGCGCGGGGCGGACGCGGTTGGTTGCTCACTCGCCAATTGCAGCCGTTGAAGGTGGCGGGCCGGTCGGCGCCGGTCTCGGCGCTCGATTATTTCCTGGAGCTGGCCTACGCCGCGGGCTGCCCGGCCGCCTCGAAGCAGGTGGAGCTGGCCACGCTGCCCACCGATGAACAGGCCGCCGACGCGGTCTGGCAGAAACTTCAATTGCCGGGCGCCGGTCCGCCGCACGCGGCGGGTTCCGCGCAGCCCGGGGTGATTGTGCTCAACACCGGCGGCGCGTTTGGTTCGGCCAAGTTGTGGCCGACGCCCTATTTTGCCGCGCTGGCTCAGCAAATGGCGCGGGTCGATGGCCGGCATGTGCTGGTGATCTGCGGTCCCCACGAGCGCGAGCTTGCCCGGCAGATTGTCGACGCCGCCGGCCATCCGCGGGTGCAAAGCTTGGCCGAGGAAACCTTGAGCATCGGCCTGAGCAAAGCCTGCGTCCGCCGGGCCGAGTTGATGGTGACCACCGACAGCGGCCCGCGGCATTTTGCGGCGGCCTTCGGTGTGCCCGTCGTCACGCTGTTCGGGCCGACGCACATCGGTCTCAGCGAGAACTATCACCCGCGGGCGGTACATCTCCAGCGTGATCTGCCGTGCGTTCCCTGCCAGCAACGCACGTGTCCGTTGGGCCATCATCGCTGCATGCGCGATTTATCGATCGAAGAAGTCTACCGCGCCGTACGGCGGCAGCTTCAAACAACCGAAGTGGAGCAGGCGGCGTGAAGACCAGAACCAAAACGCGATGCCGGGGCGCGCAAACGCACCGGTGGCTGGGGCAGAGTCTAAGCGATGCCCCGGTTGATGCGAGCCGGGGCATCGGCAAGCCTCTGCCCCAGCCACCGGCGGTAAGGCGGCGCCAACAGACCGTAGGGTGGGCCGAGCGCAGCGAGTCCCACCTTCTGGCGGCAACTCTGCGCGGCAATGATCATACGGC
>JAICLL010000316.1 GCA_025927475.1 Pirellulales bacterium
CGCCCTGCGTGCCCCCGCTTCGGGGGGCGCTGGGCGGCGTCACCTAGGCGCCGCCAACGGGCGGGACCGGCTGCCCGCGCCCCACCCTACGCCGGAATCGCCCGCGACGCGAAAGGATAATGCGAATCTTCGCACGGAGTGTCGAAGCGACTAGCGGCGGACTCGGCTAAGATCTTCTCGCTGCGGTGGGTCGCCAAGCTGCACCACCGTCTGACCCGAGGGCGGTCGCAACTGGCTGAGACGGCTTTCCTCGGGATGCGAGTGGAACCAGTCGCGGGCCGCCTGGCGGCCGTTGTTCCAGGCGTCGATGCCCAGCGCCGGCACCAGGTCGGGCAGGTTCCGGTCGATGATCGAAGACAATCGCGCCACCGCCGTGTCGCAATAGCGGCACTGCTCAGCGCCTTCGGCCAGATGACACGCCTCTTTTTCTAGCAAGGGCCGCAAATAGGGCACGCGGTTAGGCGTGTAACGATTGGTCACGCCGGCCACCACGGCGTCGAACCGCTCGCGCGAAGTCTCTTCAAAGGCCGCGTCGCTCAGAAGCGCCAGCAGCCCGGCCTGCTGCTCGGGCGAGCCAAAATCGGCGATCAAGGCCGCCGCTGCTGACCAACTCGCCCGATCGGCGTCCAGACGTTCCAAGCATTGGCTGGCCAGCTCGGCGGCACGCGGCGCCAGCGGGTCGCTCGGCGCGTCGATCAGCCGCTGGGCGAGCGGCAAGGCAAACGGGCGTTGCTGATCGAGGTAGTCGGCGACCGCGCTGCTCCCTTGCCGCCGATAGAGGCGAAGCTGCCGCACTAAGGCTTCATAGTCGGGAAGCTCGACGCGCAGAATCGGCTGCCAATGTTCGCGCAGCTCGCTCCACGTTGCGGCCGTCGGGTGTGGCCGGGGCAGATAGGTGCGCAGGTTGTGTTCTTGCAGCCGGATGGGCGGCCCAAACTTGAACGAATACATCTCGTTCAGCGCGCGCTCGACCGGCCACCGGTCGTATTCCAAACGGAAGAGGGCCGAAAGCGTGCCCGTGCGGTGGCGGCCGCCCTGGCAATGCACCGCGACGGGCAAATGGTCGGGGTCATCGATAAGCGGAAAGAATTGTTCGAACTGCCAGGGCGTGAGCCAGGGCCAGCTCTTCTCGACGCCCATCGGCCACTGAACCGGCGTGGCCCCCAGTTCGCGCACGCACTGCGACTCGCGCATGCCGCTCGGTCCGCCCGGATCGTAAATGCCGCGATACAGCCGGAAGTCGTAGAGCTGCACGCTGAGCACGGTCTTGATGCCGTAATGCTTGACCAGATGGCGCAAGCCCAACTCGGTGGGCTGCCCAAGCCGATAAAAGACGCCTTCGCGCACGACCTGAAACCGCTTGGCGTGATAGAGCCAAAGGCCCTCATAGCCCAGCACGCTCATGACCGCGGCCGCGGCCAGCCACACCAGCCAGCGACGGCGGCGCTTCGGCTGGGCGATCGTCTCGGTCGGCGGGCTTAGAACATTTACGGAGCTTTTGGGCATCATGCGTAGAGCTAAATCGAGTCACGGGTTGTGGCCACCGATGAAACACCAATCAAACACGGCTGGGATGATCGACGTCCCGGTGGCTAGGGCAGAGCCTGGGCGATGCCCCGGCGTGTTCTCTCTCGGCCTGCATCGGCGCATCATCGGGGCGGCGGACCATAGCAAGATGCCGCGAGCCATGTCAACACAAGAGAGCGTGGGCCTGGCGTGTTGGGGCGCAGGAACGGGTGTGCAATGGACGTCTGTAGGGAACGCCCTCTGTGGCATTCCGTGCGCTGCGGATCGACGTCGCGCCGCCCCTCGCGGAACGCC
>JAICLL010000195.1 GCA_025927475.1 Pirellulales bacterium
AATAAAGCTGGCCGTCCATTCGGCCGCATTGCCCAACATGTGAAAACAGCCAAACGGGCTTTTCCCCTCCGGCATCGAATCAACCGGCAGCAGCGTTCGCGGATGGCCGGGCGACGGCCCCCAGTTGCAGCGCCGGTCGTCCCAGGTATCTCCCCAGGGATATTCACGGCCATCGGTGCCGCGCGCCGCCTTCTCCCATTCCTGTTCGGTCGGCAAACGCTTGCCGACCCACCCCACATAGGCCAGCACGTCCCAGTAATCGAGGCCAACCACCGGGTAGCGCGGGTCGGTCAAATCAGGCCGTCCCCAATTAAGCGGCGTATGGTCCTTATGCGGCGCCTCGCCCGGATCGCAGTGGCTGTGGTCGCCGGTTGTGCGGATATAACGCAGAAACGCGGCGTATTCGGCCTGAGAAACCTCGTAGCGGTCGATGTAGAACGCCGGCAGATCGAGCGGCACGTTTTCTTCGCCGTAAAGGAACTCGCCGGCCGGAATGAGCACCATGTTCGCCGTCAGATCCTTCGGCGGTTCCGGCAGCGGATCGTCTGCCTCCGCGAGGTCGATGAAGGGTGTCGATAATCGCGCCGGCTGCTGCTGATCGGCCGGTGGTGATGTCGCCAGCGGCTTTTCGGCCCTGCTCGCGACATGCCGCCGCTGGAGCTGCCAGACAAGCACGGCCATCAACACGGCCGGCAGCGCAAGCAACGCCACAGTCGCCATCGGCGTGCCTCGGGCCGGTGTTTTAGCTGGCGATAGCTGGTTGTTATCGGAAGGGCTCACGAACATAGTATCCAACACGCAGGTCAGGCTTTCCAGCCGGCCGAACGTCGGGGCTGGTAAGTCTGACCTAAGAGCTTATCCGAGAACCGGCATTGTGGTGTAGGCGTTCCGCGTGGCTGCCGGTTCTCTGATAGGCTCTAAGCCAGCTTATCAAGCTGCCCTAGTTCATCGAGTGCCGCGACGACACGCGCGCGCACCAGCGGGTCGGCCGCCATCTCAAGCAGCACCTGGGTGCCAGCCTCGTCGCCTAACTTCGCCAATGCCCAACCGGCCTCGATGCGAATTCGGCGGTGGGCAAGCTCCAGAGCCTGATGCAGTTTGCCGGTAACGCTCGCGTCGCCGATGAGGGCCAGGGCGTTGATCAGTGCCACGACCAGCCCGGCGCTGTCGCTCACCATTTTATTCAATTCATCTGCCGATGTGGTAAACTGCCCCGGACTCTCCTGCAACCTGGCGAGTCGTCCTACAACTCCGCCCAGCAAACTGCCGAGCCGCTCGACGCGGTCGGCGGCCGGATGTTGTCCAGCGCGCTGCGACCGCGTCAGATAGTTGGCCAGATCGAGCACGACGGTGACCAGCGTCGCGTCATGCATCGCGTCGAGCAAACGCGGGAAAAGAGCGTGCGGCGGGTAGGTTTTGCTCTGAAATAGCGGCACGAAGGCCAACAGTATGTCCTGCGCCTCGCGCGGCGGATCGCTGGCCGCCAAGTCGGCAAATGCAACCAGCGCGGCGTGTTCCTCGCTGGCGGCCAGCAGCCGCAAAAGCTGATGCCGCGCACGGCTACCGGATCCCAGCGCACGATAAAGTCGCATGGCATCCGCCACCGCGTCGGGCGATAGCCGCCGCGCAGGCTCGCCGGCAACAGCCGGGCGCCATAGCTTTTCCAGCAGCGGCGACCATAAGACGTCGCCGCTCAAACGTTCCTTCACGGGCGAAGCCGCTGTAGCCGCTTCACTCGGCAGCGTGACGAGAACCTTTAGCAGTGCAGATAATTCCGGTGCTTCGGGCTCCGCGGATTTCAGCGCAGCGACATAGCCCGACCACTCGGGTTCAGTCAGCCGGGCGAAGGAAGCTGCGTCGCGCAGTCGTTGTTCTAAAGACAGAGTCATAACCGATGGCTCGGTTATAACGGTTCTTAGCCGCTGCGTCGCCGTCGCGTCGAACTGGAATACGACCCGCGGCGCGAACCGTAAATGGCTTCCTCATAGGTTCCGCGTTGATTAAAACGGATGGCTGTACCTTCAACCTTGCCGTTGAGTGGGCGATAACCGGTGGTTCGCCGGGCGCTATTGCTGAAGGCGTTGCGGCCGGTGCGGCGGCCATTGTTGCTGCCGTTCATCTCCTTCAAGAGCGTATCGGCGGGGTTTTCCTCACCAGGCGCCCTGCGGCCGATGCCGCGGCCGAGCGGTCCGCCGGCTTCCTGATTGCCGCGTCCAAAGTCGACGTCGCTGGCGCTACCGACGCCCGACGGCATAAGCGGATTGGGATTCAGCCCCTGGGCAAAGATCGCACCGCCCGGCAGGCCAAGCGTTGCCAGCGCGACCAGGCACGAAGAACAGATCAACACTCGAGCGCCAATCATGGCACGGCTCCTCGTTCAAACAAGGAAGTGGCGGGAAGGGAAACATTGCCCCATACAGTATAGCTCACGATAGCTAACGGAGAAATCGGTGCCAGGTGGACGAAAGTGAAGAGCCACTGCGTGATTGCCGCGCCCGAAAGATGCCCGCGGCTTGCCCGCGGGAATTTCACGTTGGCCGTCTCCATAAACTACCGCCCCCTGCATTTGCGATTTTGCCCCGCTTGGCTGCCGAAGGCAGCCAAGCGGGGCAAAATCGGGGAAGGGTCGCTGAACGACGCGCGGTGTAGACAGCCAACGTGAGTCTCCGCCCGGCAAGCGTGCGGCATCAGTGCTTGATTTCGCAACATTAGAGTTAAACTCCTCGCCTCCCCACTCCCCCCGAGCCTCTTGTTCCCTTGCGGCCGGCGGCCTAAAATCGCGCATTCGCGGAAGTCCGTTGCCGATCGGAGGTTGGAGCGACCATTATGGCCCGAAAAGTGATTCTCGACGTCGATCCCGGTATCGACGATGCCGTGGCGGTCGCGCTGGCTCTGTTCGACCCTCGCTTGGAAGTGGTGGCCATCACGGCGGTGGCCGGCAACGTGTCGGCCGAACAAGCCACGCGCAATGTGCAAGCCATCGTCGAACAGATCGATCCGCCGCGATTGCCCCGCATCGGGGCGGCCGTGCGGCCTGAGCGCGACCCATTGGTGGATGCCCGGCATGTTTACGGTGCGGATGGCTTAGGCAATAGCGACTTTCCGGTGGCGGAGCTGCACCATCTGCACCCATCCGATAAAGTCATTACCGACGAGATTCGCCAGGCTCCGGATTCAGTGACCATTGTCGCGCTTGGCCCGCTGACAAACATCGCCACGGTCTTTCGCCGCGACCCATCACTGGCCGAGCAGGTAGGGCAGCTCGTCATCATGGGCGGTACGTATCGCGGGCCGGGCAATATCACGCCCGCCGCGGAGTTCAACATCTATTGCGATCCGGTTGCCGCGCGCGAAGTCTTTCGTTCAAAGACCACCAAGACGTTGATCCCGCTCGATATTACCAGCCAAGTGGTGATGACCTTCGACTTGCTCGATCAGCTTCCCGATGAATCAACGTCGGTCGGCAGACTGCTGCGGCGGATTCTGCCTTATTCGTTTCGGGCACACCGGCAGCTTTTTGGGTTGGAAGGCGCTTATCTGCACGATCCGGTGGCATTGATGGCTTTGCTGGAGCCCGCCTTGTTTGAGACCGAACGGATGGCTGGCGACGTGGAAGTTCAAGGCGAGATCACTTTGGGCGCCACTGTCTTCGACCACCGGCCCGCCCCGCAATGGCGGCCGAATATCGATGTGGCCACTTCCGTCGACAGTGCGGGCGTGATTGCCGCCATACTTCGAGGCTTGAAGCAGGCGGCACAATAGATTGGCCATTGATCCAATTTGCCACATGCAGGTCGACGAAGCGACGGCGCTTCATGCCGAGCGCGACGGCCAGACTTACTACTTCTGCTGCGAGCACTGCCGCCAGAAATTCTTGGCTGGTGAACCAAGGGTTGTCGAGCTTCATGGAATTGGCTTTCCAGCATTTGAGGCCAACCGCCCTCTCCCGGAGGGAGAGGGAGATCATCGCCGGCCTCACCCCGGCCCGGGCCACCCGATTCCGGATCCGGAGCGTAGCGGAGGTCATCAACACCGTGAGCGCTACTTTTGTCCGATGTGTCCCAGCATCGAGAGCGATCGGCCGTCGAGTTGCCCGAAGTGCGGTATGGCTCTCGAACTGGCCGCACCGTTGGCGCGCACGCTGGTCTATACCTGCCCGATGCATCGGGAGATCGAACAGTCGCTGCCCGGTTCCTGCCCCAAGTGCGGCATGGCGCTGGAGCCAAAGCAGATGGCTGAAGAGGAAGACAATGGCGAGCTGAGCGATATGTCGCGGCGATTTTGGTTCGCAACGGCTTTCGGCTTGCCAGTGGTCTTATTGGCCATGTTGCCGATGGCCGGCGTGCCGCTCGATCGCTGGCTGTCGCCGTCCGCCCTTCGCTGGCTGGAGCTGCTGCTCAGCACGCCGGTTGTCTTGTGGGCCGGTTGGCCCTTCTTCGATCGTGGCGGCCGGTCGGTTGTTACCTGGAACCTGAATATGTTCACGCTTATTGCGCTGGGAACCGGCGCGACGTACGTCTTTAGCGTGGCGGCCACTGTCTGGCCGGAAATGATTCCCGCCGCCTTTCACGACCATGGCGAGGTGCCGGTTTATTTTGAAGCGGCGGTCGTGATTACCGCCCTGGTGCTGCTGGGCCAACTGCTGGAACTGCGGGCCCGCCGACGCACCGGGCAAGCGATTCGCGAATTGATGTCGCTCGCGCCGCCCACCGCGCGGCGCATTGCCGATGGCGAGGAACGCGAAGTCGCTTTAGAAGAAGTCCGGCCCGGAGACTTGCTGCGCCTCCGGCCCGGTGACAAAGTGCCGGTCGACGCCGAGGTGGCCGAAGGGCAGACGCGCGTCAATGAGTCGATGATCACCGGCGAACCGATGCCCGTGGAAAAGCGTCCGGGCGACGAGGTGATCGGCGGCACGGTAAATGGTTCGGGCACATTGGTGATCCGCGCCAGCCGCGTGGGCGATGAAACAGTGCTCGCCCAGATCGTGCGGCTGGTGGCCCATGCCCAGCGCAGCCGAGCGCCGATTCAGCGATTGGCCGACGTGGTTGCCGGCTTTTTTGTGCCCGCCGTTGTTCTGGTGGCCGCGGTCACCTTTCTGGCCTGGTGGCGCTTCTCGCCCGAGCAACCGGCGTTGGCCCACGCGTTGGTCAATGCGGTGGCCGTGCTGATGATCGCCTGCCCTTGTGCCTTGGGTCTGGCCACGCCGATGGCGATCATGGTGGGCGTGGGCCGCGGCGCTCACGAAGGGGTGCTCTTCAAAGACGCCGCCATGCTCGAATCGCTCGAACATGTGCGCACGCTGGTGATCGACAAGACCGGCACGCTGACTGAGGGGCGTCCGACGCTCACGCGGCTGTTGCCGCTCAGCGGGCGAACCGAAGAGGACGTTTTGCATCTGGCCGCTTCCGTCGAGCAGCCAAGTGAGCACCCACTCGGCCACGCAATTGTCGCGCGAGCGCGCGAGGCGGGCGTAGTTTTATCAAAGGTCGATGAATTCACCGCCGTCACCGGCCGTGGCGTGCAAGGGCGCGTCGAAGGCGCGCTGGTGCGCGTCGGCAATCGGGCCTTTCTCGCTGACGTCGACGGCTTCGACGCGGTCGCGGAGCAGTTTTTGGCACTGGGCTCTGAGGGAGCTACCGTGATGTATGTCGCCGCGGGGAATGACCTCATCGGCCTGGTTGCCGTGACCGATCCCCTCAAGTCCACAACCGCCGCGGCGGTGGATGCGGTCCATCGTCTCGGCCTGAAAATCATCATACTCACCGGAGACGATGAGCGCGCGGCTGGCGCAGTCGCCCGGCGGTTGGGCATCGACGAGTACCATGCTGGACTTAGCCCCACGGAAAAGCATGATTTTATCGAGCGATTGAAGCGGCAAGGCCAGCGCGTGGCGATGGCCGGCGACGGCGTCAACGACGCTCCGGCCTTGGCCGCGGCCGACGTGGGCCTTGCCATGAGCACCGGCACCGACGTGGCAATTGAGGCGGCGGGCATCACGCTCTTGCACGGCGACCTGCACGGCATTGTGAAGGCGGTCAGCTTGAGCCGGCTCGTGATGCGCAACATCCGCCAAAACTTGGTGTTTGCGTTTGTCTATAACGTGCTGGGCGTACCGGTTGCGGCCGGCGTGCTGTATCCTTTTTTTGGCGTTCTATTGAGTCCCATGCTGGCCGCCGCAGCCATGAGTTTGAGTTCGGTTTCGGTGATCGCCAACGCGCTGCGCCTGCGAGGAGCGAAGTTAGGCTAAGTACAAAGCATTAACCTAAGCTATCGCCTACGGTGCAAAACTCTGCGCGGGCGTTACAATCGCGTGCATGCCTTCGCGCGACGCATCCACTGACGACACCCCTGGACCTCGCCAGGCACCCGCGCGGCCCGAACTGGAGCGCTGGGACCGCGAAGTGGTCTGGCATGCCTTTACTCAAATGGCGGAGTACGAGCCGCTCTTGATCGAGCGCGGCCAGGGGTGCCGCGTGTTCGATATCGACGGCCATGAATACATCGACGCCGTAAGCAGCCTCTGGTGCAACGTTCACGGGCACCGCCACGCGCACATCGACGCCGCCATAGTTAACCAACTGTCGCGCGTGGCTCACACCACGTCGTTGGGCGCATCGAACAGCACTACCGTGCGGCTGGCAAAACGATTGACCGAGATCGCGCCGGCAGGGTTGAATCATGTTTTCTTCTCCGACGACGGCGCCACCGCGGTCGAGGTCGCCCTGAAGATGGCGTTTCAGTATTGGCGGCAGCGGCCCGACCCGCGGCCACAAAAAACATCTTTCCTGGCGTTGGGCGAGGCTTATCACGGCGATACGCTTGGGGGCGTAAGCGTGGGTGGAGTGGCGAAATTTCACGACCTGTTTGCGCCGCTGTTGTTTGACGTCAAACGCGTACCGCCGCCGCGATCGTACCGGCTTCCGCACGGCGTCACCGTCGAGACGGCTTTGAACCATTACCTGAACCAGTTGGAAGCGGTGCTCGCGGAGCATCACGAGCAGCTTGCGGCGATGGTCATCGAACCGCTGGTGCAAGGCGCCGCCGGTATGCTGATGCACCCGGCCGGCTACCTGCGCGGGGCGCGTGAGTTGTGCCGCCGGTACGACGTGCTGATGATTGCCGACGAAGTAGCGGTGGGCTTCGGGCGGACGGGGCGGATGTTCGCGTGCGAGCAGGAAGATGTTTCGCCCGACCTTCTCTGCCTGGCTAAGGGCCTGACCGGCGGTTATCTGCCGATGGCGGCCACGCTGGCCACGGACGCGATCTGGCAGGCGTTTCTGGGCCGGTATGATGAAGGGCGGCAGTTTTTTCATGGCCACACGTACGGCGGAAATCCGCTGGCCGCCGCCGCCGCGCTGGCATCGCTCGATGTGTTTGAAAGCGAACGCGTGCTCGAGCAGTTGCCGGCAAAAACGGCACGTCTGCGAGAGCATCTCACTCGGCTGGCGGAACTTCCGCATGTCGGTGATGCACGGCAATGCGGCCTGATCGGGGCCGTCGAGTTGGTGGCCGAGCGGGAAAGCCAGCGCCCTTTCGATTGGCGCGAGCGGCGCGGGTGGCAGGTTTGCCAGCACGCCCGGCGTCGGGGCGTGCTGTTGCGACCGCTCGGCGATGTCGTCGTCATCATGCCGCCCTTGGCTATCACTCTGGCCGAGCTCGATCAGATTGCCGAGGCCGTCGAAGGCGGACTCAAGTTCCACGGCTCCGGATGCCGATAATCTGAAATCGACGTGTGATGCGCGCATTCAGGGAGGGCCTTGCTATGGATATCAATCGCGTACGCCGGATGGTGATGAAGCTGCTGCCCGAGTTGGGCGTGGCGGCCAGCACGCCCAACTGGGAATTACCGCTCATCGCCGACGGGCAACCGGTCGGCTGCCGCTTCGAGTTTGACCAGGTGCGGGCCTTTTGGTTCAGCCGACGGCAGCAGATTGAGTTTTATGGCCCCGATTGGGCTCCGCTGAAAGAGGCCGGCATAGACACCGGCAACCTGGCTTGACTATACTGTCTGGTTCCCCATGCTCCGCGTGAAAGCGGGCGCGGGCCACCAGTTTTTTGTCACCAGGTTTTAGAAGGAGGATTTGTGGTTAAGTTGAACGTGCGGGAACGCGAATCGATTCAAGAGGCCGTTCGCCGTTTCCGCAAGCTGGTCGAACGCAGTGGTATTAAGAAGGAGATGCGGCGGAAAGAGTATTATGAAAAGCCGAGCGAGACGCGCCGCCGCGCCCGCTTGCGTGCCGAACGGCGCACACGTCGCAACGTGCTTCTCGTGCGGTAAACATCCACCCTCAATTCACAGCCAGCGCGGCCCTCTCATTGAGGGCCAACTCTACCAAGCGAAGCAATTGGCGAGGACTAAACGGCTTGTCCATCACCTGGAGCACGCCCCACCGCACCGCTAGTTCACGCAACGACAACTCAAAGCCCTTGGCGCTCAGCACAATCACGGGCAAGTCGCGCGTCAGAGCACGCTCGCGGACGCGCTCGATCAGCGCCAGGCCGTTCATATTGGGCATCTGATAATCGGTAATCAACAGGTCGGGCGGCTGACGCTCGATCTCTTGCCATGCCTGTTGGCCGTCAGCCGCGCAGCGCACTTCGTAGCCCGATCGCGAAAGCTTGAACTCGACCGCCCGCACGATGTGGATTTCGTCGTCGCAAACAAGAATATTGGCACTCATGAAAACCTCCCCAAAGACTCTAAGACTTTCTGATGTTATTCGGCTCGTCGAAACAGGCGATTGCCTTGGCAGGCGCCGGCGATGCCGAGTGAATCGGCGCGGCGCGGCTGCCCGGCGGCGCTAGCAGCTCATCGATGGTCCGCTCCAGCCGTTCTACTTGGCTACCGATACCGTTCAAAAACTCAGCCCGCGTGGCATCGTCGTCGGCATCACCATCGGCGAGCAACTCGAGATAGGCTTTGATGCCTGTCAGGGGCGTTTTCATCTCGTGGCCGGCCACTGAGCCGCGTTCATGGTCACGCAAGGCGGTCTGCACATAGCCCGCCACTCTCCGCGCCAGATCGGCTTCGGCCCGAGGGCCAAACCAGTAGGCGGGTGCCGCGGCAAGCAGCAAGGCGAACAGGCTGGCGACGAGGCGAAGCGTCCAGGGACAAGCGGCGAAATCGGCCGCGCAGATTGTCAGTGTCAGCGCGGTGCCTGTGACCGCGATCAATGGCAAAATGCGGAGGCGCGCTCGATGGATCATTCGCCCGGCGACGGCTTCTTAGGAGAATAAAAAAGGCGCGGCAGGGTCCCCTCTCGCATCCCGCTCCCCGCCGCGCCCCAAGTAGTTTCGATGCAGGGGCATAGTTTGGCCCATGCATGGAAACTTTAGATCAGAAAATGGCAATTGCAAATCGACGCAACATGCACCACGCAGATGAGTAGCAAACAAGGGGACTGGCCATTCGTGGTTTGTGCCCCGGAATAAGCTACAGTTGTCATTAGGGCGAACTGGCCCACAGGGGCCCACGTCTAAACCAATTCTGGAGATCTCTCTATGTGGAAGCAACTTTCCATTGTAGGCCTGTCGCTTGCACTTTCGATTCCGGCAACTCAGGTAGCAGCCCACGGTGGTACCGGGCCGAAGGGCGGCCCCGGCCAACACGGCGGCAAATCTGCCGGAAGCCAGAAGCCGCAGGCGAGCATTCATCGCGGCACGTCTGGCACGCAAGCGCCGCGCACATTGCCCGGCTTGGGCCAGCGGAACGATGCCGGCGGCACACAACAGGCCCGTCACGATCTGCACCACGACCACAAGGAGATCCGTCACGACGCCCATGACATCCATCGTGATCGTCAAAATATTACTCAGGAGCGGCGGCAGTTAAATCAGGACCGCGGCACCCTGCATAAGGACTGGCTGCAAGTCAAACGCGACGACGCCGGCGGCAACAAGGCAGAGTTGAATGGCGATCTTGCGAAACTCAAATCAGCCGCACAGTCGCTCATTGGCGAGCGCCGGCAGCTTGGCGCATCACAGCATAACCTGAATCAAAATGAGTATCGCTTGCGCCGCGAGGAATTCGACCGTCGGCTCGGCCGTCAGCAACTCAATCGCGATCGCAAATGAAGCATGTCAGGACTAGCGTGTTACCGACCGCTGTTCGCTGCGCCACCAGTCGATGACCCGCTGGCGCATTTCCGGCGGATTGAAACGATAACCGAGCGCGCCGTATTCAGAGAGTATTGGGGTTTCGACCAGCTCGAGCCCGTATTTCTCTAACGGCAAGTCGTGCAATGCAAGCAAAATGGCGGCCGCTGTCGCGCCCACGTCGCAGACCACCCGCTCACCAGACGCCAACGGATCGGTGCGGTTGAGCAATTCAGCCAGGATACGGTCCGCATCGGGGTCGGGGTCATTGGCCAAAATCGTGAGCACTGCCACCCAGGGCCAATTGGCAGATTTGGCAGTGACCGACTGTTTGATTTTGCCCGAGCGGATGGCCTGAAGGACGCCCGGCACGGCCTCGTGCGTGCCAATTTCAACCAGCAGGTTGCAGAGGCTCGCGTGAGGGCTGCCGCGTCCGGCGCGCTCTTCGCGCTCTCGATCGGGCGGCGGCGGGTCGCCGAGCTCCGGCAGATATTTGCCGGCGAAGCGCGAAACCGCGTGTGCGTCGAGCGATGCGAGCATAATGAACTCCGCCTGGTTCAACGGACGCTTCTCGGCGGCCAACCGCGCCAACGTACGCTCACTCAACGCGGCCAGCCGGCCGTCGCGATCGAGCTTGAGCTGATAATGGTAGGCGAGGCGGCTGCGAGGCGTCGGCAGGTTGAACAGAACAAACTGCCAATCGGAACGCAAAGGGGACGGGTGCGGAAACAACACACCGACCGGGTAATCGCCCGCCCGTAATGCGGCATCGCTAACGCAGTGCGCCCGTGCGTCGTCAACCCGGTCGAACAGCGTCGGCCGAGGGGACATTGGTACCGTGTACGGCACGCCGACGGGCACTTCGAGCAAGCTGGCAACTTTGTGTTCGCTCCAACCTTCCATCGCCAGCCAGGGACGCGCCCATTCGGCCAGTTCCTGCAGCAGTTTGCGGGCGTCGGCGTCGATGGCCGCGGCGGCCAGTCGCGCGTCGATGGCTGCTTTAACGCGCGGCATTTGGTCGTCACGGACCAATAGCGCCAGTAACTCCTCGCGTGCGACGTCGCGGCCCGTCAATCTCCGCCGGCGCTCCAGACGAGCGCGTGACTCTTCAAGCGGCGCATTGTCCGACGCCGGAGGCACTGGACGTGTTAGGAGGTCGAGCCAACGTTCGATTTCGTCCTGCGAGACGGCCGGCCATTGCCAGGTGCCTGGGTCGCTTGTCAGCCAAACAAGTTGCGCACGGTCCCAAAGCGGCTCGATTCGTTCTCGCGTTTGACGCGAAAGGGCCGGGCTACGCCGCAAGGGGCGGAGCCGCGCAATGGCGCGACAAGCGCCTGCCGGTCCTTCGACGAGTGCCGCCAGCCGAGCGGCCGCTCCCACACGATCGGCGTAGGTGCCGCCATCCAAGCTGGCCACGAGGCGATCCAGCTCATCATCGCTGACCTTGGGCGGTCGCGGGATTGTCGTCGGCAACTGCTGTAAGAGCCGCTGGAGCCTGCGCCGAGCTTCGTAGGTGAGATCGATGTCGCCCAGGGCGGTGCGAACCGATTGCGCGATTGCTTCGCGCTGCGCCGGGTCATTCGCCCATTTCTGGAGCGTGCGAGCCGCTTGCTCACGAACTGTAAAATCATCGCTGCTGAGGTCAGCGATGAA
>JAICLL010000071.1 GCA_025927475.1 Pirellulales bacterium
CAGGCTGCAACTCGCCTGCATGAAGCCGGAATCGCTAGTAATCGCGGGTCAGCATACCGCGGTGAATGTGTTCCTGAGCCTTGTACACACCGCCCGTCAAGCCACGAAAGTGGGGGGCATCCGAAGTCGCCGTGCCAACCGTAAGGGGGTAAGCGCCGAAGATGAACTCCGCGATTGGGACTAAGTCGTAACAAGGTAGCCGTAGGGGAACCTGCGGCTGGATCACCTCCTTTCTAAGGATTCCTGGCGGTTGGATTTTTTCCAGCCGCCAAGTCACGCCAGTGGCGACACTGGCGTGTCATTAGTGGGGACGGTTCTTGTGCTCGCTTGGGATCAGCCGATGGTTCGCCTTTGCAAAAGGGCGACTCGATTCGGCAAACTATCAAAACGTCAATAAGAAACCCGCACGGGCGAGCCAGCCCGTCGCGGGTTTTTTATTGCGCGCGCCGCTCCACGAAAACGCCGGGCGTGACGGCGAGTACCTCCTTTCCCTTCGGAAGAGGGCTGGCGTGAGGCGCGGCCGATTTGAAGGGCGCGTTGTTTTGCGATACCTTCGGCGTTGTCAATTTTCGCCTTAGGGTTTAAGAAATCATGGCAAAGAAACCGGTCCCGCAGTGCAAGGCATTTTTGATCTGCAAAAAGGTCGGTGTCGATGACGCAACCGGCGAGTTCAGCTTGTCCAAGATTATCAACACGCTGGAATTTCCGGCATTCGCGGCGGAGGCTGGGCCATTCGCGATCTTCCTGCAGCTTTATGACGGGATTGGCCGCTATGCGCTTAGCGTCGAACTTCGCGATCTTGCCGGTGATATCAGCGTGGCAGCGGCAAACCTCACCGATTTGGACTTTCCAGAGCGGCTCGTTAAAATGGCGTTGGCGCTCCCAATTCCGTCACTGTGGCTACCCCACCCGGGGCGATATGAAATAAGCCGTTTTGTTCGACGGGCGGGAGGTGGCGACCCAGTTCATTGATGCCGAGGCTTCAGATGGCAACGAAACGCGATAAGACGAATGGCCCGGCCGGCCGGCCGAAAAAATCATCACAGGCGCCTCAAGAGCAGAGTGTCGCCACGACCATCGGCCGCGTCATTACTGCAAGCGACGCCGGCTGGGTATCGCCGACGGGTTTCGTTGCTCCGCTGACCTTCGTGCCCATTGATCCGCCGAGGCCGCTCAATAGGCGCCGACGCGATGGTCGATAAACCGATCTCTCCAATGCGCTTTCTGATGAATGATCGCGCTGACGAGAACGACGCGGGCGGGATGATGCGGGTCTCGAAGTCGCTGGGCACGTTATCGGCAAAACCGCCTATAAATTCGTCGGTGTCATGCCATCAGGCGTCGTCCAGCACGGCGGCGGCGTGACTGCGGAGAGCGCCGCGTTCGAGAACGTACTGCAGCTCACGCTGCTGCTCCAAGATTGTCGCCTGCCATGATCCGAACGAAGATCGGCCTGGTATTCGGACTTGAGCAAATGAGACAATAACACCTTCTTTCAATGGAAAACAAAAGGCATCGACGCCCGGCAAGCTGCTGCCGCGGGATAATCTCATTGCCCGACGCCCGGGCGTTGCTCACCTCACGCGGCCCGGCATCCGCTCCATGTCGCGCTGAAGATACCGGGCGCCCCAAAACCAAAAGATCGCCCCCAGCACAATCGCGCCCGACACCGCCGAAAAGCCGATGTTCATGTCGTTGTCGAAGCGGTCGGCCAGCGTGCCGATCAGCGCGGGCGAAATGGCGTCGCCCAGCAAGTGAATCATAAAAATGTTCACCGCATAGGCCGTGCTCCGCACCGAAGGGTGCGTGACGTTGGCGATGATGGTGTTGGTCGGGCCGGTGTTGAAGAACAAAAAGAACTCGGTGCAAAAGATCCAGATCCATGCCCAGGGGAAGGGGCGAAACGGCGTGTGCAACACCAATTGAAAACACGGAAACGCCAGCAGCAAGGCCGCGGCCGACACCAAAAAATAGCCGCCGGCAAATCGCTTGGTGAGCCAATCGCCGGCCAGTCCGCCCGCCAACGTGCCGGTGATGCCTGCCACGACCGTGAGGCCCCCAAACACCAGGTTTACCCGGCCCAGATCTGGTTCGCCGCGAAAGACGTGCACGTAGTCGGGCATCCAATAGGCCACCCCGCCAATGGCGAACGTCAGAGCCGTCATGCCAAGCGTATTGAGCAGGTACGACGGCGTGCGCAGCAGCGTCCAATAATCGGCCAGGCGGGCGCGGTGCTCGGCGACAGGCTGGGTCTCGGACCCGCCGCGGCGCGGCTCGGGCATGAAAAATGACGCCACACCCAACAAAATGCCCGGCGCCACGACAAGGTAAAACGCCCATCGCCAATGCCAGTGCTCGGCAATGTTGCCGCCCAGCGCATAACCAATGGCGCTGCCGACGGGAATGGCCATGTAGAACCACGAGAGCACCTGCCCGCGTCGTTCGGGCGGGAACAAGTCGGCCAGCACGGTCGGGGCGATGGGTCCATAGGCCGCCTCGCCCATGCCCACAAACAGCCGCGTCAGCCAGAGCGTGGTGAAGGTCTCGGCCAGTCCCGAGGCGCCCGACGCCAGGCTCCAACCGATGGCCGCCAGGCCGATCAGCTTCCAGCGCGACATACGTTCGCCCAACCGCCCGAAGAACGGCGCGGCCAGCATGTACGACCAAAGAAAGGCCGCGTTCAGGGTGCCCATCTTCGAGCGTGCGTCCGGATCGCCGGGCGACAGGAAGTCGGCCTGGATTTTTGGAATCGCCGCCGCCAGCACCGAGCGATCGACGTAGTTCAGCAGATTGATCGCCAGCAGCAGTCCCACCGTCCAGCGGGCGATCCGTGCCGCGGTGGGCGGACGCGCAGGTTGCCTAGTCAAGCGGGACCTCAATGTTCAACTGTGCCGGCGGTTTGGAAAGCGATACAATATGACTCTGATCGGTTTTGACAATCAAGCTCGGTAGTTGCCGAAATCGACAGGAACTCATTCTAGTACTGCGGAGGAATTCTCGAATGTTGGGCGCGACTTTGCAAGCACCCGCCTATATCGAACGGCTGCAACACGAACTTGCCAAGATCGACCCGCGTCAGATGCAACAAATGGCCGACTGGCTGTTCGACGCCTGGCGCGAAGAGCGGTTTGTCTATATTTTTGGCAACGGCGGCTCCGGCACCAGCGCCACCCACATGAGCGAAGATTTGGGCAAAAGCTCGTTGCGCGAGTGCGATCTGCAAGACGAATCGAGAAAAAGGCTCAAAGTCATGAGCCTCACCGACAACCTGGGCTGGATTCTGGCGGTCGGCAACGACTGCGGCTATGAGCAGATCTTCGTGCAGCAGTTGATGAACTACGGCAGCGCGGGCGACCTGGTCATCGCCATCAGCGGTTCGGGCAACAGCCCGAACGTGCTCAAGGCGGTCGATTGGGCCAACCGCCACGGGTTACGCACCTTCGGTCTCACCGGCTTTGGCGGCGGCAAGCTCAAGCAAATGCAGCAAGCCGGGCTGCACGTGCCATTGGACGATATGGGCATGGTCGAGAGCATTCATTTGGCGCTGTTTCATTGGGTGCTGAACGATGTGTTTGCCCGCATCAATCGCGAGGGGCGACACGCGGAGCAGGGGCCGGAGGCCAGAGGCCAGAGGCCAGGTTAGGACGATGGGGCGGGGGATGAGCGAAACGTCGAGCCGCATTTCCTCACTGACCTCTGGCCTCCGACCTCTGACCCCTTCCCTATACCCTTACCCCTGACCCCTTCATGCTTCTGGGCATCGAAATTGGCGGCACCAAGCTGCAACTGGGCGTCGGCCGTGGCGAGCGGCCCGAGTTGGCCGAACTGCTGCGGTTCGATGTCGATCCGGCCCGCGGTGCGGCGGGCATTCGCGCGCAAATCGAGCAGGCCGCCTCCAGACTCATCAAGCGGCATGGCGTCACGCGCATCGGCTGCGGTTTTGGCGGGCCGGTCGATGCCGCGGCGGGGCGCGTGATCAAAAGCCATCAGATCGACGGCTGGGAAGATTTTCCGCTGGTCGATTGGACCCAGAAAACGCTGCACGTGCCCGCCGTGCTGGGCAACGATGCCGATCTGGCGGCGCTGGCCGAAGCACACCTGGGCGCGGGTGCCGGAGCTGACCCGGTGCTCTACATTACCGTCGGCACCGGCATTGGCGGCGGGTTGGTGATCGGCGGCCGTTCGTATCAGGGGCATGGCCGGGCCGTAGCCGAGATCGGGCATTTGCGCCCGGGCTTGCATGCCGATCGCTCTGATCAGACCGTCGAGTCGATCGCCAGCGGCTGGGGCATTGCCGCCGCGGCGCAAGCGTATTTGGCTGGCCCGATCTCGCACCAACTCGGGGCATTCCGCGGCGGTTCCCATCCGCTCAAGCCCGAGAAGGTCAGACAGCACTTGATCGAAACCGAAGCGGTGCAGGAAGAGCACATTGCCGATTTGCTGCGTCGCTGCGACGGCGATCCCGACCTGATGACGGCCAAGGTGGTGGCCGAAGGGGCGGCCGATGGCAATCTGGTGGCCCGTGACGTGCTACATCATGCCTGCCAAGTGCTGGGTTGGGCGATCGCGCAGGCAATCACGTTGGTGTCGCCCGAAGCGATTGTCATCGGCGGCGGCGTCTCGCTGATCGGCGAGGAGCATTTCTTTCGCCCTCTCCGGGCGGCGGTCGATCGCTACGTGTTTCCGCCGCTGGGCGGCAGTTTTCGCATCGTGCCCGCTAAGCTTGGCGAAGAGATGGTGGTGTACGGTGCGCTTGCCCTGGCCCGGTAGCCCCGGCCCTTGTGGCCCGGCATTGATTTCAATGCGGCTCGGTTGCCGTCAGCTCCTTCGCTATCTGCCTGAAATACGGCAGCCCGTATGCCTCAATCTTTTCCATGGCATCGCCCACGACACTCGCAATTTGCTCCGGAGAGTACTCCGGCGGGGCCTTCATCCAGGCGTCGTCTAAGAACTCGTCGAGGGTGAAATCGTACGACCCGGGGCGTCCACTCAAATGCCACCAGAAGTCTTTGCCAGCCCAAAGGAAGGGTAGGCGAAAGCGGAATTTGCCGCCCACCGGCACATCTTTACTTATGTCGCACTGCGGGATGTCGATGGGTATCAGGCAATAACTCTCGAACGCAAAGTGACCGTCCATGCTCCATCCAGCTTCGATCGTAAACGCGTCGCTGTTTGGCGAAACCACCAAAAAGAGATATGCGGATAATCGATCGTCGATACGCCACTTATAGAGCGCCACCGTGTAGAGGCTGTCCTTCGGTTACCGAATCAAACTGAGGACAGCGCTGCTTCATTTCACGATCGAATCTCGCTCGAAGCGCTTTTCCCGCCTTCGATTGCACTGCAGTTACCTCCAAGATGCGTTGGCGTCCATTATCGTGCGCTCCGCGAAAAAAAAGTTCCTAGGACACCGCCGGGGCATCGCCAAGGCTCTGCCCCAGCCACCGGGTCGTACGTCATGAACCGGCGCGGCGGGCAAGGTCTTCACATACTTCGGGCAGAGGATACTCGAGAATTGTCAACTCGGGCTGGTGGCTCACTTCAGCCAAGCGCCGCCAGCCGCGCGTTACTAACGCTTCTTGCCGTGCCACATAATCGGCATCCAGTTTCCGCTTATCGAATGGGCCTTCCACCGTGACTGGCTCGAACGACTCGTCGACGATGAACTGCGCGAGCGTCGGATTGCAGCGGAGGTGCCGCTCGCGGGTTGTGTGCAAGGTTTCGGGGTCAATTTGCCCGATGACAAAGCGCAGGTAGAGGTCGCTCTCGGTGATCGCCTCGACGTCGCCACCGCAGACGTCGCAGAGATAGCCTTCTTCGCATTTGGCCATGGTCGCTTTAAGCCTGATAAGGTGGGACTCGCTGCGCTCGGCCTCCCTACAGGGCGTGTCCATGAAGTCCAAGCACGTCATTCATGCCGTACAGCCCGGCGGGCTTGCCGGCCAGAAATTTGGCGGCGGCCAACGCGCCGTGAGCGTAGCAGTCGCGGTTGGTCGCCCGCACCGTGATTTCGAGCGTCTCGCCCAAAAGACCAAAGACGATGGTGTGCTCGCCGGGATTGTCGCCGACGCGGACGGCGTGATAGCCGATTTCGCCGTGCGGGCGGGCGCCGATGCGCCCCTCGCGGCCGTGCCGCTGCGCCGCCTGGCCCATGCGGTCGGCGATGATCGCGCCGAATTTCAACGCGGTGCCGCTGGGCGAATCTTCCTTATAGCGATGATGTCGCTCGATGATTTCGACATCGGCCCCGCCCGGATGATCTTTCAAGGCCACGGCGGCCTGCTCCGAAAGCTTCATCGCCAGGTTGACCGCCAGGCTCATGCTGGGCGACCACAACAGCGGAATGCGGCCGGCGGCCTCGCGCACGCGGGTCTGCTCGGCCTTTTCCAGCCCGGTGGTCGCCAGCACCAGGGCAACGCCCTGTGAAAGACACTTTTCGAGAATGGCCATCGCGCCGGCAGGCGCGGAAAAATCAATCACCACGTCGACGGGCGTTGCCAGTGAGTCGGTGATTGTCAGCCCTAGCTCGCCGACGCCAGCCGCAGCACCCGCGTCGTGGCCGAGGCGCGGATGACGCGCGGAATCGATTGCCGCGACAAGCTGCAACTCCTGATCGGCGCTGGCCAGTGCGACCAGCCGCTGCCCCATGCGACCGGCGGCGCCGTGGACGGCAATTCGGATGAGCGAGGAATCATTCATAGATTCAGTTTCGCGGAAGCACGCGGGCGACGCAAGCAGGCACGCGCGCCAAAAGAATTCAGGGCGGTGGCGTCGTGGTAGTTGCCAAAGCGGTTTTCGCCGCTTAATCTAATTGGCTGGCCCCGACGTCGGGGAGCGTTTCGTTTCGATCCAACGATTCGGAGTCGCGTCATGCCGATTGTCGTCGTGTGCACGGAGTGTGGGCGTCGCGCCGGGGCCAAAGACGAATGGGCGGGCAAACGGCTGAAATGTCCGGCCTGTGGCAGCCTGATTTCGGTGCCGGCTGCTAACAAGCCGCCGCACGAAAACGCGCCTCCCTCCCCAACTCAGCCCGCTGGGCAAGCGCCTCGCGCGGCCGCGGTCGCGCCCCCAGCAACGGGGCAATTTGCGGCAAGCGATTTGTTCGGTCCGGATCTTGGCCCCTCTGCCGATCCGTTTGCCGGACAGGCATCTCCGGCGATGACGCCTGCGTTGGGCCGTCCGCCCGCTCGACCCAAGTCCAGCGGCTCGTCAAAGACGCTGTGGATTGTGCTGGCGGCGGTGGGCGGCGTAATGTTTCTCGGCTGCGCGGGGCTGGTGGCTGTGATGCTGCCCGCGATGCAGCGGGCCCGCCAACTGGCCCGGTCGAACGTTGCTCAACCCGCTGCGCCCTCGCCACCGCTCGCCAGTTTGGTGGTGTGGAGCGCCGATCCGGCGTTGACCGCTCAACTCGGCGACGAAGTGACCTTTGACCGGTATTCGATGCGGCTTCCGAAGGGTTTTACGGTGACGCCGCTGCCAGATACCGCGGCGCCGCCCGGAGCACGTCTCCAAAAATGGGGTTGGGCGGGACCGCCCTCGCCCCGCGGCGACCGCCATGTGATCAGCGCCGTGCTGGTGGATGCTCTGTCCGGGCGAATGGACGGCACTCTCGACCAGGTCACGTCGGGTTATCTGGAGGGGGTGAAACAGGGTACGCAAGGCGCTCGGGTCGACATCGGCGTGAAGGAGAAGGGATCATTGCTGGGCAAGCCATTCATGCGTGCTCGGTACACGGTGGCGCCGCCTGGCCCGATCGAGATGCATTCGGTTGCTTATCTTTGCATTGAGGGAAACCGCATGATGACCGTCCTCTGCGGCTGCGCCGACGCCGAAGGAAGCGAAGCGTATCGGTTGCTTGAAACGTCTTTGTTGACGTTGCGCGAGAAATAAGGTCCGTCGCCCGGGCAATCACCCACCGGTGCCCTCATCGCCGCAGTGAGCAGATCGAAGCGCGATCAGCCGCAGGACGGAAAGCGGGGCGGTTCGTCAAAGATTCGCCGCCGACCCTGGTTGCAACCGATGGTTTTCAGGAAGTAACCTGTATTCACAGGAGTCAATTATGCCGATTCACGACTGGTCGCGCGTCAACGCGGGCATCTTTCATCACTTTCACCAGAATTGGATGATCCAGCTTGCCCACGCGCTCAACAGCGGCCTTTTGCCAGACGATTATTATGCGCTGGCTGAACAATTTGCTTCGGGCTTCGGACCGGATGTGCTCACCTTGCAAGCCATTGGCCAGGACGAACAGGCCATCGATCGTCCGGGCGCCGCGCCGCCACAGGGTACGTCTCTCGCGGCGCCGAAGCTACGCCCGACGGCTGAGACCGATATGGCGTTTTATCGGCGCCGTCAAAATGTCGTCGCGGTGCGGCATGTGAGTGGCGACACCGTCGTCGCGATGATCGAGGTTGTTTCACCCAGTAATAAAGCTGCCCGAAATCCATTCCGTGCTTTCGTGCAGGAGGCGGCCGATTTGATCGAGGCCGGAGTCCACTTGATGTTGCTGGACGTTTTGGCGCCGGGGCGCCGCGATCGGGACGGCATTCATGCAGCAGTCTGGGAGTCGATTGCCGGAGAGACCTATCGGCTGCCAGCGGGAAAACCGCTGACGTTTGCCTCATATGAGAGCGGCGATCTTGTGCGGGCTTATGTGATTCATGCGGCGATTGGCGACACGTTGCCCGATTCACCCCTTTTTCTTGAACCGGGGCTCTCGGTGTCGATCCCGTTAAATACAACTTACGGGGCGGCGTTTGCTGACGTGCCTGCCCGGTGGCAACGTGTCGTGGATACCGCCGAGTGACCGAATCGCACTAGAGTATGGACATCTATAACATCGACCGCGTGGCCGCCTTCACCACGCTCGACGGTTCCGAAATCCGCGAGCTGCTCGCCCACCGCAATTCGTCGATCCGTCATCAAAGCCTGGCCGAGGCCCGGTTGTCGCCCGGACAATCGACCACCCCGCACTTTCATCGCCGTAGCGAGGAAATTTATTACCTCTTGTCGGGCGAGGGGCAGATGCGCCTGGGCGACGAGGTTCGCGCGGTCGGTCCCGGCGATGCCATTGCCATTCCGCCCGGCATGGTGCATCAGCTCACCAACAGCGGCGCCGGCGTCTTGAAGCTGCTCTGCTGCTGCGCGCCAGGATATGAGCACGACGACACGGTGCTGGTTTAAGCTCAAGTTTCCGACGGCGGCTGCCGATAAATCGAGGAATCTTCGATTTCTGGTCTCGGAGCGTCGCTGACATGGATGTCGATCGTGTGCGCCGCATGGTCGTCGAAAGCCTGCCCGAGCTCGGCTTTCCAAAGGCGGAGCCCAATTGGGAAACGCTGCTCGTGAGCGAAGGAAGGCCGACGGGGTGCCGGTTTGAATTCGACCGGGTCCGCGCCTATTGGTTCGCCTCGCGCGACGCTGTTGAGTTCTACCGCGACGATTGGGTGCCGCTGAAGAAAGAGGTCGCGGGCCGCAGGTCAGAGGTCAGGGAAGAATCCGCTTCCTGACCCCCGGCCTTCAACTTCATCCGGCCACTGCTTTGTCCCTGCGCTAAGGCGCGCCTGCTACGTTGGCTGCCGCGGGAATGGGCCGCAGATAGGGGCGCATTTTTTCGAGCGTCTTGGGGCCGATGCCGCGCACGCGACGCAAATCGTCGTGGTCGAGAAACGGTCCTTGCTCCTCGCGCGAGGCGACGATCCGCTGCGCAAGCGTCCGCCCGATGCCTGGCAGTTGCGCGAGTTCAGGCCAGTCGGCCCGATTGAGATCGACCACGAACCGCGCTTCGAGCTGGGGCTGCCGGTCGATTTCGACCAGCCGCCCTTGCCATCCGCCTTGCCGCAGCCACCAGGCGGCCATCGACACCAAAGCGGCCAGCACCAACCCACCGACCGCCACCTGATCGGCGCGCTTCAGCAGCCACGGCGGCGTGGCATTTCGCTTTGGCTCGGGCGGCGTTGGCATTGTGATTGCATTATAAAACTGGGTCGGAGAAGCAGCCAGCGTTTTGTCCGTTGAGGTTTATGCCATGCAGTCGTATCAGCATATCAAGATTGAGTTGGACCCGTCGGCCCACTGAACGATCGCGTCAGGTTTTCAGGCGTTCCGCATTTCCACGATCGCGCAGCGCCATTTAACCCTTCATTTGCTGACGCTGATCGTGAACGGCACGCTGGGCATTGAAACCAGGGTGTTGGGGGCGCCTTTGGCCAGGGGGTCTTTTTTGAAAGGCACTTGGGCCTGCCCCAACAGCGTTAGCGTGTACTCGCCCGGCTGCATGTTGCCGACTTCCAGAACGCACGTTTTTTCCGCCGCGTCGGCGGTCAGTTCGGTCTCGTCGAATTTGAAGCCGCCGGGCAAATTCAGCCCGATCAAGCGAATCGGCGCTTTGAATTCGGGCCAATAGCGCGTGACCGCCACCTTCAGCTCCAGCTTGCCGTTGATCGCCACTTGCGCACGTTCGGGCGAAACCCGCAGCGCATAGGGCGCCTTTTCAACGATTGCCGCTGTTAGCCCGCGTGTCGGCCGGCTGGAACCCATGCTCGGGTTGTTCCAGACCCGAGTGTAGGGCCGCACCTCGCGGACCAGCTTCGTTTCGCCGCGCATGCCGGTGGCCACCAGCCGCAACGTGCCATGCCAGGCGGGAGCGTCGGCATCGGCCCACACCACCAGCGGCGCGCGCGTGTCGTTGGGGATCTTCGCTTCGGCCGCGTGCAAACCCGGCGGCAAGCTTTCGGCCGCGATCGTGATCGGCCCGCCGTAGCCGTCCTCGCGGTGAACGATCAAGTCGAGATAAGCCGCCCCGCCTTGCCAGACCGTCAGCCCGGCAGGACCGGGGTTGGCGCTGTGGATGGCCGCCACGAAGAAGTCGGGCGTCGAGCGATGCACGGTTAAGACATATTGATACCGCGCGCCGCCGCGGCCGTAACGATCTTGCACCAGCAGGCGATACTTGCGGCCGGCGGCCAGGTCGAGCGAGCCCACAGGGTCTCGCAAATGGCCGTCGAATGCATTCATGCGATGCCCGAAGTCGTCGAACTCGTTGAGGCGGTTGCCCTGGTCGTCGCGCACCACCACAAACGGGTCGGCCTGACCGGCGATTCGTTCGGAATACACCTGAATGTCGTAGCGGCCCGACTCGGCGGGCGACAGTTCGTACCAATCGGCGTCTCGCGGGCGATTGAAGCGGCCGCTCACCGTGGCGGGCAGAGTCAGCGGCTGCGGCTTTTCGGGCGTGTCGTTGGCTTCTTGCTCCAAGGTCATCGGCCCATCGGCCGCCAACAGCGTGACCGGCGGCATCGCCCCACCGCCCACCGGCACGCGCACCTGCAAGCCCCGCAGCGTACAAGTGGCCGCCGTGGGCAACACCGTATGATCGGTCGGGTGCTCGAAGAACCGATAGACGCCCAACGCTTCGGCATTCGGCGGCGTGAACGGAAAGCGATACTCTTCGAGCGACCGATCCTCAAGCTGCCAGAGCGAGGGCTGTCCGGCGGCGCCAAAGTTGCGTCCCAGCGCCACCAGTTCGACCGGTTTGCCCGGCTCAACCGCCCTCGGAAAGATGTTTTCTACGCAGGGCCGATCGGTGATCAGCAGCCGATAGGGATAGCCGCCTCGGTAGGAAAGGTCGTGCAGTTCAATCAGATACTCGCCATCCGCCGGGCACAGGAAATCGATCAGCGGGTCGCGGCCATGATAGTCGCTGCTCGTAGCCAGCACCGCACCGCCGGCGGCGAGCACGCTCATGGACGCATCCAGCTCGCTGTCGAGCTTGCCGGCCTGGCAGTCGAGCGTCAGTCGTTGTCCGGCGCGGGCCGCAAAGCGAAAAAAATCCTGGCCGTCGCTATCGATGGCGCCGTTGATTGCCGCGTTAATCGTCACGCTTTGCGCTTCGACCGGCGCGTTGTTCGGTTCCTTTTCGGCGACATCGGCCAGACCGTGCGAGACGGCGAACAATCGCGAATTGCTGACGCCGAAGCGTCCCAACAGCCGCACGTCGTAGGTTCCTTCGGGCACGTCGGCGGCCACATTGACTTTGAATTTGCCCGGCGAAAGAAACTCGGCGGTCAGCCCCGGATGATCGAACAACAACTGCCTGGCGTCTTCGGCATCGGCTGCCGAGACCTGCAGTTCGGCGCTGCTGCCGGCCGCCGCCCCCAGCGGCTGGATGCGATCGAGGCGGACTGCCGGCAACTCGGCGCGAACCACAATGGCGCCGAACAAAATGAGCAAAACCGATGATAGAATCTGGCGTTTATCCACGACTAAACCTCTCAATTCGTGCATCTGGTGATATTATAGTATCCGCCGGGTTTGAGAGCTGGCAATCGCGTCGAATGCCGATCATGAAACGAGTGCCCCCTGCGCGAAGAGATTGCCGCCACAGTCGAGTCGCCCGACGAGATCGGCGACGAGTTGAACCGGCTGTTCGCGGCGCTGACGCTCGACCGAAAATGAATCCGGATGTAACCTTTCGCCGTTTTTCCGTAAGAACAGGTCGAGGGCAACCATCATCAACGAAACTGATCGCCCATGACCGAACCACGTCGCTGTCCCCAATGCGGCCTTGAGCAGTCGGCCGATGCCCCGAGCGGCCTCTGCCCCGGCTGTCTGTTGAAGCAAGGTTTTGAAAGCAGCCGGGAACTGGCCGAAACTGCCGCCCGAAGTTCTCGCTTTACGGCCCCGCCGCCCGAGGAGCTGGCCCGGCATTTTCCGCAACTTGAAGTGCTCGAATTGCTGGGGCAAGGCGGCATGGGTGCGGTGTACAAAGCGCGGCAACCGACGCTCGACCGCCTGGTGGCCATCAAGATCTTGCCCGCCGAGGTGGGCCGCGACCCCGCCTTCACCGAACGATTCACCCGCGAGGCGCGGGCGTTGGCCCGGCTTAGTCATCCAAACATCGTAGGCATTTACGATTTCGGCCAGATCGACGGGCTGTGTTACTTTATCATGGAATATGTCGAGGGCCTCAGCTTGCGGCAGCTTGTCGAGAGCCGCCAGCTCCGCCCGGCACAGGCCCTGGCTCTGGTGCCGCAGATTTGCGAAGCGTTGCAGTTCGCCCACGACGAAGGAATCGTGCATCGCGATGTGAAGCCAGAAAACCTTCTGCTCGATAAGCGGGGCCGCGTGAAGATTGCCGATTTCGGTCTGGCCAAGCTGCTGGGCCGAGCGAGCGATGAAGCGACGCTCACCCGCATCGAGCAAGTGATGGGCACGCCGCTTTACATGGCGCCCGAGCAAATGCAAGGTTCCCACGCGGTCGATCACCGGGCAGACATCTATTCGCTGGGAGTGGTGTTTTACGAAATGCTGACGGGCGAACTGCCGTTGGGCCGCTTCGCCCCGCCTTCGCAAAAAGCGCAGATCGATGTGCGGCTCGACGAAGTCGTGCTGCGGACACTCGAGCGTGAGCCCGACCGGCGCTATCAGCACGCCAGCGACGTGAAGACCGAAGTCGAATCGATCGTCGGCAGCCCCTCGCTTGCGGGAGCTCCGTCGTCGCAGCCGCTGGGTGACAGCGAAGCAGATCTGGTTGTCCGAACTCTGCGGCGAACGAAGAACAGAATTCACGCGATCCGTTTGTACCGCGACCTGACAGGCGCAGGATTGGCCGCCGCCGCGGCTGCCGTCGAAACCATCGCCAAGACAAACGACATCGAACTCACATCGCTGACGCAACACGAGCGCGCCCGGCAGATCGGCGTCGCAACTCTGCTGCTGATCGCTGCCGTTTATTTCGCCAGCGAATCCTCACTCATGGCTAGCGCGAAGGGCGCAATCATCGTCGGCGGCAGTCTGCTTTACGTGGCATTTGCGGCAGCCCACGCTATTGGCGCGCGCAACGACCGGCTCCAAGGCGGCATTTCGTTGCCGTGGCGGCGGTGTGCAAATACGCATGCCTGGGTAGTCGCGATGGCGTTGCTGGGCGTGGCCAGCGGCGCGTTACCGTGGGGCAAGGTTGCCTGGTACGGCCCAGATCCGACTGGCGAGCCCGGGGCGGCATCTCGCTGGAATGAGCGCTTGGTCTACGGCTGGCAATCGTGGAAGGGCAAAACGGCGATGGCTGTTTTCCTGGTTGTGGCGCTGCTGCGGCTAGCCAGCGGGTTTTCAAGACAGCCTCGATCGTGGCAAGCGGCCTCGCTGCTGATCGGAGCCATCGCGATTCTCGCCGTGTGTTATCCAAATCCGCCGCCGCAATTGCCCGACTTTCTGGCGAATCTGGTGCGAGTGGAGTTGCATTCTGGTTTTGCGGCACCCGTCACCTTGGCGGTCGCGCGGTTGATGATCGCAGCGGTCGAACTGCGCATTGCATTCGGCAAAACTCACGGCCCGACGGCGGTGGAGGCCTGAAAACCAACGGCGGAAAAACCAGTGCTTCGCCTACCTCCTTTCCGCAGCTCGGTCGACGATACATCGTGCCGAAAACTCAGCATTGGGCACGGCGTGGCTAACCGCTCGAGGGCCGCTCGGCAGGCCGCCTCGCCGGCGTAATACTTGGCCTCGGCGATCCGCGCAATGGTGTCGGTGCCGACCACAAAGGTGGCCGCGGCAAACGTCGCCGCTTTCTCGCCGAACGTCTGCGTTGATCGGTCCCTATCCAGTACCTTGGCCAATGCCCCGGCTTGCTGGCCGCACGGTGCTAAGAACCACCTGGGGGGTGATTGGCCGCGCGCCTGCCGATCGCGGGTGAACAGCCTCCCTATTTGCCGCGGCCTTCGAGATGCACCATTACCAGCGCGACATCGGCGGGCGTGATGCCGCTGATGCGACCCGCCTGGGCGAGATTGGCCGGCCGTACGCGAGAAAACTTCTCGCGCGCCTCGGCTCGCAACTGCGTGATCGAAGCGAAATCGAAGCTGCTGGGAATCCGTTTTTCTGACAGCCGCCGCTGCCGCTCGACGTCGATGTCTTCGCGGGCCAAGTAGCCAGAGTATTTGGCGTCGCAGAGCACTTGCTCGGCCACCTCGCGCGAAACCGCCGCCAACTCGGGCAGCCGCGCCGCCACGTCTTGCCACGTGCTCTCCGGCCTGCGCAAAAGTTTCGCCAGCGTCAGTTGCTCGTGCCGCGTGTTTTCCAGAAGCTGGTGGATCCGCAGAATCTCAGCTTCTTTGCGTTGGAAGCGGGTCCAGCGCTCGTCGTCGATCAAACCCATTCGCCGGGCTAAGGCCGTGAGCCGGCGATCGGCGTTGTCGTGGCGCAGCCGCAGCCGATATTCGGCCCGGCTGGTGAACATTCGATATGGCTCATCGACGCCGCGCGTCACCAGGTCGTCAATCAGCACGCCGATATAGGCCTGATCACGCGCGAGCACGAGTCCCTCTGCGTCGGCATCGCCGCGGGCGGCCAGGGCCGCGTTGACGCCCGCCATCAGGCCCTGGGCGGCGGCTTCCTCATAGCCGGTGGTGCCGTTGAGCTGCCCAGCGAAGTAGAGTCCCACAACCAGCTTGGTCTCCAGGGTGGGCCGCAACTGGTCGGGCGGGGAATAATCGTATTCCACGGCATAGCCGTAGCGCATGATTTCGGCCCGCTGGAGGCCGGGGATGTGCCGAAACAGGGCGTCTTGCACGTCGCGCGGCAGACTGGTCGAGATGCCGTTGACATAGACCTCGTGCGTGTTGCGTCCCTCGGGTTCCAGAAACAACTGGTGCTGCTCTTTGTCGGCGAAGCGCACCACCTTGTCTTCGATCGACGGGCAATAGCGCGGCCCACCGCAGCGGATTTGGCCGGTGTACATGGGCGCGCGATGCAGATTCGCCCGAATCAGCTCGTGGACCGCTGGATTGGTATGGGTGATCCAGCAGGGCATCTGCTCGATAGCCAACCGCTCGGTGACGAACGAGAACGGCTGCGGATCGTCGTCGCCTGGTTGCAGCTCGGTGCGGGCGAAGTCGATGGTGCGGCCGTTCAACCGGGGCGGCGTGCCGGTCTTAAAGCGGGCCAGGCGAAAGCCGAGCCGGCTCAACGCCTGCGAAATGCCGGCGGTGGTGCCTTCGCCCGCTCGGCCGCCGGGCGTTTTGGCTTCGCCGGTGTGCATCAGGGCCTGCAAGAAAGTGCCAGTGGTCAGCACGACCGCCGGGGCTCGATAGACCGCGTCGCCGCGAACGCGCACGCCGGCAACGCACGGCCCATTGCCGTTCTGCTCAACCAGCAGGTCTTCGACCACTTCCTGCCGCAAGGAAATGCCCGGCTGCGATTCGATGAGCCGTTTGATTTCTGCCTGGTAGGCCCGCTTGTCGGCCTGGGCACGCGGGCTGTGCATGGCCGGACCTTTGCGGCGATTGAGCATGCGGAACTGGATGCCAGTGGCATCGATCGCCCGGCCCATCAACCCGCCCAGGGCATCGACCTCGCGGACGATTTGCCCCTTGGCCACGCCGCCGATGGCCGGATTGCAGCTCATCTGGCCGACGGTGTCGAGACTGGTGGTCAACAGCGCGGTCCGGGCGCCCAGCCGGGCTGCCGCGGCCGCGGCCTCGGCGCCGGCATGCCCCGCGCCCACCACCAGAACATCGTACTCATAGCTCGCACTCGCCATGAACGCCATGATACGCAGACCACGGGTTCGGTGTCGAGGAACCGCCAGGTTAGCTGTAAAGCTGAATTGCCTTGATGATCTCGTTCAGATCGTTAGAGACGGCCACCGCGCGGTTGGCATACGAGGCCCGCTTGACGCCGCGGCTGCCGAGCACGTCGTTAAACATCTGCTGGTCGGTGGTGTGATAGGCGACCGTGGCCGTGGGGTCTTTGAGCTGATGCCCGGTGAGGATGCAGACCACGCGCTCGTCGGCGCCGATCACTCCCTCGGCGCGGAGCATTTTGGCGCCGGCCACGCTGGCGGCGCTGGCCGGCTCGCAACCCAGGCCGCCCGCGCCCACCTGAGCCTTGGCGTCCAGAATCTCCTGGTCGGTGACTTCGCGGACCACGCCCTGGCAGACGTCCAAGGCGCGCAGGCACTTGAGCAAGTTCACCGGTCGATTGATCTCGATGGCGCTGGCGATGGTCGAGGCCCGGAGCTGACCGCGATCGAGTTCGCCATAATAGGTGGTGGTCGTGTCGCAATCGGGGCAGCCGTCGTTCCAGCGCAGCCCGCGCCGCTCGTAGAGTTGATACAGCGTGTTCGCCCCCACCGCGTTGATGACCGCCAGCCGCGGCGCCCGATCGATCAGCCCGATTTCGAGCAACTCCATAAAGGCTTTGCCAAACGCGCTGGAGTTGCCCAGGTTTCCGCCCGGCACCACGATCCAGTCGGGCACTTGCCACCGCAGCGCTTCGAGCACGCGGTACATGATGGTCTTCTGGCCTTCGAGCCGGAAGGGGTTGACGCTGTTGACCAGGTAAATGCCCAGCTCTTTCGAGACTTCTTGCACGCGGGCCATCGCGTCATCGAAGTCGCCGGCAATCTGCATGGTGAGCGCCCCATAGTCGAGCGCCTGCGAAAGCTTTCCATAAGAGATTTTGCCCGAGCCGACGAAAATCAGGGCCTTCATCAACCGGGTGACGCAGCTATATAGGGCCAGCGAGGCGCTGGTGTTGCCGGTCGAGGCGCAGGCGGCCCGGCTGGCCCCGGTCATGCGGGCGTGGGTGAAGGCCGCCGACATGCCGTTGTCTTTGAAGCTGCCCGAAGGGTTCATCCCCTCGTACTGCAAAAATAGCCGGCCGGCGTTCAGGCCCACATATTTGCCCACGCCGTCGGCGGCCTGCAAGAGCGTTTGGCCTTCGCCGATGGTCACAATTTGCTCGTCGGGGGCGAAGGGCAGCAGCTCGCGAAACCGCCAGACGCCGCTGAAATCGAGCGGATCGTAGCGGCGCGACCATTTTTGTTCGAAATGCCGCCATGCGTCGGGCGGACGCAGCCGCTGCCAATCGTAAACCACGTCGAGCAGGTTGCCGCACACGCCGCAACTGACCCGCACCTCGTCGATGCCATACGAAGTGCCGCAGCCGGGCGCAATGCAACGCTGAAAGGCCAGGTCGGTCGCGGTCGTAACGCTAATGGCAGTCGCCTCCGGGGGTGCAAGGACAGTCTATTATGACCGCGCGCCGGCATCAAGCTGGCAGGGGTTGGTGGTTAGTGGCTAGTGATGGGCAGAGTATGAAACGCCCGCGGCATCGGGCCAAGAACGTTGCTGGCACGTCCCTTGCATCTCGATGCCATGCAGCGTCGCTGAATCCATAGCGCCTGAGTCTGGCCACCAACCACCAACGATCAGCCAGCAAGTCTGACTTCCACGGCCTGACCGATCGCGGCCAACTCCGCGAAATCAATGAAGACCAGTTCCTCGTGGCTGAACTGCGCAAGTCGCTCCAGATTCACCAAACCAGCCTGGCAATCGACAACCGGACGTGTCTGCTGGGCGGCGCGCATGGCCAGTTGCTCTTGGTGGCCGATGGACTGGGCGGGCACTCGGCCGGCGAGCGAGCCAGCAGCCTGGCGGTCGATTGCCTCGCCCATTTCGCGGTCAACGCCATGCAATGGTGCCTGCGGCTCGACGAAACCAACGACCAGCAGGTGTTGGCCGAGTGGAAAGAGGCCTTGCAGCGGTGCGATGCCCAGGTGCACCAAGAGAGTGAGGCATTGCCCGAGCGGCACGGCATGGGAACCACGGTCACGTTGGCCTATATCGCCTGGCCACGGGCGTACATCATCCACGCGGGCGACAGCCGGTGTTATTTGCTCCGCCAGTCGCGGCTAGAGCAAATCACCACCGACCACACGATCGCCCAGCGAATGGTCGAAGCCGGCATGCTCACCGCCGACCAGGCCGCCCACTCGCGTTATAGCCACGTGTTGTGGAACGCGATCGGCGGCAGCGCGGAAAAACTTTCGCCCGAAGCGCATCAAGTAGAACTTCGGGCGGGCGATGTGTTGCTGCTCTGCACCGACGGGCTGACCAACGAGGTGGGCGACGGCTCGATTGCGGCGGTATTAAGCGAGCATCTGGACGCGGCCGCCATGTGCCGGCGGCTGGTCGACGCGGCCAATCAAGCCGGCGGCCGCGACAACATCACGGCGCTCGTGGCAAGGTTTACATCGCCGGGCGAGGCGCCCGCGAATGTTTGACCAGCGTTGGCAATAAGGCGGGTACGACCAAGATAGGTTACGGTGTGCGGAAGCGGCAAACCGCCAAACGGTTGCGGGTCACGCAGCTAAAGTGGGACTCGCTGCGCTCGGCCCGCCCTACGGCTTCGGCGAAATTATGTCACGAGCCAGGCAGCGGGGTTCTCGATCGTTTCGACCAGTGTGCGCAGAAACCGAGCGGCCGGGGCGCCGTCGATCACCCGATGGTCGAACGTCAGGCTCAGGGTCATCAAATTGCCCGGCACGATGCGGTCGTCCGCCAGGATGACCGGCTCGCGGCGAATCGCCCCGACGCCCAGAATGGCGGTCTGCGGCGGATTTAGAATCGGCGTAAAGGCGTCGATGCCGAACATGCCCAGATTGGTGATCGTGAACGTACCGCCGCTCATTTCGTCGGCGGTTAGCCGACGCGACCGCGCCTTTTCGACCAACTCGCGCAAACGAGCGGCGATCTGCCGCACGCCGAGCTTTGGCACGTCGTGAACGACCGGTACGACCAGCCCCGAGTCGTCGTCCACGGCCACGCCAATATGGATATCGGACAGTCGAACGCTCTGTTCGCCTTCCCAACGAGAATTGATCTCCGGATGGCGCGCCAGGGCCGCGGCCGCCAGCTTGACCAACAGCTCGGTGAGGCTGGGCGCTGCCGCCTCGGGCAAAGATGCCTCGCAGCCCGCCGCGGCCACCTTAAACTGCGCTCGCAGGTTCAGCAAATTGGCCGCCGACGCGCGTGAGGTGAGTGTCACCGGCGCCGTCGCGCGCAGGCTGGCAACCATGCGGTCGGCAATCGTTCTCCGCCGCGAGGAGGCCGTTGCCGGCGGCGCCTGCTCGGCAGCCGCGCGCACGTCGCGTTCGCGCACGCGCCCGCCGCGGCCAGTGCCGTGCAGCAGGGTCCAGTCGATTCCCAACTCGCGGGCAACGCGGCGGGCGCGGGGACTGGCCACGTTTCGCCGCGGACTTTCACTCGGTGATGTTTTTTCAGCTAGGTAATGGCCGGCGGAAACTGAAGCGCTATTTGCTTCGGCAGGTAGCGCGTCACGCGGACCGGGATGACTAGGGTGGCCGCTGGCCCGCGGCCCGGCGACGAGGTGGCGAACATCGGCGGCCAGGATTCGGCCGCCCCGGCCTGTGCCGGTCGCGTGAGCCAGATCGACGCCCAGCTCGCGCGCCACGCGCCGCGCGGCTGGACCGGCCGCGGGCGGCGGCGACGCAATTGCCGGCGGGTCCATAGGCTCAGATTCTACGGCTTGCCGTTCAGCGGCGGGCCGCTCAAAAGGCGCCGCCGCGCCTTGCTCGACCAGAAAGCCGATCACCTGGCCCACCTTGACCGTGTCGCCCGGCCGCGGGCCATCGGGCGGAATCCGTAAAACGCCCGACTCGAACGACTCGATCTCTTGCGCCGCTTTGTCGCCTTCGAGTACAAACAGCATCTCTCCGCGTTCGACCCACTGGCCGTCGCTTTTGAGCCACTCGGTGAGCGTGCCTTCCTCCATCGACCAGCCCAGCCGGGGAATGGTGATTTCTGTGGGCATTGTTTTCCTCTTTCTTGTGGTAGCATTATAATCACCCTGCCGCCGAAGTGGCCTGCCGCCGGCATGTGAGGCGGTTCGTGGGTGGAAAGTCCTATGCGTGCAACAACTTCGGCATTTCGCCGATGGCCCAGCCGCGCGCCGCGTTTGACAGCCAGCCATGTGGGGGGCGAAAATAGAAGAACCATGTTGATTGGCCGGTCAGCACCCAATCACTCCCGCGACGGTTCCGTTCAACCACCGATGCGCCCCCGCCAACTCCGCCGGGCCAATCTGTGGCTGACCCGTTGGCTGCTGCGCGCCCCGCGGTCGGCAGCGGCCCGTTATGGCGTGGCCGTGGTCTCGCTGTTGATTGCCGTCGCGGTCCGCACGGCGCTCGATCCGGTGTTGGGCGATCAATTGCCCTTCATGACGTTCTTTGTGGCCTTGCTCTTTACCGCCTGGTATGGAGGCTTGGTGCCTTCGCTGTTGTCACTGCCGATCGGCTCGGTCCTGGCGACCTATTTGTTCTTGGAGCCGCGCGGTCAGTTATGGGCGGAAGATCTTGAGCACCGCGTGGGCGTCGGTCTCTATTGGTTCGCCGGTTCGTTGATCGCCATGCTGGCCGATTCGCTGCGAGTCATGTACGAGCGGGCGGAAGACGGCATGCGGCAGGCGCGCGAGAAGCAGCGGATGCTCGAACGCGAAGTCGCCGACCGCCGCCGCACCGAAGAGTCGATCCGGTTTTTGGCGCAAGCCAGCGAGACGCTGGCGGAACTGATCGACTACGAGAGCACGCTGCAAAAAATTGCCCGGCTGGCGGTGCCTTATTTCGCCGATTGGTGCGCGGTCGATATCGTCGAGGCCGACGACTCGGTCCGCCGGCTGGCGGTGGCGCACGTCGATCCGGCCAAGGTGCGGCTGGCGGCGGAGCTCGATCGCCGCTTTCCGCCCGATCCTAGCGGTCCGTACGGCTTTCATATCGTGTTGCGCAGCGGTCATTCGCAGCTTGTGCCGTCGGTGCCCGACGAAATGCTGCAACGGGTGGCGCAGACGCCCGAACACTTGCGGATGTTGCGCGAGCTGGGCCTGAAGTCGTACCTGTGCGTACCGATGGTTTCGCGCGGCAGAATTCTGGGCTTTTTGACGTTTGTTTCGGCAGAGTCGGGCTACGGCTATGGCCGATCTGACCTGGCCCTGGCCGAATCGTTGGCGCACCGAGCGGCCATTGCCATCGAGAATTCCCGGCTCTACCGTGAGTTGCGCGAAGCCGATCAGCGCAAGGACGAATTTCTGGCGATGCTGGCCCACGAGCTGCGCAATCCGCTGGCGCCGCTGCGCAACGCCCTGGGCATCTTGCAAATGGGCAAAGTCGACGCCGAGACGGTCGGCTGGGCGCGGGCCGTCATGGAGCGCCAGGTGCAGCACATGTCGCGACTGGTCGATGACCTGCTCGATGTTTCGCGCATCATGCGCGGCAAAATCGAGCTGCATCGCGAGCCGATCGAGTTGGCAGCGGTCGTCGAGCGCGCTGTCGAAACGGTCCGCCCGGCCATCGACGCGCGCGAGCACGAGCTGCACATCGATCTGCCCAGCGAGCCGCTGTGGATCGATGCCGATTTGATCCGCATTGCCCAGGTCTTGTCGAACCTGTTGAACAACGCCGCGAAGTATACCGAGCCGGGCGGCGCCATCTGGCTCTCGGCCGACGCCGACGAGGGGCGGGTGACGCTGCGCGTGCGCGATACGGGCATGGGCATCGCCCCGCAGATGCTGGCCCGTGTGTTCGAGCTGTTTGCCCAGGCCGAACAGACCATCGATCGTTCGCAGGGCGGTTTGGGCATCGGCCTGACCCTGGTGCGGCAACTGGTCGAGTTGCATGGCGGCAACGTCGAAGCGTACAGCGAAGGCGTCGGGCGGGGCAGCGAATTCCGGGTCCGGCTGCCGCGCATCGCCGCGCCCACCACCGATCCGGATGACAAAGCGGGCCGCGCGCCCGCCGATCTCCGAACCACGGCTCCGCATCGCCGCGTGCTGATTGTCGACGACAACGCCGACGCCGCGCACACGCTGGCCGTGATGCTGCAGTTTGGCCGGCACGAAGTCGAGATCGCCCACGATGGCCCGGCGGCGCTGGACAAGGTGAGCGCCTTTCAGCCCGACCTGGTGCTGCTCGATATTGGTCTGCCGGGCATGAACGGCTACGAAGTGGCCCAACAGATGCGCGCCAAGCCCGACTTGGAACAAACGCTGTTGGTGGCGATGACCGGTTATGGCCAGGAAGAAGATCGCCGGCGCTCCTTGGCGGCGGGGTTTGATCGGCATTTGGTGAAGCCGGTAGCCTTGGCAACCTTGCAGGAAGTCCTCGGCGAAGCGCGGCCAGCGGGGCTGTCGGTGGAAGGCTAAAATCTGAGGTTTTCGATGCCCCGTCGCGTATTGGTTCTTTCGGCCTCGGTCGGCGCGGGGCATTTGCGGGCCGCCCAGGCCGTCGAGTTGGCGCTGCGTGAGTTGGCCCCCGACGCTGTGGTGAACAACATCGACGTGCTCGAGCTGACCAATACCAGTTTTCGCCGTCTTTACGGCAAGGCGTATCTCGATCTGGTCAACCGGGTGCCTTACGTGCTGGGCTACTTCTACGATTTGATGGACCGCCCTCGTTCGCCCGAACGCAAGACCGACCGGTTGCGGCTGCTGGTCGAAAAGCTCAATTTTCGTGCGCTGCTCAAGCTGCTGCGGTCGCAGCCGTGGGATGTGATCGTCAACACGCACTTTTTGCCCGCCGAGATCATCGCGTCGTTGCGCTCTCGCAGCGAAGTGGCGACGCCGCAGTTCACCGTCACCACCGACTTCGAGACCCACCGCCTGTGGGTCAACCAGCCGTGCGAGCGTTATTTCACCGCCACCGACGAAGGCGCCGCCTACCTGGCGCATTGGGGCGTGCCGCCGGGCGATGTGCGGATCACCGGCGTTCCCATTCACCCCGCCTTCAGCCGCCCCAAAGACCGGGCCGAGTGCATTGCTCGGCACGGTCTGGCGGCCGACCGGCCCGTTCTCTTGCAGCTTGCCGGAGGCTTTGGCGTGGGTCCCGTCGCCGAGTTGTTCCGCGCCGTGCTGGCGATCGAAACGCCCCTGCAGATCGTCGTGGTGGCCGGGCGTAACGACGCGCTGAAGCTGCAGCTTGAAATGATCGAGCCGCCCGAGCGGCACCTGGTCAAAGTGCTGGGCTTCACCGATCAAATGGATGAATTCATGGCAGCCGCCGACCTGGTGTTGACCAAGCCGGGCGGACTGACCACCTCCGAGGCGCTGGCCAGCGGCGCGGCGCTGGCCATGGTTAATCCGATTCCGGGGCAAGAGAGCCGCAACAGCGACTTTTTGCTCGAAAACGGGGCCGCGGTGAAAATCAACAATGTCGGCACGCTGGCCCATAAACTGACTGCCTTGTTGACTGACCGGGCTCGCTTGAATGCGTTGCGCGACCACGCCCGGCGGCTGGGCCGCCCGCGAGCGGCGTTCGAAATTGCCGAGCAGGCCCTGGCGTGGAAGTAGCTCCTGGCCTTGGGCCGGGCGGTTTGACGGCCAGCTTATACTTTGCACGGCTCGCCATGAGACGTTTGCCGTCTGACCGTTTTTGACGGTCGAAACCAGGACTGGCCTCTGTAGCGAACGGACTCCGTGCCGTTCCGCTGGGGGGCGGCGCATCGTCACCCCGCGCTTCGGCGGATCGCGAGGGAGGGGCGGCATGAAGCCGATTGGCAGTTCACGGAACGGCACGGAGTCCGTTCCCTACAGACGTCGATCGCATGAACTACCGGTTTTGCCCGTCAAAACCCATGAGGGAACGGACTCCGCGGCGGCCGCCGGCCACCAGGGCCGGAGCTCCACAAGGGCCAGCGCTACCGATCGTCACGACAAGATTCGCGCAGTAAAAACGCCCGCCGGCGAGGTGCTGCCGGCGGGCGAACGATCCGTGGAATGGATTCTGGTTCTCGGGAGGTTTAGTACCGTCGGCTGTACCCACCGCCGCCGCCGCGACCACCGCGGCCCCCGCCACCGCCTCCGCCACCGCTGCGCTCTTCGCGCGGCCGGGCTTCGTTGACGATCAACGCGCGACCTTCGTGCTGTTGGTCGTTGAGAGCCTTGATCGCGTCGCGCGCCGCATTATCGTCGGCCATCTCGACAAACCCAAAACCCTTGCTCGTGCCCGTGCCCCGATCTTGGATCACCTGCGCGCTGCGCACCTCGCCAAACTGAGCAAACATCTCTTCCAATCCCGCGTTGGTCACCTGATAGCTCAGATTTCCGACATACAACTTCTTTGCCACGATCAAACTCCTCGCGTCGGGCATTTCAGACCCATGATCAATCTTTCCGGGTCAGAGCGAAAGGGACCAGGGTGGTGGCCCGCCAGGTGGAATCGGCGAGAGAGAAATCGCGGGCAGATCGGAGAACTGACGAACGAGATCGCGGTCGACAAAACAACCATTGTCAGTATACCACGCCGCCCGGCAACGGCTAGGGCACTTTCGATTTTCGATTTTGGATTCCTAAATGGCTGCCGCCGGATCGCGCCGGGCGGTAGCATGAGTCCGGGCGCCGCCAGCGCGATGCGCAGCGCCCTTAGGGAAGTCAAAACTTATTCAAAATGCGAAATGTGCCCGGCGATCCCTGAACCCTAGACCGTAACCCTTCAATGCCTAAAGTACGTTCTTCGACCAAAACCGCCCCACGCCAAGCCCTGCACGCGGCGCACCACGGACCCGACCTTTCTGCCGCGCTGGACCGAGCGATTGAGCTGATGGCCATTGCCGGTAAAAGCGGCGAAGAACGCCATGTGGCCGAATACATCACCCGGCAGTTGCGCAAAGCGGGCGTGCCCGCGTCGGCCATCACCAGCGACGACGCCAACCGCCACACGCCCTACCACGGCCAGGTGGGCAACCTGGTGTGTACCTTGCCGGGAACGGTGCGGGGGCCGCGGCGGTTGCTGATGGCTCATCTCGATACCGTGCCGCTGTGCGTCGGTTGTCGGCCCGTGCGCAAGCGCGGCGTCGTACAGTCGGCCGATCCGGCCACGGGGCTGGGCGCCGACGATCGGGCGGGCTGCGCGGTCGTGCTCACCGCCGCGCTCGAAATCGTCCGCCGACGTCTGCCTCATCCGCCGCTGACATTTTTTTGGCCGGTGCAAGAAGAAGTGGGCCTGTATGGCGCTCGCTTCGCCCGGCTTTCTTTGTTGCGGAAGCCGCGGCTGGCCTTCAATTGGGACGGCGGCCCCGCCGAAAAACTGACGGTTGGCGCCACGGGCGCCTATCGCATGACGATCGAGATCACCGGCTTGGCCGCCCACGCCGGCGGCGCGCCCGAACACGGCGTCAGCGCCATCACGGTAGCCGGCCTGGCGATTGCCGATCTCGAGCGCCGCGGCTGGCTGGGCGATGTCCGCAAGGGCCAGCGGCACGGCACGAGCAACATTGGCGTCATTCAGGGCGGCGCGGCGACCAACGTGGTGACCGATCGCGTGATGTTGCGGGCCGAATGCCGCAGCCACGATCCCGATTTTCGCCGCGAAATACTGACGGTCTTCGAGCAAGCCTTTCAAGAAGCGGCCGGCAAGGTGCGAAACGTCGCCGGCGTTTCGGCCCAGGCAGCAATCGACAGCCGGCTCGATTACGAAGCCTTTCGGCTCGACGACCGCGAGCCGTGCGTGCTGGCCGCCGAGGCGGCGATTCGCCGAACGGGCGGCCAGCCTTTTCGCGCCATCACCAACGGCGGGCTCGATGCCAACTGGCTATCGGCCCGCGGCATTCCCACGGTCACGCTTGGCTGCGGTCAGCACAGCGTTCACACAACGGGCGAGCAGCTCGACATCGCCGCGTTCGAGCATGCCTGCCGTATTGCCCTGTGCCTGGCCACGGCTTCGGAGGGCTGAAGCCAGCCATGGCCACCCAGGAGGAGCCGCAGGGCCAACCACCAGAGCGCGTCGACGACGCATCGGCGACACCCGAGGGTGCGAAGCGCGCCACATCGCCGAACCAGCCGCCTCCGCATCCCTCCGAAGAATTTCGGGACTTGCGTGAAATCATTGTTTCCGCCGAACGGGCTGAATCGCAGCGATTTTCACTCTGGAGCTTGCTCGCCCTGATGACGTTGGCCGCGGTCGTGCTGGGCTTGGGCACCTATCTGCCAAAGGCGGTTTTCGCCGGAGTGCTGGGCATTGCCACCTTGGTGGCGATGGTTCTGTTGTCGCTATTGCGATTACCCGCCGCCATTCTGCAGATTGGCTGGTGGATGCTCTTGGTGATCTATCTGGATCGCGATCGCCTCTGCCATCCGCGGGTGAGTTGCGGCGGTCTAAGTCGGCGTCTACGCTAGTCTCGTGGAATTTCGTTTTACTGAGGAACGTGTATTGGCGGTGGTCGCTCATCCTGACGACGCCGAACTGCTCTGCGCCGGCACATTGGCGCGCGCCCGCGGCGATGGAGCGTCGGTAGGCGTTTGCATTCTTTGTCGCGGCGACAAAGGGCAGCCGGCCGATCGCGTAAGTAACCTCGCGGCGGTGCGGCGGCGCGAAGCGGCAGCCTCCGCCCGGCTGCTCGGCGCCAAGCTCTTTCATGTCGGCTTCGGCGACGGGGCGCTGTTTGACGGTCCGGCGCAGCGGCGCAAGGTGATTGACGTGCTCCGCGCCTTTCGCCCCACGCTGGTGCTGGCCCACGCGCCTGAAGATTATCACCCCGATCATCGCGCGGCCGCGGCGCTGGCCGAGGCGGCAAGCTGGCTGGCGGCTTCTCGCGGGCAGGCCACGCGACGCCCGCCGCTCGATGCCCCGCCCGCGGTGTGGTGGATGGATTGCTTGCAAACCACCGGCTTTGAGCCGGGCTTCTATCTTGACATTAGCGATTTCGTCGAGATCAAGCGGCGGATGTTAGCCTGCCACGCCAGTCAGTTGGCCCGCGCGGCCGACCGTGGTTTCGCGGCGCTCGATGCGTTGGCCGAGCGGCAGCAAACGCTCCGTGGCGCCGAGGCCGGTGTGGCTGCCGCCGAGGCCTTTCGCTGCCACCGCGCCTTCCAACGACTGCGCGCTTGGTAGCCATCGCCGGGTGAGCAAGACCGGCAGTTCTTACGTTTGACGTCTGTAGGGAACGGTCTTCGTGCCGTTCCGTGAACTGCGATTCGACGATGCGCCGCCCCGCGCGGAACGGAGTCCGTTCCCTAGAGCGATTACCGGTTTCGCTTGTCAAAGCCGACTTGGGAACGCCCTGCGTGGCGTACCAGTCATTGCTTTGCACGCTCGGGCTGCAGATAGCCGGCGCTGGATGCAAAATATTTGCGGCGACGGCCAGGCGCGGCGGCGTCAGTGCCTGCCTGGCGGCGCAAGTCGTCATGGTTCGCACGACAGCAGCGGCAGCCGACCAAATCGAGATGGAACGCGATATAGGCCGCCTGAGCGGCAGACAGTACGCCCAGCAGGTAACTGCCCAGCTCTGAGCGCGTGGGGCAGGTGAGCCGATGCCGCCGCCAGATTTCGCCGAGTGAGTGCAATCCGCCATCACGGCGGCCGTTGATCGCCGCCAGCCGCGATGCCAAACTGGCATCGCCACGCAGCGCCGATTCGATCTGGCTCATTGCCGCAACCGGCAGCGCTTCGTCGAGATAAGCTTCCAGTTCGGCGTCGCTGAAGTCGTCGTGCATGGCAAAATCATTGTACCTGAGGCAGCCGCAGCGGTGGTAGCTCCCGGCACTTTTCTCACGCCGAATCGAGCAGCTTCAAGTTCGGCGCCAACTGGTCGAGCTCTTCACGCAGGTACTTCATCACCTGCCCGGTAGTCTTTAGTTTCATGGCGCGGCGGAACATCTTTCGGGCTTGTTCCGCGGTCAACTGTGCCGCCAATTCTTTGATGCCCGGCAGCAACGCGGGACTCATGCTCACGCTGCGCAGCCCCATTCCCATCAACAAGGCAAAGGCGCGTGGCAGGCCGGCCATTTCGCCGCAGAGCGTCACGGGTTTGCCGGCCTTGCGGCAGCTTTCGATCACCCGCCGCAAGACCCGCAGCACCGCGGGACTCAGCGGCTGGCAAAGATGGCCGACCTTCGGGTTGTCGCGGTCGGCGGCCATCAGATACTGCACCAGGTCGTTTGAGCCGATCGAGATAAAATCGACCACGGTCAGCAGGGCGTCGATGCAAATGGCCGCGGCTGGCACCTCGACCATCAAACCAAGCGGCACGCGTCCCACCGCCTTGCCTTCGGCTCGCAGCCGCTTGCGCGCGCGATCGACCATCGACCGCACACGGCGCATTTCTTCGAGCGTGGTGATCATGGGAAAGAGCATCCGCACTTCGGCGTTCTCGGCGGCGCCTGCCTGCAGGATGGCGCGTACCTGGGTCAGAAAAAACTCGGGATGTTCAAACGACAGGCGAATCGACCGCCAACCCATGAAGGGATTCGCCTCGCGCTCGCGACCCAGATAGGGAATCGTCTTGTCGCCTCCCAGGTCCAGCGTGCGAATGGTGATCCGTCGCCGCGGGCTGGCGGCCAAAATCTCGCGGTAGGCGGCCAGTTGTTCTTCTTCGTCCGGCAGGTTGGGATGCGTCAGAAACAAATACTCGGTGCGAAACAATCCCACGCCCGCGGCGCCCACGGCGGTCGCGGCCTGTGCGTCGGCCAGCCCGTTGATGTTGGCCAACAACTCGATCTCTTCGCCATCGGCCAGTCGCGCCGGCACGTCGCGGTTTTCGGCCAGCACGTCCTGAAGCTGAAAGTATTCGCGTTGCAATTTGCGATAGGCGCTCTCTGTTTCCGGATCGGGATTCACCACCACATGCCCGCTGCTGCCGTCAACCACCACCGTATCGTCGTTGGTCACATGGCGAAGAATGTCGCGCACGCCCGACACGGCGGGAATGCCGCGGCTGCGGGCGAGAATGGCGGCATGGCTGGTGGCGCCGCCGCTTTGCGTAACGATGCCCGCCAAGTGCTTTTCGCCCAAAGCCACCACCTGCGACGGCAGCAACTCTTGAGCGACCAGAATCAGCCCTTCGCCGGCGGGCGGATCTGCCGAGAGCATGGGCGACAGGTACTCGCTGAGCCGCAGAATGACATCGCGGACATCGGCCAGCCGTTCTTTCAAATACTCGTCTTGCGTTCGGTCGAAGATGGCGGTGTACTCGGCCAGCACATCGTGCAAGGCGGCTTCGGCCGGTTGCCGCGTTGCTTCGATGCCCTGCCGCATTTTGGCGGTAAAGGCCGGGTCGCGCAAAATGGCCTGGTGGGCGCGGAACACCGCCGCCTGCTCCTGGCCAACCTGGCTGGCAACTTTTTGCGCCAACGCCCGCAAGGCGGCCAGCGATTTCTTGACGGCCTTCTCAAACCGCCGCAATTCGCCGGCGACTTCCCCTGGCTCCAAGGGCCGCGTCTGCGGGCGCACAAAAATTTCGTGGATACAATAGGCCGGGCCGACGGCGACGCCCGGTGAAACGCCGATTCCTTTGCGCATGCGCGCATCGTAACATGGCCCGCGGGGCCGTTCAACGCGGCCGTCATTCAGACCAGACGAGCAACTCGCCTTTGCCGGGCACCGATGCGTCGCCCGTATAACGCCGGTAGCCGCCCGTCGCTCCGTCTTGCGGAATGGCGACGCCGAACGCGGCCAGGTGCCGGGCGTAGAGTCGCAGGAAGGGCGGCTGGTAGGTGCAGGCGTACGAAAACGTTGGCAAGAGCCGCAACGGAACCAGCGAGACGATGGTGCCCCGCGACATCCAGGCGCCCGTGCGAATTTCAGCGCCGGAAAGCAAAAACAGACTGCCGCCTTTCATCTGCAAGCCGGCAAAGTCCTTGACCGGCCCGCCGACCACAATCGTGCCGCGCCGCATGCGCATGCCAATTTCCATGCCGGCCGAGCCATCGATGATGATCGTGCCGCCGCGCATGCCCGACAGGCTGCCGCGGTAGGCCGCGCCCACCTGCCCGCCGGCGTTGCCGTGTACGTGAATCAGCCCGCCCGACATCTCGCCGCCCACCCAATCAGAGGCGTTGCCGAAGATCTCGATCGTTCCGCCGGACATTTGCGCGCCCAGGTGCATGCCCGCGTCGCCGTGGATGGTGATGCGGCCTCTCGTCATACCGCGCCCGATCGACTTGACCCGCTGCATCTGGCCGCGAACCACCAGCTCGTCGCTCGGTTCGCCTTCGATCTCGAAAAAATCATCCAGCCGGCTTTTCCGCTTGCCCAAATAGACCGGCAGCGCGCGCACCTCGGCCAGCGGCAGATCGGCCAGCCGGTCCGGCGTGAGCACCTCGGCCTCCAAGGGCACCGGCAGTTCGTGTTTGAGCGTGAGGGTGAGCAAAAGGGGCTGGGGGCTGGGGGCTGGGAGTGGCGACAGTCTGTAGGGAACGGAC
>JAICLL010000123.1 GCA_025927475.1 Pirellulales bacterium
ACCACCAACCCCCAGCCACCAACCCCCAGCCCCCAGCCCCCAACCCCCAACCCATGCGTCCATCGCTACACGTGCTCATCGGGCTGCTGATCTGCCCTGCGATGGCCACCGCTCAGGTGATCGTGCAGCGTGAACGAACCGATGTGCCGGTGGTCAGGCGGCTGCTGCCTGCCGCGCTGGCACGCGGACAAACCGCCGAGGTCACGTTGACCGGCGAACGGCTGGAGGGCATCGACCAAATCCAGGGAGCGCCGGGCTTGCGGCTGGCCCAGGTAATCGCCGTCGAACAGAAGCAGGCGCGTGTGTTGATCGAGGTGCCTGCTGATGCGTCGCCGGGCTTCTATGCCTGCTGCTTCCTGGCCAAGGCCGGTCTTTCGAACCCGAAAATCATCCGCGTCGACGCCTGGCCTCAGGTCATTGAGCAAGAAGACAACCACCAGCCGTCGGAAGCCACCCGTGTGTCGCCGCCGGTGGGTGTCAACGGCGTGCTCACGGCCGCCGACTGCGACTACTTTCGTTTCGAGGCCGAGGCGGGCCAGCGGCTGGTGTTCGATGTCGAGGCGCAGCGGCTCGGCTCGCCCCTGCGGCCCATGCTCACTTTGTTCGACGCCGCGGGCCGCGAGTTGCATTCGCACATGACACCGTCCCGCGACATCACGCCCGACAACCGGCTTACATACGCCTTCCGCTCGTCTGGCGCCTACGTGCTGAGGTTGCGCGATCTCACATTCGCCGGCGCCGATTACGGCGTCTATCATCTGCGAATCGGGCCGATCGTCTATGCGGAAAGCATGTTCCCTCTGGGCGGGCAACGCGGTGGCAAGGTGGCGGTCACGTTTGCCGGCGGCACGTTGGCACAACCGCTGGTGTATGAAGTCGATTTGACCGGCGATGTCCCCTGGCGGCGAATGCGGTTATCGCCGCGCGTCGGCGATGACCTCTTGCAATCGCCCGCCTGGTTCGCGGCGGGCGATCTGCCCGAGGTGTTCGAACAAGAGGAAAACGACGAAGCCGGCCAGGCCCAGAGCGTCGCTTGGCCGACGATCGTCAACGGGCAAATCATGCAACCGGGCGACCGTGATCATTTCCAAATTTCGGCCACGGCGGGCGCCAAACTCTCGCTGAAAGTCGCGGCCCAGGGATTGGGCAGCCCGCTCGATGCCGTATTGAGTGTCTACGATGCTTCGGGCAAGGAATTGCTGTCGGTCGACGATCCACCGCCAACGCCGCGCGAGGCGCCGCTGGTGCGGTCGCTGACTGCTCCGGTGGCTGACGATCCGGTCGCCGAATTCGTCGTCCCCGCGCAGGGAGACTACCTGATCTCGATCGAAGACCGCTTTGGCTTCGGCGGCCCGCAATACGCGTATCGCCTCGAGATCTCGACTGGCACGCCCGACTTCGACTTGGTGGTTCAGCCCGGCGTCGCCAGCGCCACGCGCGAGGGGCAGCCTCAGCAGGCGGGCGGGCAGGTGCGGCGAGACTTTTCGGGGGCGGGTACCGGCTCGCTCAGCATCGACCGCGGGGGCACAGCGTCGTTGGTGGTGCGCGCTTTTCGCGGCGGCTATCAGGGACCGGTCCAGTTGTCGGTCGAAGGCTTGCCGGGCGACGTCCATGCGGCGGCGACCACCATCGCCGCCGGTCAGAATGAGGCCACCATTCGGCTGACGGCCGACTTCGAAGCGGCCAGCGCCGCGGGCGAACTGCGCGTGATCGGCATCGGCCAGGTGGATTCCATTCCGCCCGCCGCCCCCACGTTCATCAAGCGAATTGCCGTACAGCCCGTTGTGCTCGCGGCGCTCGGCAACAACGGCACGGTCGAGCGCGAGTTTACCACGCTGGCCTGGGGCGTGAGTCAGCAAGGGGCCGAACTGGCGCTGCAAGTCGGTCTGAATCATCCGCTCGTGGTGGGCGGGTCAAGCAAATTGCGCGTCATTGCCAAACGCCGCGCGGGGCTTTCCGGCGACATCGCTTTGCAACTCATCAGCCTGCCCGCCGGACTTACCGCCACCGCCGTTTCGATTTCGGCGTCGCAGAGCCAGATCGAAATCCCCCTCGCCGCCAGCAGCGATTTAGCGCCAGGCCGGCATAGCCTGCTCGTCGAAGGCCGGCTGACGGTAGCGGGCAGGCCCGAACCGATTGTCGCGGCGTTTCCGCTGGGCTTTGAAGCGCTGCCGGTGGCCGTGGTTGAGTTGTCCGCTCAGCAACTCGATGTGCCGCAAGGCGACTCGGCCCCCTTGCATCTGCAGATCAAACATCACGGTTCGTCTGCAGAACCCATTGAGCTCTCGTTGGTGAACCTGCCCAAAGGCGTCACGGTCGCCGGAACGACGATCGCCGGCGATGCCAAGGAATTTGCCTTGGTGCTGTCCGGCGGCGATGCCAGGCCCAGTCCCATCCGCCGCATCGTGCAGATCAAGCTCAAAACGCAGCTCGGCGGGCGGACCATCGATTTGCCGACGCTACGGTTCGCTTTGCGCGTGACCAGCAAGGCAGGCTAAGCCCGGATCTCCTTATTGTTGTCCCAACGCTGATTGATCAAAATGTTCCAACAGGTCGGCGGGGCTGTCGTAAATCTCAGCGGCCCCTTTCAAATCGTCGTCGCCCCAGCCGCCGCATCTCACCGCGATCACTCGCACGCCCGCTCGATTGCCGGCCTCGACGTCGTAGGGCGTATCGCCGATCATCACAGTCTGCGGGGCGGGCAAATCGAGCTTTTTCAAAGCCGCGGAGACGATGTCTGGGTCGGGCTTCGAACGGTCGGCCTCTTTCGAGGTGGTGCTGTTGTCGAGCAGTTGCGGCACGCCCGCAATCTTGAGCAGCGCCTCCAGCTCCTCGCGCCGCGCCGAGCTTGCCACCGCCAGCCGCACACCCGCGGCCTGCAACCGCTCGACCAACTGCCGCCCTTCCGCGAACGGCTCGACCTGCGCGAGATACCGCTCCTTAAAAATTCGCTTGCAATCGTCTGTAATGGCCTTGCCGTCGGGCGAATCGACAGGCTGACCGGTCAACTTGGCGAACAGCTTATCGCTGCCCACGCCGATTAGCCGCCGAATGCGAGCGAACTCAATCTCACGCCCCGCATTGCGAAAGGCATCGTACCAGGCGCGTGCATGATGGTCATTGCTATCGACCAGCGTACCATCGACATCGAAGATGACACCGTGCAGTTGAACCATACGTCGCCGCGGTGCATTTGGCATACCCAAGGCTCGGGGGCCCGTGCTAGCGAACCTGGGCAATTTCCGACGCTCGTTTCCTCGGTCCTCCTCGTTATTTTCCTGTCAGCGGTTTTTCTGTCATCTGCTTTTTATTGATCGCCGGACGAGCCGCCGCGATAGCTCAGATCGAGCAACTCGATGGGATGTGCCACCCAGAGCGGCTGGCCTTGCTGCCGGGCTTCTCGCCCGATTTGCAATAGGCATCCGGCGTTGGCCGCCAACACGATTTGGGCGCCGGTTTGCACAATGTTGTGCAGCTTGCGGCGGCTGAGACGGCCGGCCATCTCAGCTTCGGTCAGGTTGTAAGTGCCCGCCGCGCCGCAACAAAGCTCGCTTTCGGGCAAGTCGCGCAATTTCAGGCCGGGAATCTGGGCGAGCAACCGCCGCGGCGCTTCGCGGATCTTCTGAGCATGGACCAGATGACAGGCGTCGTGGTAGGTGGCCGTGGCGTGAATCTCGCCGCGCGGCGCGATCAGCCCCAGTTGGTCCAGAAATTCGTTGATGTCTTTGACCTTGGCCGCAAACTGCGCGCGTTTCTCTTGCAGTCCATCGTGCCAGTGGTGTCCATAGTCTTTAAGCATCGCGCCGCAGCCGGCCACGTTGACCACCACGGCGTCGCAGGCATCGAGATCGAATGCCGCCAGATTCGCGTCGGCCAGTTCCCGCGCGGGTTCGCTGGCGCCGGCGTGAAAGTGAATCGCTCCGCAGCACCGTTGCCCGCCTGGCACGTACACGTCACAGCCGTTTTCTTGCAACACCCGCGCGGTGGCCCAATGCGTCGAACGAAACATCACATCGGCCACGCAGCCGGTGAACAGCGCCACCCGCGCCCGCCGCTCGCCCTTGGCCGGCAGGAATTCCGGCAGCGGCGGCTCGCTGGGCCCCGGCGGCGGCAGCATGGCCACAAGCTGCCGCAACCGGACCGGCAGCAGCCGCGTCAACCCCGCCGCATCGGCCAACCGCATCAGCCCCAGCCGTTGAGCCACGCGTGCCGGCCAAAGCGCCGTTCGCATCCGCCGCGGATAGGGAAACAAGCCAAACAGAATCCAGCGATGAAACCAATCGCCCGACTTCTTCGGCCCTTCGCCGGTTTGCTCCATGGCGACGCGAAATGGCTCGATCAGCTTGCCGTATTGCACGCCCGACGGACAGGCGGTCTCGCACGCGCGGCAATCGAGGCACAGCTCCAGGTGCCGCCGCACGTCGGACGTAAGCGGCAGCCGGCCTTCGCTGACCGCCCGCATCAGATAGATGCGTCCGCGCGGGCTGTCGTTTTCATTGCTCAGTTCGACATACGTCGGGCAAGAGGCTGTGCAAAGTCCGCAATGGACGCAATCGAGAAACAGCCGCTCGTCGATGCCAGAAGCAGGGGTCGGGGCGTGAGCAGAGGTCGGGATTCGGGGGCCGGGGGGCGGGGCAGATGGAGCTGCAACCCCAGGGACGGCATGAACGTCGGTAGCGGTTTTGAAATCGTGTGATGGCATCCGGTCGCGTGCGGTCCAGCGTTCTAACGCGGTGGCATGAGCAGCTAATTCTACCACGCCAAGGGTATGGATCATAAGCCCAAGTACCGATCAGATTATTGCTTTCCATGATCGTGCAAGATTATTTAGATTCTCACCGCGCGCCACTTCAAGGCCGACTCGGTCTCTTTCTGGCAGAGCGTCAGCGCGTCGAGTGCCAGGTCGCCGGCCAACAACTCCGATCGCTTGCCGGAGCGAATCCGCCGCACTGCTTCGGTCAACTCGGCGACAAAGCCATCGACCTCGCGCAATTCGGGCCGCAGCACTTTGCCGGTCGAGGTGAGCACCGTCAACGGCGCGCCGACGGTTGCCTGGCCATCGAAGACCGCGGAATCGTAAATCAGCGTCGCCCGCTCAAAATAAATCTCAAAGGCGTGCGTAAAGCTGCGGCCTTGCTGCGGAATGACGCCGCTCGCGGCGGTGACGATGACATCTTTGTCGGAAAACACGAATTGGGTGTTGATAAATTCGACCACGTCGCCCCGCGGCCGGCCGGTGCTTTGCACGGCGACGGGCATGCCCCACAGCAGCCGGATGAAATGAGCATCGTGAATGTGCAGGTCGACCACCGGCCCACCCACCGCCGCCGGATCGTAAAAATCTGTCAGCCACAGCGGATCGGCAATGATGCGTTTGAAATGCCCGCCCAACGGCCGACCGTACTTGCCGCTGACCGCCAGTTGCCGCACATAGGCATATTCCGGCACGAACGGCAGCACATGCGCGATGAAGAGCTGCTTCTCGGCTGCCTGGGCGGCGTTGACCATTCGCCGGGCTTCGGCCACCGTCAGCGCGATCGGCTTCTCGCAAAGCACGTGTTTGCCCGCCTTCAGCGCCGCCACGGTCACTTCGGCGTGCAGCTTAGGGGGCAGGCAAACATCGACCAAGTCGATGTTGGGATCGGCAAGCAGGTCTTGCCAGCGCTCGTGGCGGGCGATGGTTCCCAAGTCCATCATGGCGCCGGGCGGCCCAAAATTGCCCTGGATGCCGCGCCAATCGCCCGCCAGCTTTTTCTTGTCGCGCGTGCAGATAGCCGCCACTTTTGCCCCGCGCACCTTTTGGTAGGCCAGGTAGTGGATCATGCCCATAAAGCCAACGCCTACGATGCCAATTCTTACCATGGTCGGGATTCGGGATTCAGGATTCGAGATTCGGGATTCGGGGTTCCGCTTCAGGCTGCTGGGGTCGAGCGCATGCAACCGGACGCGGTCAGGGCGGTAAGGCTCAAGCGATGCCCACATTAGCATTGGAAGGTCTCGATGTCAGCAACGCCCGCCGGGCTGAGTGGTGAAGCCGACTCAGCGTCTGAATGCCGAAGGCTGAATCCCGAATGCGTCCGCCCCCTGTGCTTGCGGAAAACAAGGCATCGCTTAGCCCGTCGTGTCGCCTAAAGGCTGCCATCAACGTAAGCACCCTCACGCTTTTCTCGCTCAATTGTCCTGTGGCACTCAGGTTCGTGTTGTACCTGCTGATTGTCCGCCCCGACGGGACAAGTCCGGCGAAGTTCCGTATCAACCTCGGCTTCGCGTTGCGCGATGGCTAGCCCCAGGCCTGCACCAGCGGCTCGATGGCATTCGCCCAAATCTGGTAACCCGAGGCCGTCAAGTGCGTATTGTCGGAATCAAAGGCGTCGGGCAAAAGGTTGCCGTCGCGAGTCAGCAGCGACGCGGCAAGGTCGAGATAGAAGACGTTTACCCCGTCGGCGAAGGTCGTCACGATCGCGTTCGTCTGGGTAATCGTTTGCCGCTTGGGATCATCGGCCAGTCCCTGCGGTGGAACGCCCATCACCAGAATCTTGGCGTCGGGCAAGGCGCTGCGCAGCTCATCGAGATTGGCCTTGATTCCCGCCGCGATCTCGTCGGGCGAATCGCCCAGGCCCACATTGTTCGTTCCGATCATCAATACCACGAGCTTCGGATCGATGCCGTTCAGATCGCCGTGCTCCAAGCGCCAGAGCAGATTGCCGGTCGTGTCGCCGGGAACCCCGCCATTCATCGGATGCTCCGCACCAAAATCTTCGTTCCAGAGATCGTTGGCAAAGCGGTTCCAGTTCGCCGTCAGCGAATCGCCCACAAACAGCACACCGACATTCCCCTGCGCGGCTCGGGCTTCGATCGCCTGGTTGTCGCTTGTCGCCCCAGCAAGATCGCTGGCCAGCGGCACCGTGGCCAGCGAGGCGCCCGTGGCATGTTGAAAAAACTCATTCGTATTGGCCATGAAGGCGATCACGTCTTCGTCGCGCATGCCGCCGCTGAGTTGAGTCACCCAATAATCGACAGCCTCGGCGCCCGCCTGCCTTCCGAGCATCGCCTGGTAGTTTCCTTCAATTCTGGCCGCTTCACGCTCGAAGCTCGTGCTGATTCCCAACGCGGCTTCGGCGTGAGTGGCGCCGCCTTGAAGTCGATCGATCCAATACCTTTCGCCGGGCGGGTCGGCCGGGCGCGAAAGGATCGCTTGATAGGCGGCCACGAGCCAGCTTGCATCGGTGGCGCCGGCACGTCGATAAAACTCATCGGTGGCGGCCAGTGCCGCCTCGATCTGCTCGTCGGTCGCGCCAGCCCTCAACTCGGACATCGCCGCCGCCACCTCGCCCTCTGACGGCGCACGTCCGAGCTCACGCTGGTAATCGGGTCGAATGATCGAATTGGTCAGGTATTCGTCGCTTTGCGTGAATGAGTCGGCCAGCTCGCTCTGCGACATGCCCGAAACAAGCTGAGAAGTGTAATAGCTCAACGACGCGGCATCGGCCGAGCGATCGAGCACGTGGGAAAAGAGCGCATCGACATCGCGGGTGAGAATTGCCTCGTAACTCGCGCCCGGTTCGGCGACCGGCGGCGAAGCGCTAAGCATGGTCCTGCGATCCAGCCGTTGACCGACGAGCCGCGTCGCGCGCGGCGCGGAACTTCTGAGGCGAGACCGCGACCGCCACCCGTGTAGAACTTTCCGCATGAGTTGGACGAAACTGAGCCACCGAGAAGCCCCTGAATACGCGTGAGCCAGTATAGCGGTATGCCGATCGCATACAAACGCCCGATTACAGCAGATATCTCGTCCGGTTCGAGCACCTCGGCGATAAATCGGCAGCAGGCAAATCGGCGTCGGGGTTGGTCATTCCGGCAGCGGCAACCGCACCGTGAACTCGCTTCCCTTACCCAGCCCGTCGCTGGCCACCTGCACGCTGCCGCCGTGCAGAGACACGGTGTCTTTCACCACCGACAATCCGATGCCCAAGCCGCTCTGCGGCCGGCCGGCGAATTCGACTTGCGTGAAGAGGTCGAAAATATGCGGCATGACTTCGGGGGCGATGCCCACGCCCGTATCTTGCACTCGCACGACGGCCTCGTCGCCCTCGGTGGTCGCCTTGATCCAGATGGTCCCACCGTACTGCGTATACTTCGCCGCATTATCGATGAGGTTGACGAACACCTGCCGCAGCCGCACCGGATCGGCGTCCAGATAAATGGGCGCTTGCGGCAACAACTGTTGCAGCACCTGCGTTCGCTCGTCAATCGCGGGCAGTCCAGTCTCGACCGCCTGTTCAATGATCTGCTGCAGGACGACTCGCTCCGGGCGCAAGTCGACCTTTCCTTTGGCGGTGCGGGCAAGCTCGAGTAAGTCGTCAATCATGCGGCCCATAAATTCAGCCTGCCTCCGAATCATCCCCAGCGCCAGCGACATGTCGGGCGATGCCGGCGGTAATCGATCCAACAACTGCGTGGCGTTCACCACGACCGCCAGCGGGTTGCGCAACTCGTGGGCCAGCGTGGAAATGAAGTTGTTCTTTCGCCGCTCGGCCTCATGGAAGGCGGCGATGCGGCTCTCCAACGTTTCTAACTGTTCCTTTTGGTCGGTACGGTTCCGCACAATCTTAGCGAAACCGACGAGTGCGCCTTGCTCGTCGCGCAAGGCGGTCAGTGTGCCGCTGGCCCAAAACCGGCCGCCGTCCTTGCGCACCTGCCAGCGGTCATCTTCCGATTCCCTCGAGCCGCTGGCTGTCTGCTGTTCCCACGAAGACAGGTCTTTCTGCAAATCTTCGGGCGTAAAGAGCACCGAGGCGTTTTGCCCGATAATCTCTTCGGGCTTATAGCCGAACACCCGTTCGGCCCCAGCCAGCCAACCCACGACCACGCCGTTCGGGTCCAGCAGAACGAGGGCGTGCGTGCCGACCTCTTTGATGGTCAGCTCCAGTAGGCGGTTGGCAAGATCGCAACGCGTATCTGGCATCTCTTTCCCCCCGAACAGACAACCTTAGGCGATGCAGATAAACTATGGCATCCGCCGCCTTTCGTCCACCAATGTTCAATAAGAGGGCGCCCGTCTGGCCTGTCAGTCGTCGTCCCACGGGAAAATCATCGAGCGGTATGCCAATCGCATATGAGCGCGCGGTTACAACTATCATTCTGATCGGCAACCTGCCGGTGGTCCATCATACGGTTCTCTGATCCATGCAATTAAAAATGCCCGGTTCAATCGCCGCGACGCCAATCGCCCTTGCGGTGATTTGGTTCGGCAGCCTCAGTTGGCAAGCGACTGCGGCGGCCGCCGAGTCTGCGGACTCAGGGCGGATCACCATCGAACAGAATCCAGACACGCTCACGACCAACGTGCTCATCGAGGCCCAAGACGGCAAAGTTTCGTGGGCCGACTTGTGGGCCGGGCTGGCCCAGGCCAAGGGCTATGATGCCGATGCGCTGGCCGATGTGCCACGGCGCAAATCGTTCGATCTCAACCGCCGCCACACTCGCCTGCTGCTGGCGTTGATGAACGCCGTAAGCGAGGCAAGCGGCATTCGGTTCTCCATTGTGCCACCAGAAAAAATTGTGCCGCCCGAAGGCGTTGGGGCCGAGCCAAAGCTGCGAGTCACGCTCGACCGCCGCGCCATGGTGGCCTCGAAGCGGCGGTTCGAGAAGATGCTGCGGCTGGCCGCCTCCGATCGACTGACCGGCGACCGCCCGGCGCCGAACTATGGCCTGGCCTGGCCCGACGACGAGCGGCCGCGGGCCGGTCAGGCGTCGGTCGTCATTCTGCACGGCTTGGGTTCCACGCCCGAAAAACATGGTTCACTGGCCGCCGATCTTCGCCGCGCCGGACTGCGAGTGGGAGAGTTCGCCTATCCGGGCGATGAGCCGCTCGACGATTCGGCAAAGCTGTTTTCGCGTGAGCTCAAGCGTTTTCACCGCGATCATCCCGACGTCCGGCTGCGCATGGTCACGCTTTCGATGGGCGGGCTGGTGGCTCGTCGGGCGCTGGAAGATCCCGCGCTCGATCCGGGAAATGTGGAGCAACTGCTGATGATCGGCGCGCCGAATCATGGTTCGGCCCTGGCCTACTGCGGCTTCGGCCTGCAAATCTGGCAGTTTTTGGACGACCCGAAGGCCCGCTCGTTTGCCGAGCGGTTTTACCATACGGTCGAGGACGGCTTGTGCGAAGCGTCTGACGACCTGCGGCCTGATTCGCCCTTTATCAAAGAGCTGAATTCGCTCGCTCGCAATCCTCGCCTGCGATACACGCTGCTGCTGGGCAGCGGGGCGATGTTCAGCCAGCAGACGATCGACCAACTGCGCGACCGCGTGGAAAAGGCCGAAAAGAGTCATCGTTTCCTGCAGTTCTTGGGACCGAAGATCGACCGCGTGCTGGCCGACGGCGACGAGCTCATCCAGGGCAAAGGCGACGGCGCCGTGGCCATCGAACGCGGGCGCTTGGAAGGAGTTGCTGATACGATGGTGATTGACTTCGATCATCTTTCGATGGGCCGTCAGCCGCAAACCGACGGCGAGCGGAAGTTGCGCGAAGAGGTGTTGAAGCGGTGTGGCGGCCACGAATGAAACACAGATCCGAAGCTCACCGCCGAGCAACTCAGGAGTATGAACTGCCAGTTTCGCTTAACGCGCCGCGACGGGCGCCGCGGGCGCCGGCGCGTTCGCTCGCGCCGTGCGCTCCGAGGGCAACTCGTGATAGGGAAACGAGTGCAGGTCGCGCAGATGTTCGAGCAAGATGCGGCGCACCTCCAGAATGCTCAAGGGATGGCGATGCACCATCAAATGATCGGCGGTCACCTTGAGTTCCGGCACATTGTCGAGATGCGCGCTTTCATACGATACGACTCCGTCGGTGCCGCCGGCCACCGAGCCGAGCAGCCCCTTGTTCGGCAGCACGCCGATGATGTTGTAGCACTTCAGCCAGGGCGGCTTGGGGGCCGAGAGCAACACCGGCAACATGGGCGAGTCGGGGGCGAGCGAATCGACGCTGGTTTTGACTTTCAAGATCGAATGCTCGCGGAACAGCCCCGGGTTTTCATGGAAGAGTTCATCGCGGCGCAGGGCCGGCAACTTGGGTAGATGGATCAGTTCGTGTGCCAACCAGCGCGTGGCGTCGTTGGCGATGCGGCTGCCGCGATGGGGCGTGGCGATGGTGATCAGCCGGCGTATGGAAGGGTTCGGATGGAAGAAGAACACATCTTCCAACTGTTTCCGTTCGGTTGGCGTGGCTTTGACAAGCTGAAACGGCTTTGGGCTGACCGTGTGCCAAAAGTCGTCTCGGCTGGCGACGGCCTGCATCTTGGCAACCAGTCCGCCCATGCTGTGGCCCACCAGCACCATCTGATCGAAGGCCGGTTCGCGCCGTTGCGGGTCGAGCACGGCGCGGGCCTGCGCCAGATCGCGCCGCAACTGCGTGGCGCTGTGCCAAAACGGCTGCCCGGTGGGATACAGGTAAAACCAGAACTGATAGTGCCGGCGAATCTCTGGATCGCCGCGCAAATCGTTGAACATTTCCATCCACGTGATCGGGCTGGACCAGACTCCATGCACCATCAACACGGGAATCTTCTCCGGCTCATAGGGCTGCAACAAATACAAGCCCGTCTCGGTCTGCGTTTTGTCGGGCCGAAGCAAGCCTTGCGTGGCGATATTTTCCAGATTGATCCGCGGGTTGTTCGGATCGAGCCGCGGGTCGTTGAGAAAATAGGCCAGCGGCGTGCTGAGATCGGTCTCCAGCGGCACGCGGCGATTGCCGACCACAATGTCGGTGGCCGCGATCGGATCGTACAGTTCCAACACGGCGACGTGCCGCGGACGCGTGCCCGACTCGCAGGCGGCGGTGTCGGGCACCACATGCAGCAGGGCAGTAACCGGAAAGCTCAACTGCGGCGGCAAAAACCGCTCGGCGGGCGCCGGCGGTTCGTGTCGCTGACGGATGGCGATCAGCGGCACCCCCAGTCCGAAGCTGTGATACTGGTTCTTCAGCTCCTGGACTTTATAGTCGGACACAAACTTGAAGTCGGCGAAATCGTCGGCCTTCCAGCGGCCCTTGGCAATGGTGATTTTGACGTCCCAGGCCTGGCTGGTCGATTCGATGCTGTAGGTGCGTCCGGGCAGCAGGCCGCCGCGCCGTTGCACAAGCCGCAAGGTGCTTTCCAGCGCGCCGTTGTACAGATCGCAGGCGCCGCGAAACTCGGGGTCGTAGGGGTTGCGCTGCTCGGAAAACCGGGGATCGAACAGATAGAGATAGGCGTGCGTCACCGCGGTGCCAAAGTGGTCCAGGGCCGCCGTGGCGTCTTTGATCTCCACCTTTTTGCCGGCAATGAAGTTCAACTCGGCAAAGGCGTACACCTTGTCGGGCGTCGGCTCATGATCGACAATGGCCTGGAACTGGTCGAGCAGCGGCTGCAGGTCGCCGCGCAGGCCGCCTACCAGGTCGTATTGCCGCAAAAGCTGCAGAGTGCGGGCGCTGGGCTGGGGCCCGCCGCGCGAGGTGAGCTTGAGCCGCTCGACCAGCGGGCTATGCGGCACCGAGCTAAGTTTGACATAATGCGTCGTCCGGCAGCCCGCCGCGGCGATCAACAGCGCGGCAAAGCCTGCATGACGCAACCAACGGCCTGTGGCCCGGGCAGAGCGGTCGCTCGAAGCGGGCATGACGTGTCAAAGTGCAAAGTGCGCGGCAAAATGGGCTGTCTTGGCAGCCGGCCAACGGGGCCGCCCGCGGCAAGCGGCGCACCATAGGGCGCGGAGGGCCGCGGGGTCAATGCCGGTTCTCACTCGGGAACCGGGTTGTTCTGCCGGCCGGAGCTTCTAGAATCGGAGCTTGGCGGCTACGTTTACAGCGGTGTGATGGATGACGGTGCGACGAATTCAAGGTCTGGAAGAGTTACGGTCGCTGGTGGGGCACTGCTTGGGCGCCAGCGATTGGATACCGATCACCCAGGAACGGGTCAACGCCTTTGCCGAGGGCACCGAAGACCGGCAATGGATTCACTGCGACCCCGACCGCGCCGCCGAAGAATCGCCCTATGGCACCACCGTGGCACACGGCTTTCTCACGCTTTCGCTTTGCAACGCCCTGGTGGGGCAGATCTTCGAGATCGAGGGCGTGCGAATGGTGCTCAATTACGGGCTGAACCGCGTTCGCTTTCCCGCCCCGGTGCGGGTGGGCTCGCGCGTGCGGATGAGCTGCTCCTTGATGGCACTGAAAGAGACGCGCGGCTGCGTGCAAGCCACGTTCAAGCAGACGTTTGAAGTGGACGATGAGCCCAAGCCCGCCTGCGTGGCCGAAACGGTCGTCCGCATTTTTTTCTGAACAGAGGTCGAACGCACTGCGGATCAGTCGTTCAGCCGCTTCCGAAAAACCACCATATCGTCGCCGTCGGCGTAGTAATCGGGCAGCACGGCCACCTGGTCATAGCGTTGTTTCAGATAGAACCGCCGCGTCAGCTCGTAGTGCGGCAGTGACGAAGTTTCGATCAAGAGAATCCTGCCGTGCCGTTGGCGAATGTCGTCTTCGGCAAACTTGAGCAGCGTGCCGCCGATGCCGCGGGCCTGGGTTTGCTTGCTGACGGCGATCCAATACAGATACCAGGCATGGTCGGTCATCGCCGCGGGGGCGAAATAGGCGAAGCCTAAAATCCGCTCCGCATCGTCATAGGTGATCGAGCGGTGACCGTGGGCGTGGTTCGTCGCGTGGTAGTCGTTGAGCACCTCTTCCAGGGCCTCAATTTCCAGCGGTTTGAAGACGCCGGTCTGCCGAGCAAGCTCGATCAAGGCGTACTGATCGGAGGGAATGGTGGGTCGGATCATGGGGCTCGCCTGTTGCCGTAAAGTTCGATCTGGAGGTTTTTCTTATCTTAGCGAGCCGCCCGAAATCCGTCATGCGTAGGTAGATCGGACAAATCGGGCGTAAGGTGAGCACAAATCGCGGATTATAAGTAAGATAGGAGAAGCTTAGGAGCGGACGAAAAGAACTCTCGACAATTTTGTCGGCCCTGCTGCATTTTTAAACGACACCACGAATTGGCCGCCACATGGAGTCTCGCATCCAACACGTTGTTATTTTGGGGGGTGGAACTGCCGGCTGGATGGCCGCCTCGTACCTGGCCAAGCACTTGCAAGGAAGCGCGCAGATTACGCTGGTCGAAGCGCCCGCCGTGCCAAAAATCGGCGTGGGTGAAGCCACCATTCCCAGCCTGCACAAAGTCTTCTTCGCCTACCTGGGGATCGACGAATTCGATTGGATGCGTCAGTGCAACGCCAGTTTCAAGACAGGCGTGCGGTTTATCAATTGGCGCACGCCCGGCGCCGGCGCCGCCGAAGCGCGGCCTTTCGGTCCGGCGCCCGACCATTTCGACCACCCGTTCGGTTTGCTGCCCGACTGCGACCAGATTCCGCTGTCGCACTATTGGTGGTTGAAAAAACACCGGCGCGAGACGGAGCAGGCGTTTGATTACGCCTGCTTCCGCGAACCGCCGCTGATGGATGCCAAACTGGCGCCCTGCTGGCTCGATGGGCGGCGGGCCACGCGCTATGCCTGGCATTTCGACGCGCACCTGGTGGCGGCCTTCTTGCAACGCTTTGCCACCGACACCCTCGGCGTCACGCATCTGGAAGACGAGCTGGAAGGCGTCGACTTGGACGAACGCGGCTTCATCCAAAGCCTGCGGTGCAAAAGTGGCCGCGTGGTTTCCGGCGATTTGTTCATCGACTGTTCCGGCTTTCGCGCTCTGCTCATCAACAAAGCCCTGGGCGAGCCGTTTCTGGACATGAACGACCACCTGCTGTGCAACAGCGCCGTGGCCTGCTCGGTGCCGCACGACGATCAGCGCCATGGCGTCGAGCCGTATACGTCGGCCATCGCTATGCCGGCCGGCTGGGCCTGGAAGATTCCGCTCATCGCACGGTTTGGCGCCGGTTATGTTTACTCCAGCCAGTTCTCGACCGAAGAGCGGGCGATGGAAGATTTCTGCCGGCTTTGGCAGCTCGACCCGAACCAGACCGCGCTGAACAAGATTCGTTTTCGCGTTGGACGCAATCGTCGGGCGTGGGTGAAAAACTGCGTCAGCATCGGGCTGGCCTCGTGCTTTGTGGAACCGCTGGAGTCGAGCGGCATCTATTTTATTTACGGCGCGTTGTATCAGCTTGCCCGGCACTTTCCCGACAAACATTTCGACCAGACGCTGATCGACCGCTTCAACCGCGAGATCGAGCTGATGTTTGACGACACGCGCGACTTCATTCAGGCCCATTTTTATTTCGCGCCCCGTAGCGACACGCCGTTTTGGCGGGCCAACAAAGATCTGCGGTTGGCCGACAGGTTTTGCGAAAAGGTGGCCGCCTATCGGGCGGGTCTGGCGGTCAATCCGCCCATCGCCGACGAAAGCACCTACTACGGCAATTTCGACGCGGAGTTCCGGAATTTCTGGACCAATGGCAGCTACTACGCCATTTTTGCGGGGCTGGGTTTTTTGCCCGACCGCCCGCTGCCGATCTTGGCCCACAAGAGCGAATCGGTGGCCCGAGCCGAAACGTTGTTTGCGGAGGTCAAACAGCGCCAACGAGAGCTGTTGGCCACGCTGCCGACCACCGCCGACTTTTTGCGGCAGTTGCACGGGGCGTAGTTGCATCACCGCCCATGCACATCGTCGCTTGCGAGGCCGCGGAAGCGGCCCTTACAATGAGCCGATGCCTGCCGCAATCTCAAACTCATCCACCGCCCCGCCTCGTAGGCGCCACCACGCGGCAGCGCCGCTCAGTCGCCGGACCTTGCTGATGGGCGCCGCTGCGGCATTCGGACGGGGACGGCTGTTTGCGGCCCCGCGAGAGCCAGCTTCCGGCGATTCGGCCGCTCAACTTGTCACGCCGGCCGCGCAAGCCGCCATCGACCGTGGTTTGCGGTTCTTGGCCGAGCAGCAGCAAGACGACGGCGCGTTCGGCTCGGGCGGCTATCGCCGCAACACGGCGGTTTGCGCGCTGGCCGCCATGGCGTGGATGGCCGGAGGCAGCACGCCGGGCCGTGGGCCGTTTGGGCAAAATGTGAACAGGTCGCTCGATTTTATCTTAGACAGCGCGCAAGACAGCGGCCTGATTGACGTGCCCGGCCATAGCGGCAACGGCGCCATGTATGGCCACGGTTTCGCGACGCTCTTTTTGGCCGAGAACTATGGCATGGCGCGTCAGCCCGCGCTGCGCCCGACGCTGGCCGAAGCGGTGCGGCTGATTGTCTCGACGCAAAATGCCGAAGGCGGCTGGCGATATGCCCCGCGCCGCGACGATGCCGACATTTCGGTCACGGTTTGCCAGATGATGGCGCTGCGTGCCGCGCGCAACGCCGGCCTCTCGGCGCCGAAGCAGACGATCGACCGCGCCGTGGGCTATGTGAAGCGCAGTCAAAACGCCGACGGCGGCTTTCGCTATACACTGGCCGGCGGCGAGAGTGCTTTTGCCCGATCGGCGGCCGCGGTGGCGGCGCTCTATGGCGCCGGCATTTACGAAGGCCGCGAGCTGGAGCGGGGACTGCGTTATTTGCAGGAGTCGATTCCCCGGCCCGATCTGACCGCTTACGACGACCGGCGGTATTACTTCTATGGCCATTACTACGCCGTGCAAGCCATGTGGCAGGCGGGCGGCGAACTTTGGCAGGCCTGGTATCCGGCCATCCGCGACGAGTTGTTGCTGCGCCGGCCGAAAGACGGTGTCTGGGCCGACACCATCGGCGCCGAATACGCCACCGCGATGGCAACCATCATCCTGCAGGCGCCGAACCAGCTCTTGCCGATCTTTCAACGCTAGGCATGGCTCAGTGCTTCAGGAACCCAAGCGACGACGTTAGCACTACGGCGACCAGATTCGGATGCAAAGGATCGATCAGACCAACGCCGAAGCGTATCTGCGCCAGCGGCGCTGGGTTTCGCGGCGCGAGCGAGTGCAGGTGCGGCAGTTGGCCGGCGGCGTGTCGAACGAGGTGTTGTATGTGGCGCGCCCCGACCGGCAGGGAACCGATTTCGTGCTCAAACAAGCGCGGCCGCAGTTGCGCACACCCCAACCGTGGTTTTCCAGTGTCGAACGCATTTGGCGCGAGATTGATGTGCTGCGGGTTTGCCAGCAGGTGCTGCTGGCCGAGCCGGTCCGCCCAATCACGCCGCCGCACACCTTGTTGGCGGCCACGCCGCGGGTGTTGCACGAAGATCGCGAAAACTATGCCTTTGCCATGACGGCGGCGCCGGCCGATCATCGCGTTTGGAAGGCCGATCTGTTGGGCGGCCGCGTCGAGCCGATCATCGCCGAAGCTTGCGGCCGCCTGCTGGGCCGCTTGCATGCCGGCACCTGGCACGATGCTCGCGTGGCGCAGCAACTCGACGACCGGCGACTGTTTGATGAACTGCGGCTTGACCCTTATTTTCGGCAGGTGGCGCGTGTCTGCCCCGACCACGCGAATGCCTTTGAGCGGCTGATCGCCCTGGTGCTGGCCGAGCGACATTGTCTTGTGCATGCCGATTTCAGCCCCAAGAATCTGCTGGTATATCCTGGCGGGCTGCTGGTGGTCGACTTCGAGACCGGTCACTACGGCGATCCGGCCTTCGATCTGGGATTTTTTCTGAGCCACCTGGTGCTCAAAGCCGCGTATCATGCTCCGGGGCATCGGGCCTATCTGGCGCTGACTACACGGTTTTGGCAGTCGTATCGAGCCGAGCTTGAGCAAGTCATTGCCGATGACCAGTGGCAGGCGCTCGAGCGGCGGGCGATCATGAACTTCGCGGGCTGCGCCTGGGCGCGGCTCGACGGCAAGAGCCAGATCGACTATTTGACGGATGAGCAGCGGCGCCGCTCGATCCGCGACGTCTGCCGGCACTTGCTCGATGAACCCCTTGCCAATTGGCAGCAGGTGGTCGACGAGCTGCACGCGCGACTCGCTCGGTAGCCCCGGCCCTTGTGGCCGGCAGCGGCATGGTTGCCTTCGCTCCGCGTCTGTAGGGAACGGACTCTGTGCCGTTCCGGGGGGGGCGGTGCGTCGCCGATTCGCGGCTCGGCGCGGAACGCCGATCAGGGCGTTCCCCCGAACCGCTAAGGCAGAGCAACGCCGAAGGGCAATTCACAGGAACGGCACGGAGTCCGTTCCCTACGGAGACCTCGCGAATTATGATTCCCTTTCATGATCTCCCACATTCATGCTCGCGAAGTCCTCGACAGCCGCGGACGCCCCACCGTGCAGGTCGAAGTGAACTGCCGCAACGGCGCCACGGGCAGCGCCATCGCGCCCTCGGGCGCCAGCACGGGCAAAGCCGAGGCCCACGAGCTGCGCGACGGCGACACGACGCGTTACCAAGGCCGCGGCGTGCTCAAAGCCGTGGCGAACGTGAACGAGGTGTTGGCGCCGCCGCTGATCGGCCGAGACCCCGCCGAGCAAGCCGCCATCGACGAGCTCTTGTGTCAGCTTGACGGCACGCCTCAGAAATCGCGGCTGGGCGCCAATGCCCTGTTGGCGGTCTCGCTGGCGGTGGCCGACGCTGCGGCCAACCTCCGCCGCTTGCCGCTCTATCGCCACCTGAACGACCTGTGGCATTCTGTTTCGGGGGGCGGCACTTGCCGCCTGCCCGTGCCGATGACCAACCTGATTTCGGGCGGCTTGCACGCTGGCGGCAATCTCGATTTCCAAGATTTTCTGATCCTGCCGGTCGGGGCTGACAGTTATCGCGGCGGACTCGAATGGATCGTGCGGGTCTATGGCCGACTTGCCGCGCTGCTGAGCGACGCCGGTTACGAAAGCCGGCTGGTGGCCGACGAAGGCGGCTTTGGGCCTCGGCTGCCGAGCAACCGCACCGCGCTGGAGTTCATTGTGCGGGCCATCGAGACGGCGGGGCTGCGGCCAGGCGACGACGTGATGATCGCGCTCGACGTGGCCAGCTCGCATTTCTACGACGGCTCGCATTACCGGTTGCAAGCCACCGATGGCCGTCGCCTGAGCAGCCAGCAAATGATCGAACAGCTTGCCGAGCTGGTCGGCACGTTTCCGTTGGTTAGCATCGAAGACGGCCTGGCCGAAGACGATTGGAGCGGCTGGCAAGACTTGACGCGGCAGCTCGGCGGGCGACTGCGGCTCGTCGGCGATGATTTGTTCGCCACGAATCCCCAGCGGATCAAACGCGGCATCGAGCTCGGCGCCGCCAATTCGGTGCTGATTAAGCTCAATCAGATCGGTACGCTCAGCGAGACACTCGAAGCGATGCACGTCGCCTGCGCCGCCGGATATGGCTGCGTGGTTTCGGCGCGCAGCGGCGAGACCGAAGACACCACCATTGCCGATCTGGCGGTTGCCACCGCCGCCGAATCGATCAAGATCGGCTCGATTCAACGCAGCGAGCGGCTGGCCAAATACAACCGCCTGCTGGCGATTGAAGAGGAGCTGGCGTAACAGCGCTCGGGATGCCGGCAGAGAGGAACGTAGGGTGGGCCGAGCGCAGCGAGTCCCCATTCGCATCAAGTTAGGAGCGGACGAAAAACAACTTCGGCAATTGTCTTGGCCCTCACCTGACCTCTCCCGGAGGGAGAGGGATGTGTATGTCGAAGTTATTTTTCGTCCGCTCCTTAGTTCAAGTTTCGCAGTTTTTGCTAGCAGCAGTGTA
>JAICLL010000019.1 GCA_025927475.1 Pirellulales bacterium
ACCTACGCCGCCAATTGGTGCTACTCCTCGAAGAGTACCGCCATGACCCAGCTCGGCTACACTCGTTCTTTCGGATCGCACGACTACCTATATAATACTGCCAGACGAGTGAGGCTCATTAACTACCTAGGACTCAATAACTCGCTGCCGCGCCTAATTCGGCATGTTCGCGACCAGTTGCAATCGGACGACGAGGCTTTGATTCAATTCGAAGCCGCACTTCTGCGGGTGGGCTACTCCCCGGCATACGACCATGAGTATACCAAGCTACTTTTGCGAGTGGTCGACGAGCGTCTTTTTGCCGTAGTTGAGGGCTTTCCGCGCATTACACCGGCGAGTTTTCAGGAAGAACTCTCCTCGGCCATCGAGCGACTGGAATACGAGATCAACCTAAGCGGTCAAGATCATTTCTGCGTGGCACGTAAGCCGTCCGACGCCGCTAGCTACGTTGACTGACAACGTTGTGTTCATGACCGGCGCTGCCAGCCTAACTCGGCTTAATGATCGGCGTCACTACTCGCGGCGGTTCAAGCGAGCCAAGGCAAACGTCCGTCGGCTCGGCTTGCTGGATGCTCCTGAGCCGAGTGAGGACGCGTCCTAACGAGCGCATGGGCGACCTCTCAATCTCGTGCTCCCAAATTCGCAGCACGCTCCAGCCAGCGCGTCGCAGACGTCGATGGTTGCGACGGTCTCGCATGCGGGTCGCATCGATTTTGGCGGCCCATTTTTCTGACAACTTATGTCGCCATAGCGGAAATCTCCAACCGTGCCAAAAATCCCCGTCCACAAAGACAGCAAGTCGAACACGGTGAAACACAAAGTCAGGGCGGCCAGGTAAATTGACGGCGTGGCGCCTGAATGCGATTCGCCTTGCGGCGAGCAGCGAAGCCAAGATGTTTTCAGGGCCGGTGTTGGAGCCCCGAATCCGCGCCATTAGGCGGCTTCGCGTTTCCGTACTCATAATATCACCGTTGTGCCCACCGGAAACCGGTTGGCTGCGGGCCGCCCAGGAGCGGTGGCCCGCCTTCACGCGTTTTTTCCTGATTGTGGCCTTCATTCCTTCTCGACCCATCTAAAGAGGGCCTGGCGCACGCCATCTGTCCCGTTTACCGGCGAATGCGGGGATGACAACAAAGACTTGATAATGGCTTGCATTACGGGCGGGGCCACAGCGTTGCCGAGCAGCTTAATTCTTTCCCGCCGGCTTGCCTCTGGCCACAGATAGTTGTCGGGGAAGCCCATCGCCTTTGCCAACTCCGGCGGTTGCAGCATCCGCATGACATGTCCCGTTGACGTCGGTTTTACAAGCGCGAACCGGTCAAGGGTGGTTATTGTCCGCAGTGGCCGATTCAGCGGCTGCCAGCCACCTGCAGCATCGGTGCCGTAATAAACGATGAGAAACGCCTCTTTCGGCCCAAGCGCCGCAATCGCCCGTCGCGCCCGGTCGATCGTATCCGGAGCTCTACGACGAGTTTCGCGGAACAAGGGTGTCATGTCATAGCTGAACCCGTTTGTCGGCCCCGAGTAGAGGATATCGCGAACCGTCTTGGGCGTAGTGGACAGCGGTGTCGGCATGCGCGGCGACTGCAATCGATCGCATAAAATGAACAGTCGCCGGCGTGACTGCGGAACGCCGAAATCGCGAGCGTCCAGAACGGCTTCAACCATCTTGTAGCCGAGAGCTTCGATACGGCGCTTCCACTGAGCGTACGCATGCCATCGCCGCATCGAAACCACGTTCTCGACTACCAGCCAGCGAGGCTCCAGCGCTTTTGCGAACCGAATGACTTCAAAAGCCGTTCGCCTGCTCTCTTCCTGCTCCTCGCCGACGCGCCGGTTCCCTTTTGCAAAAGTGTGGTTCGTGCATTCGGGCGAAGCGAGCAGAAGATCTATCCGCCCTATTTCTCGCGCCACGGCGCGTGCATTGATCCGTTTCAAGCGTTTGCTCCAGACAACGGCAGTCGGGAAATTAAGCTTGAAGGCGTCGGCAGCGACAGCGCAACAGTCGATGCCGCCGACAATCTGCACGCCTGCCATTCGCGCGCCGCACGAACTGCCGCCAGCGCCGCAGAACATGTCAAAGGCGCGTACTGATTCGCCAGTTGAACCGAAATCCATAGGCTGTTTTTGGCGTACTTGTCGTGACATCTTAATTAGTCGCTGGTAGCGTTACGCCGTTTGCTGATCGGTGATTCCAAGCAGGCGCTGCGCTGCATCCAACGCGACGGAGTAGGGATGGCAGTAGCGAAACGCGATCTGGGTCGCCTCCTCGAAGTTTCGAGCCTCCGCGTCGGAAAAGCACCGGCTCCCGTCGTCGGCAACGTAGTCTCTAAAGGGCGTATCGGGATGGTAGCCAAGCCCGACAATCTTGATACAGGAGGCAATGAACCTGCGGGCCGAGGCCTCGTCGTCAATCTTTGCCGGAACAACTTCCATGATTTTCACTCCCAGCGAACGTCGTAAGAGCAGAACGCCCTGATTGTAGTGCATCTTCGCCTGGAAGCCAGGCCGTCGAATGCAGAATTATGGTTAGCACGTCGTTACGGCCCCGCGAGGTCGATCACTAGTCGGCGGTTGGTTTCATTTCGGATGTTCGAGACAACCAGCCATTGGTCCTCGATTTTTTGAATTGCCTCAGATGGGGCGTTTTCGGCCTCGGCTTTTTGCAGGTAGTCGAGCGCCGTGCTCGCTGTAAACCCGAGGAACTTCCCCCAGGCAACAATGTACGGATAGCGGGAAGTGCCAGTCACGCGGTCGATCGCCTGGCAATTCGCGGTCCATGCTGCGTGATCCGCGGTGCTGGGAATCATACGTGCGTCTATTCGCTCGGCGGTGCTGGGCTGATGTTCGGCCATGATAGATGCTCCAATAACCGCGATGATTGATTCCGCGACGTTGCCTTATTCGGCCACCGCCTGTTCCGTATGCCGGTATTGTAATGACAAAACCATCGGCGTCAAGCGCTTGCACCGCGGAGTTTTGCAACTACGATTCTGTCATGGCGAATAAAGGCGGCCGACCGCCGAAAGTGCCCGGCGGCCTTCGACGAATCTTGCAAATCCGGTTGACGGAGGCCGAGCGCGCTGAGTACCAGAGCGCGGCGGATCGCGCCGGAGTTCCTCTCTCAGAATGGGTACGCTCGTCATTGAGCAAAGCGGCGAAACGAAACGCCTAAACGGCGACGAACGCAGGGCGATTGCGCCACAATAAGCAATTTGGCATGCTTGAGCAACGACGGCCTCTCGTCGCGCTGAAAAGCAGCGCGGGATGATGGCCGTCCCCTGAAAGGAGTCCAAGGATGATCACGTCGAAGTCCGCCCGGTTGCACGACCATTTCGCACAACTCCGCGACCCGCGCAAACGTAAAGTTACTTACCCGCTGATCAATATCGTTGCCATTTCCGTCTGCGCAGTCATCTGCGGCGCGGACGATTTCGTCGCGATCGCCGAGTTCGGCAGGAGGAGGCGGGACTGGTTGGCGACCATTTTGGATTTGAGCGAAGGAATTCCGTCGCATGATCGTTTCAACGCGGTTCTTGCGGCCATCAATCCGGCGGAGTTCGAGAAATGCTTGCTGGGCTCGATCATGGCGCTGCACGAAGTTTCCGAAGGGCAAATCGTGGCGACCGATGGGAAGACCCTTCGCCGCAGTTGTGACGCCGCGAACAGCAAGGCGGCGATTCACATGGTCAGCGCTTTGGCGACGGCAAATCATATCACGCTTGGGCAGGTCGCTGTGGACGCCAAGAGCAACGAAATCACGGCCATTCCAAAGTTGCTGGAAATACTGGAAATCACGGGCTCGTTGGTCACCATCGACGCCATGGAATGCCAAGTGGAGATCGCGCGCGAAATCGTGGAACGGAAAGCGGATTACTGCCTGGCTGTGAAAGACAACCAGCCCACGCTGCGCGGCGGAATGGAAAGATTCTTCGAAGATCATCTGGAAGACGACTTCGCGCGCACCAACGTGCGTCGATATGAGACGGAAGAAAAGGGGCACTGGCCGCCGCTTCGCCGAAGCCGTACGGGGCCATTGGCGTTTAGCGGCCGCTGTGAATACCACACCTGGGAAAGTGTTCGCGGCGATCTCTACGTCGTCTCGCTGGCGCTCAAAAACCGTTCGGGCAAGGCCATGCCGAGCTATGAGTGGTGGAAGATCTTGGCGCGCGTAGTTGCCAGCCGCGCGCCGAATGATGCGGCCGCGCTGGATATTGGGTGCAGCGAGTTGGCGAGCGTCGAAAGCATGCGGAGCAATTGCTTGCCCTGTGGCGCCGTCGAGTTTTTGGACGGACGCCCGTGTGCCATGCTCGATCAGGTGGATTCGTGGTTCACGTGCGAATGCTCGGCGATTGTCGCCGCAAATAGCGAGCAAGCAAATTAAGAGCGTCAAGACCGCCGGCGGGTGTCAGTGGATGCGTGACATCCATTTGGATGCCTGACGGTTGGCTCGCGGCTATACTCATCGCATGCTTGTCCGGCTTTTCCGACTGCTTCGTGCGATGACGACGCCGCGCTGGCGCCGCGCAACGCAGCTTAATAACGAAGCCGTTGCCCTCTCACGACAAGGGCGCGAAGCGGAAGCGTTGGCGAGGCTTGATGAAGCCATCAACCTCAATCCGAGCTTTGCCGCTGCCCATGCAAACCGCGCCTGGGTCCAATCGAAACTCGGCCACGTCGACGCCGCCTTGGCAGACTGCGCGGCGGCGCTGCAGCGAGATCCGGCATCGGCGTCGGCCTACTGCACGCGAGGCGCAATCCATTATCGGCGAGGCGACATCGATTCGGCGTTGAACGACTTCGATCACGCACTTCGTTGCAATCCCAATCTTAGCGCGGCGCACTTGAACCGCGGGCAGGTGTTTTTGGCCCGCGGCCAACACGACGTCGCTCTCAAGGAGGCAAATGAAGCGGTGTGGAACGCGCCGCGCTGCAGCGATGCGCTCATGTTTCGGGCGCAGGTTCTTAAGGCCACCGGCGATTTTCCACGCGCGATAGCGGACGTTCATGATGCGAATCGCTTTTCGCCCGCGGACCCTCTGCCGCATGTTTTCTTGGCTGAACTGTATATGGAGCAGCTTCAATATCAGCGTGCGATCGCCGCCTGCGACGCAGCGTTGGCCTTGGACCCAGCTAGAGCCACCGCGATTTCTTGCCGCGCAGTTGCGAGATGCTATCTGGGAGATGCCGCACGAGCGTTGGCGGACGCGGAAGAGGCCGCTCGCCTCGACTCGACTCTCGAAGAACCCTTGCAAGTGCGAGCTGCCATCTCTTTGGATCGAGGTGATATGCCAAAGGCGCTTCAGCAACTCGACGAAGCAATTCGTCTCGCGCCTGATTCCGCGGCCAGTTACTGCACCCGGTCTCTTGTCTACCAGGCGTTGGGCGACAACGAACGAGCACTCGCCGATTGCGATCGGGCGATCGCATTGACTCCCAACGATCCGGTGCCGTGGAACAACCGTGGTTTTATCCAGATGAAGCGCGGCCAATACGCCGCCGCGGTGGCCGATTACCGCCGGGCCATTGAATGTGGTCCAAAACATCCCAACGCCTACAAGAACCTGGCGTGGTTGCTGGCAACTTGTCCCGAAGAGCGCATTCGCAATGGTACCGAAGCGCTCCGACAGGCGCGGCGCGCGCTTGACCTGAGCGACTGGAAACAGCCCGCATGGCACGAGATATTGGCCGCGGCCTACGCCGAGTCCGGTGATTACGGCGCCGCTACCCGTTGGCAGACAAAGGCCATCGAGCTGTTCGGCGTCGCGGCGCCGCCCCTGGCGGAGCAGCGGCTGGCGGCTTATCGGGCAGGCCGCGCCTGGCGCGAGTAACGCGGACAGGGAAGAGATACGGAGACGACAGATAGAAAAACGGGCGCGAGACTGGCGACCTTTCTAGCCCGGATTATTCAGCAGCCCACACCAACCCGAAGCGTAAGCGAGGCCCGTCAACGAACTTACCTCGCTTACGCTTCGGGTTAGTGTATGACCGCCGCGGGAGGCATACTACGTGGGCTGGTGAATAATCCGGGCTAGATCTCCGCACCGCCCCCCTGCGAAACGCGCGCAACCCGACAGCAATCTTTTCGCGATTCATCGCCCTGTGACCCACCGCTGGCACTTGCGTGGCGTACCCTGTTGCCGGAGGCGCGTTTTTGCGTTGCGCGCCAACACTTGCCCCGCCAACCCCGAAACCCAAAAAATGCCATCCATCCTCTTCGCCTGTCCGCATTGCCGGCAGACGTTCACCGCCGACAGCGGCGTCTCGGGCAAGGCGGTCGGCTGTCCGCGATGCGGTCAGCGCTTCCGCGCGCCGCCAGCGCCGCCGGCCCCGCTTGCCGTGCGGCCTGGCCCGACCAAGCCGCGCCGGCTCGCTGCCCGCCGCCGCCCCATTGTGCGGCTGATGGTCGTTGCGCTGTCGACGACGGCTGTTTCGCTGGCGATCGCGGCGGGCGTGCTCTGGGGACCGCGCCTGCGCTACTGGTCGTTCGGCTTGGGCAATCAACAAGCCTCGGCCCGCGCGGCCCTGGCGGCGCAGCTCGACAAATGGATGGCGCGCCAGCCGCACGAGGCGGAACACGTCGAGCTGCTGATGGCGGTGCTGCTCGACTACAGCATCCAATCGCTCCAGCCGGTCAAGACCACGCTGGTCGACCTGCCCTTTCCAGACTGGGACAAGTACCGCGGCCCCGACGCGGTGTACTCAGAACTTCCCATCACCTACGTGGCCGCCGTGCGCGTCAACGTCGAATCGCAAGCCGGCACCGCGTTGCCTCGCGTCGTTCTCTACCGCCTCACCTGGGATCCCGAGGCGCGTAAATGGCGGATCCAGCAAACCATGAACGGCAAGTAGTTTGCGTGGTCGTGCGCGAATTCACCGAGAAAAAAGTTGCACCGCGCCGCAGGAGGGATAGAATGCCGCATGGCAAGCAGCCGATGCGAGGCATTAAAGTCGTGGAAGGCGGGTTCGATGAATGCGATAACTGGCAATCTAAAGGCAAGAGGTTGATGGATGGCCGTACTCGGCCATCGTTCCGCCAGGCTATCTGCCGCGTCCTGTGTGAGCGAATCGTTTTAACTGAAACGTTACATCTGAAAAATAATTTATGGAAATATTTAACCTGGTTGATGCAATTATTGATACATGGTTGGGTCTTGGCCAAATCGGCCAACCGCCGCAGTATCAGCACAGGGCCTCATTTCTTCAGCTACTGAACCGCCCGCCAAATGGCGCACTGAACGGTCGCGCAATCGTTTCCGATCTCTTGCAAGCGATCAACGCTAACTGGCAGGACGCCGCCACAGTGGGTCAACCAAGTATCGAAAACTGGCGGTTTGATAAGCACACAGAAATTGATGGAGCGAATATCAGCCGCGAGACACGACTTGAGAGGCTTATCGCGTTGTTGACGGATGGAGATTGGGCAAATCAGATTCCCATCGCGGCCGGCCTCTGCGATGGTGGGGGCCATTGCTGTATTGATCTGGCTCGTCGCGATGGAAGCGAGTATTGGCTCTTTGAACTAAAAGTGGATTCCAACAACCCCTTGTACGCTGCGATTCAGATGCTTCGGTACGGCACGCTCTACCTTTTTTGGCGTCTGCATCCTGAATTGATTCGCAATCAGGAGCAGCAGCCGGTATTGACCGCTCAGACAATCCATCTCCGGATCTTGGCTCCCCGTGCTTTTTACAGCGCCCACCAGCCAGGATCGCTGCTGTGGCTAGAGACCGTCTTGTCTGATGGCATTGCAGCCGTCGCCCATGACCAAGGGCTGACCATGGATTTCCGCTTCGACGCATTTAGTGAGCCGTTTTACGAGGCGCTGTACCGGTGAGTTAAAACACCGAGGGGCGCTACCACCAATCAATTGAGAAATGGGAGATAAAAATCGAAATGGCGCGTAAGCAGCCTGGGCAGAAATTCTTGGGAAGCCAGAAATGGCTGCAAGTACTGGTCAACGACCAACGCGATTTGGCTAACCGAAAGTTCGCTGAGGCGCTCGGCCTTTCTGCGGAGAATAGCGTTCATTGGAAGTCGCCGCTACGGACGGACGGCTATGCCGAGTATAGCGACGGCGACGCGTTCGGTTTGCTTGGGGTAAGCTTCAGCAAAACAGCCCTGGAGCAATTTTGGCCGGTAAGAGGGGGGCCTTGCTGGGATGCGCTCGCGGTGGCGGGGCAAGCGCCTGGCAAGCCAATCTTGGTTGAGGCGAAGTCGCATCTCTGCGAGCTTTGCTCGGCCGAATGCGGGGCCGAGGACGAGTCGCTGCGCGTGATTAAAGCGAGCCTGGGCAAGACGAAGGCGTTCCTCGGATCGACCACGCGAACGAATTGGTCCAAGAGCTATTATCAGTACGCCAACCGCCTGGCGCATCTGTATTTACTGCGCGAACTTAATGGCCTCGACGCCTATCTGGTGTTCATCTATTTTCTGAACGATGAAGAAATGGGAGGTCCGCGAACCATCGAAGAATGGAAGACGGTCATCAGACTGGCGGAGCGCAGCCTCGGCGTCCATGGACACCCATTTCTAGCGTATGCGCCGGCAGTTTTCATTGATGTCAGAGAACTGCGAGGCGGATAACCCCGTCGAGAAGACGGGGCCGGCGCAGCCTCCAGTTATCTTTTCTCGTTCTTTAGGCGCTCCAGCAGCGCCCCGACTTCGATGTTCATCCGCCGTGACGCGCTCACGCGGTCCAGCGCGGCCAACTGAGGAGCGAACTCGGGTGGCTGCTCGTTCAACGAACGCAGGAACTCCTGGCCCAAAAAGGCAACCTGAAGATAGGTTCCAACGCGATATCCGGGGATCGATGAAAAGACGTGGCCCACGGCAACGTGTACCTGCTCGGCGCCGTCATGACCTTCCACCTCGATCGGCTTGCGCAGGAGAAACAACCACCAATCGACCGGCGCGTTGTCGACGCGCGGAGTATGGGCCAACGTGAGCGACCCGAGCGATCGAATGGGCCACTGCCACGCCGTCCGCGAGAGGCCATAGAAGTGCTCGCCGAGCACGAACGCCGTCAGCCAGGTTTCGAGCGGCGCGCCGGGGTAATCGGCGCTCAACATGCGCGATACCGCGACGTAAAGCAGAAACGAGCCGGACGACCAGAACGGTTCGGAGACTTTAGCAGGCCAGTCGGCCAAGAGTGTCTGCATTCGCTCCGCCCCAAACGCGGTGCTCTGCCTGTGCCATCGATTGAGCGGTGACACAAGGCCCACGCGGTCGGGCGAGAACGGATGAAAGCCGCTGCGGACCGATTGCCACGATCGAGGCAGGCCGAGAGCCGCCAAGTGTTCGGTTTTCGCCAATAACCGCTCGTAAGGCGTGGGCGGCTGGCCGAGGAGGGCCGCCGGCAAGTTGGCCGAAACGGCGCCGCCCGCGCAGGCGCCGCCCAGGCCCAGCCCGCCGCGCGTCAAAAAGCATCGTCGATTCAAAACCATGAGCTACCGTTTTTCCTTCTGTAAACGCTGGAGCACCAGCGCCATTTCAAGGTTCATCCAGCGGGCCGCGTCGACGCGATCCATGGCGGCCACCTCGGCGACGAAGTCTGGATTTTCCGCCAGCGAGCGCAACCATTCATGGCCCAAAAAGCCGACGTCGCAGTAATTGCTCGATGACTCACGCGGGCCCGCGTACACCTGGCCTAGCGCGAGATGAGGCCGCTCGACGCCGAAAAACGTCTCCACCGCCGGAGGATCGCGCAACACGAACAGCCACCAATCGACGGGCGGATTGACCACGCGCGTCTCCCCCGGCGAAAAATGGAGCGAGACCAGCCATTTTATCTGGCCATCGGGGAACAGGCCGTAGAACTGCTCGCCGAGGGCCAACGATCTCAGCCAATCTTCGGCCGGCATGCCCGGATAGTAGGCGCTCAGGGCTTTTGCGACTTCGATGTACAGCCGGAAGGCATCGGGCGACCAAAAAGATTCGGGCACATCCGGCGGTCTGTCTCGCAACGACTCTCGAATTCGACCAGCGTAACCGGCGACCACGCGCGGACTCGGCCAGCCATCGGCCGGCAGAAACGCGATGCGGTCGGGCGAGAAGGGATGAAAGCCGAGGCGGACTGATTCCCAGCACCGCGGCAAACCGAGTGCGGCCAGGTGCGTCGTCTCGGCGATTACTCGCTCGTAAGGCTCGAGCGGCTGGCCGGCAAGCGCCGCCAGCGAGCCGCGGGGCACGCCGCCCGCCGCGAAGGCGCCGCCCGCAGTCAGGGTCAGCCCACCGTGCGTCAAAAAACGGCGTCGGTTTAAGGTCATGCGAGGTTTAGCTCCAATCGAGCGAGGAAGCCTGAACGCTTTTGATTTTCAAATCGCGCCCCAAGGCGCGGCTGAGTGCTTCGGGCTGGCCGGCGATGCACTGCTCGTGCTCGTCGAACAGGGCCGGAGTCGCGCGGGGCAGGTTGAAGGCGCGGCGGACGACGGCCAGACCGCCCGAGCGGCGCGGGGCGTCTCCGCCGTGATACAGGGCTACTTGGCCGGTGTCGGCGCGCCGGGCTACCCGGCCGCGCGGCAGCGAATAGCATTCGATCGCGGCAAGCCGCCGCCGCCAGCCCGTTTCGAGCGCGTCTCGCACGTGCCGCCAGATGCGCACATGGTCGGACGGCGAGCGCCAACAGTCGTAAAAGGCGTGTACCTGCCAGACGACGCCGCCATCGGCCGGCATCGGCGCCCAATACCAGCCGCCGGTCAACGGACCAGCGTCCGCCGCCCGGAGCGTCAATTCGCGCAGTTCACGTCGCCGGGCCTCGCGCGCGGCGCGCGAAACGATCGCCGCGGCGAGACGGTCCAGATCGACGGAGGTGGGGTCAAATGTTTCCATCGCAGGGTGGGTTAGGAGGCACTGCTCTCTGTGGCCAACTGCTCACTGTGGCCAATTGTCGTCGACGATGAGCACGATCTGCTCGAGGCACGAATCATCCGCCTGACGCGCCCGGGGGCGAATCGGTTCGCTCGACGGATGTGAAGCCGCGACGCGATCGGCGAGCAACGGCTGGCCGGGCGTCGACGGCCCGCCGCACAAACGGCAAGGCGACGTCTCTGGGCGAGGCAGGGCCGCACGCGCCATCGCGCCAATCGTCTTTTGTTTGGCCAGCTCGGCCGTGAGCCGGGCGACTTCTTGCTTGAGTTCGGCCAGTTCGGAGCGCAGGTCATACGCTCCGCCCAGCTCGAAACTGAGATGTTGCCGCGCTCGCAGCAGGTAGCCGTCGTGGAATTGCTCGCTTCGTACCCGCCGGAAGCGAAGCAGGGGTCGGACAAAGGTCATAGATCTCCTGGGGTCAAAGGTCGGGGCCAAAGGGCCGGAAAGGCGAAGTGATCGAGCGCACTTGGTGATTGAAAAAATGGAGCGCACTCGCAAGAACATGGATCGGTTCAAGGCGTTAGTCTCACCTGCCCATGTGGGCGGATGATCGCCAGTCACCCCATCACGGGGCCTGTGTTTCTTCGAGTGAGTGCGTTCCATACGTCTATTAGTACCCGATGACTGTGACAGCGGTGGGTCACGAGCGGACGAGAATCGGCGTTTTGTCACTGGAACGCCGCGGAGGGCATCCACTACCAATGCGTTTTGTGCGGCGTTTTCAGGCGCCCGGCATCGTCGGCTTGCCAGAGGGCGCCGGTCGTCACGTCGAGTGCGGTCAGCCAGCCGCCGTCGCAGCAGTTGGTGTCGAGACAGATGAGGTGGCCAAGGTTCAGAAGATCGGCCTGCGGCGTATGCCCGACGACGGCCGTCTTGCCAGAAACGTGCGCGGCTGGCACGGAATCGCGCAACGAGAGCCAGCGCAGCGTTTCGGTGTTCTGGCCGGTCAACGGCACGTCTGGCCGATAATTGGCATGCACGAAAAAATGGTGCTCGGTCTCGTAATAATCCAGGCACGACTGAAGGAAGCTGAAATGGCGGCGCGGCACGGCGTTTAGCCCTGAGCCGTCGCCGTAAGAATCGATCGCCACTTGCCCGCCGCATTGCAGCCAGAACCGCAGGTCGTCGCGGCCGCCGCGCGCGTGGAGCATCATCTCGTCGTGGTTGCCCAAGATGGGGACCAGGCGGCAGCGATCGCCCAGCGCAATCAGCTCGTCGAGCACGCCGCGCGAGTCGTGTCCGCGGTCGACATAGTCGCCCAGCGCGACGATGGTATCCTCTGGCCGCGGGTCGATCGCATTTACGAGCGCGCGCAGGGCCGCCGAGCAGCCGTGGATGTCGCCGATCGCAATGAGCCGCGCGGGCATGATGGCTTATCGTAGCACAAGCGGGCGGCGCAGGGAGTATGCCTGCTACTCGGCGTTCAACTGCAACGCTTGCCGCAGATGCTCGAGCACCAAATCGCGCAGTTCTTTGGGGCGAACGACTTTGGCCCGGCCCGACCAGCTCAGCACCCAATGCACGATTTCGTCGAGGCCATCGACGCGAAAGCTCAGGGTGACGCTGCCGTCGCGGTGTTTTTTCGCGCGTTGCGTATGGTGCCACAAGGTTTCGAGGACCAGCGGCGCCGCCTCTGGGTTGAACGCGATTTCGACGTCGTAGGTTTTCTCGCCACGAAACACGGCCCAAGCATTGCCGAAGTAGGCGCGCAAGTCGAAATCGTCGGGCGTTTGGGCAGGGAGTCTCGTCTCCTCCAGCGAGCTAAACCGTGCGATGCGATAGGTCTTGGGCCGTTTGGCATCGTCGGGCCGAGCGATGAGGTACCATGCCTGTTTGATCAGGCAGAGCCGGTAGGGGTGCAGCCGCAGCCGCTCGGGTGTGGCCTGGTAGGGGCTGACGTAGTCGCCGCTGACCTGGCGCTGAGTCAGCAGCGCATGTTGTACCTTCCGCATGACGTCTTGCGAGCGGCTATGGTCGGCCAACGATAGACTGAACGCTCCGACGAGCCGCTCGGTGTTGGTGAGAATCTGCACGCCCAATTCGCCCTGGGGATGCTTCGAATGAAGCTGCGCCTGCAGGGCGTTGGTCATGCGCCGAGCGCCACGGGCAGGCTCAAGCCCCGGAGCCAGCGCGATAATGCCCGCCATCACCTGGCCGAGCAGTTCGTCGTCGGAGAGCTTGGTGATGGCGAACGGGAACTTCGACTTCGCCTGTAAGCGATATCTCTTATCTTGCTTGCCAGCTTCCCAGCGATAACCAGCCGCCTCGAGCACGCGAAGGTCGCGGCGGATGGTCCGGGTGCTTATTCCCAACGTCTTCGACAGGTCATGTAGGGCAACGCCGTTCGTGTCGGCAAGCATTTCAAGAAGTCGTAGCACGCGTGCCAGCCGTGCCGCCTGATTTTCACGGCGCTCGCCGTCCGACGATTGCCGCTCGACGCGTTCGCTGGGAAGTCGGGCTTTTTCGCTTTCGACGCGGGGCGATTTTGCCATGCTGGTTTGGCGATGTTCAGTGGGTTGCCGGCTTGATTGCACCCGGCACGTTGCTGATCAGCCCGTCGATGCCCCAGGCGATCAACTCGGCGGCACGGGCTGGTTCGTCTACCGTCCAAACCCAGGCCTTGAAGCCGGCCGAATGCACCAGCCGCACGTGCTCCGCGGTGACATAGTCGTTGTCCCAACCGATCACGCGGGCGCCAACTTGCCGGGCCGCGGCCAGATGCTCGGGCGTGAGTATGTCGGTGCCTAAAGCGCCCAGCGGCAACTCGGGCGCGAGATGATGGCACTCGGCCAGAAAAGGCCAATCGAAACCGGTCACGACGCAACGATCGACCACGTTCAGCCGTCGCAGCAGCCCGACGCAGGTGGCCGCGTCGCCGCTTTTGCGCTCGATCATGCAGCCGGCCCGCGGGCAAATCAGCCGCAAGGCTTCCTCGAGCCTGGCGATGTGCGTGCCGCGAAAGGCCTGGCCGAACCAGCCGCCCGCGTCGAGCTGTTTTAGCTCGGCCCAAGTTCGCCGGGCAAGCAATTGGTTTGTGCCGCCCCAGACGTGGCAGGCGTCGGTGCAGCGGTCAAGTTCTTCATCGTGAAACACCACCGGCACGCCGTCGGCCGAGTGGTGATAGTCGAGCTCGACCAGATCGACGCCCAGCTTCAACGCCGACTCAAACGCCGGCAGGGTGTTTTCAGGCGCCGCGCGGCTATTGCCGCGATGAGCGAGAAGGAGAGGTTTTGCAGAGTCGATGAGCGACGGCATGGCGGTGGCGAATCGGTCACAGGCGGTCGCATCGAAATAAAGTAGCCCCGGCACTCCGTGACGGGGACCGCGGTCGCCAGCGGCGACCGCCACTCCGCCACGGAGTGTCGGAGCTACCGTGGCGGCACCGTCGTTCGGGAACGGCACAGACTCCGTTCTCTACAGACGTCAGCGCTGAATTCGATCGTCAAAACCGAGCAACGCCTGCGCAACCGAGGACGCTGACACTACGATCCCTGAATCCCGAATGCTGAATCCCGACCCCTGCCTAGTCCTCCATCACCTCTTGCTCTTTGGCCTTCGCCAGATCGCCGGCGCGGTTCTCGTATTTCTTGGTCATCTCTTGAATCTCGTCCTTGAGCTTGTCGCGGTCGTCTTCCGAGAGCGTCTTGTCTTTCTGCTCCTGATCGGCCAGCTTGTTGCCGTCGCGGCGGACGTTGCGAATGGCCACCTTCGCCTCTTCGGTCAGCTCTTTGATGCGGCCCACCAGCCTGCGGCGGGTTTCGGTGGAAAGGGCGGGCACGTTCAGCCGGATCAACTTGCCGTCGTTCATCGGCGTCAGGCCCAGCCCGCTGGCCAAAATCGCCTTTTCGATGTCCTTGAGCGTGCCGGGGTCGAAGGGCCGAATGACAATTTGCGTCGGCTCGGGGGCGCCGACCGTGGCCAACTGCTTCAGCGGCGTCGGCGAGCCGTAAGCCTCGACACGCAACGAATCGACCAGGCCGGGGTTGGCACGGCCCGTGCGAATGCCGGCCAGGGAGTGCTTGAGCACGTCGGCCGCTTTTTCCATTCGTTCTTCGACGTCGAGCAGAATCTCTTCGGCACTCATTTGAGACCTCTTATGGGACGGCCTAGGAAGGCCATCCTCCTAACCTTATTATTCCCTGCGGCTGCTTTCCAAAACTTCGCTGCCGATGCGAGTGCCAACCTTTTCGCCGGCCACCGCCCGCACGATGTTGCCTTCTTTCTTGAAGTTGAACACCAGAATCGGCATATTGTGCTCCATGCACTGGGTGATGGCCGTGGGGTCCATCACTCGCAAGTTTTGCTCGCGGACCTGCGAATAGCTCAGTTCGCTGTAGAGCACGGCGTGCGGATTCTTTTCGGGATCGTCGCTGTAGACGCCATCGACGCGAGTGGCCTTCAGCAGCACGTCGGCCTCCAACTCCAAGGCCCTCTGGGCGGCGGCGGTGTCGGTGGTGACAAAGGGGCTGCCCGTGCCGCAAGCCAGAATGACAATACGGCCCTTTTCCAGGTGCCGGCGGGCGCGGCGGCGAATGTAGGGTTCGGCCACGCCGTCCATGCGGATGGCGGTTGAAAGCCGCGTCTCGCAGCCGAGTGATTCCAGGGCGTCTTGCAGGGCCAAGCCGTTGATGACGGTGGCCAGCATGCCCATATAGTGGGCGGTGGCCTCTTGAATGCTGGTGCTGGCCGAGGTGAACTGCGCACCCCGCAAGATGTTGCCGCCGCCGATGACGATAGCAATCTGCACGCCCCGCTTGGCGGCCTGCGAAGTTTGCCGGGCGATATGCACCACCTCTTCCATGCTGATGCCGCGTTCACCCGCCCGGCTAAAGCTTTCGCCGGACAGTTTGAGAACGACGCGACGATGGGCGGTGTTGGTGGCGGACATGGATGAATGACTTCCGGATGATGATTCTTAAAGGTGACGCTCTCGATGTCCGGTGCGATTGCAAATGGTGGGACTCGCCGCGCTCGGCCCATCCTACGGCCTCGGCCCATGCAACAACGCTATAGCGTTCATCCGCGACGGACGCCGCCCCGGTAGCTCCGACACTCCGTGGCGGAGACCCCCGGTCGCCTTCGGCGACCGCTAACCCCGTCACGGAGTGCCGGGGCTACCCTAGCTTACTCTTTTCCCAGCTCCCACCGCTCGAACCGCACAACTTCCATCTTCGCAGCCGCGGCCACCTTGGCGACCGTCTGCTTATCGTCTTTCACAAACGGTTGCTCCAGCAGCACGCGCTCGGCAAAAAAGTTCTTCAGGCGGCCTTCGATCATCTTGGCAATGATGTTCTCTGGCTTGCCTTCGCTGCGGGCGGCCTTGGTGAGAATGTCTCGCTCTTTCTCGACATCGGCCGGGTCGAGGTCTTCTTTCGAGACGGCCGCCGGCTTAAAGGCCACTACGTGCATTGCAATGTCTTTGGCCGCCTCGGCGTTGCCGCCTTTGACCTCGACCAAGGCGCCCGCCGAGCCATCGTGATGCGCATAGGCGCCGCACGGGCCGTCGATGCGAATCACTCGCCCGAGCGTAAACACCTCGCGGATGCGGTTATACATGTCGTCGAGCACCTGGCCGAGCGTTTGGCCCGTTTTGCCCGGCGCGGGCTGCTTGAGCAGTTCTTCGGCGGTCTTGGCGCCCGGCCCCGTGGCGAGTTGCCTGGCGACGTCGGCGGCAAACTGAATAAAGTCTTTGCCGCCCGCCACCGGAGCGCTTTCGCACTTCAGCTCGATCATCGCGCCGACGCCCTTGGCGAAATCGGTATAGACCGCGATCCGACCGGCCGAAGTCTCGCGGCCGATACGGGTCTCTTTCGTCTTGATGCCCTGCTCGCGCAGCCAATCGACGGCCTTTTGCTCGTCGCCGCCGGTCTCTTGCAGGGCCTTTTTGCAATCCATCATGGGCAAGCCCGTGCGCTCGCGCAGGGTCTTTACCATGCTGGCGGTAATTTCTGGCATGTTCTCCTCCGTCTACTCCTTGTCTTCTCCCGATTCCATCACGTAGGCCCCCGGCGCGCTACCGGCGGCGACGCCCACGGCGGCCGCCGCGTTTGCCTTGCCTTCGAGCACCGCGTCGGCCAACTGGTGCATGACCAGCTCGATCGAGCGGATGCTGTCATCGTTGCCGGGAATCGGCAGATCGACCAGGTCGGGGTCGCAGTCAGTGTCGATCAGGGCCACCGTGGTGACGCCCAGCTTGCGGGCCTCGAACACCGCGTTGTGTTCCTTGCGCGGGTCGATGACCACCAGGCATTCGGGCAGTCGGTTCATGGTCCGCATGCCGTTGAGGTTGCGGAACATCTTGCGATATTCGCGGTTGAGCGCCGACTGCATTTTTTTGGAATAGCTTTGCAGCTCTTCGCCCGACCGCAGCCGTTCGAGTTCTTCGAGCCGGGCCAATCGGCTGCGGATGGTGCGGAAATTGGTGAGCGTGCCACCCAACCAGCGGTCGCTGACATAGGGCATGCCGCAGCGGCTCGATTCGCGTTCGATGGTCTCGGCGGCCTGCCGTTTGGTGCCGACAAACAAGATGAGGCTGCCGCCGGCGGCGACCTGCGTCAGGTACTTCCGGGCACGGATCAGGCCGCGCACGGTCTCGCGCACGTCGATAATGTGGATCAGGTTGCGGCGACCATAGATATAGGGCCGCATTTTGGGATTCCACCGGCTGGCGCGATGCCCGAAATGCACCCCGGCTTCGATCAGCTCTTTCACCAGAACAGTTGCCACGCGAACTCCTTGTACAAAGGCGGAAAGTCGTTGATGATAGCGGGTTTAGGGTTGGGGGTCAATTGGCGAGTAGGGATAGTGGACAGGTAATAGGGGACGGGTAATAGGGGACGGGGGAAAGGTTTAGCCACCAGTAGGCCCGGCCCTTGTGGCCGGCACATTGCCATATAATGCCGCTATGCGCCGCCGATTCCAGTTCAGTCTCAGAATGGTGCTCGTTGCAATAACGACGCTCTCACTGGCGGTGACGGGATGCGGTCACACCGCTGGCGGAGTTGACATCTGGGACGCCGTGGCACGCGGCGATGCCATGGCGATTCAGAGGTTCGCTGCCGCGGGGGGCGATCTCAACGTGCGCGGTTCCGGGGGGAGCACGCCGCTGTGGCTGGCGCTGAAGGAGAAGAACCGGGATAGTTACGAGGCCCTGTTGAAGTACGGGGCCGATCCCAACGTGATCATGAGCGGCAGGCGCGTGGTGACGCATTGGGCCGCCTTGGAAGAAGACCCGTGGTGGCTCCGTTTGGCGCTCGAGCACGGGGCCGATCCCAATCTGATCAACGTCGGCCGCGGCCGGCCGAATGAAAGAACCCCGCTCCATTTCGCACTCAGCAAAAGATCAGGATTAAGCCTTGAGGATGCTATCCGCGGTGATACCAAATTTCTCGACAACGTCAAATTACTGGTGGAACACGGGGCGGACATTGACAAACCTTGGCCACCTTCGCCGCGCGCATCGCCTAATGGCTCCCTCGCGCCCACCTATCCGCTTGCGCAGGCTGCGGCTTACAACGATTTTGAAAGCGTATTATACCTGCTTGAAGCAGGAGCCGATTACAAACTCGCAGAACACGGCGGAATCAGTTTCCTTGCGGATATTCGTCAAAAAGGCAAGTGGAGGGAGAAGGAGGAGTTACTGTTCCGGCACGAAGTTTACCGCAAAAACTTTGACGCCGTTCGGACATGGCTGGAAGAGCGCGGCGTCGATGTGGGCGGAAAATGAACTTCCACCCCAAGACCGTCTGGAAACGGTGCCGACTGCGGCGAACATGGCCGGGGCAGACCGCTGCACTGCTCATGTGCAACGTTTCCACGTCGCCTCCCCCGTGATCGAGCGGTGGCTAGTCAACGAAACGACGTGCCTGGTGCGTTCCGTATAGTCTGGCAGACGTTCCTGCAACGTGTACAATGACGGTTTCGATTGCGATGGTCCTCACGGAGAGGTTTTCACAATGGCCGCGTCTGGTTTTTCCCTGCCGCCCGATCTTCAGCAATTCGTTCAAAATCAAATCGAACGTGGAGATTATTCGACCACGGGCGAAGTTGTTTGCGCGGCGTTGACCTTGCTGCGCGAACGCGAACAAGTGCGAGCGATCCGGCTGGAGAGACTTCGTGCCGACCTGCAGGTTGGGATCGATGAACTCGAGCGAGGTGAGGGAACCGCGCTCGACATGGAGGAAATTAAGCAAGAAGTTCGCGAGCGGTTGTCCTTGGGGCGGTGAGCAGAGTGCCGACCGTAATCAAGGCCCCAGGGGCTCGAAAAGATCTCGTGGAGATCGCCGAATACATCGCGCGCGACAGCCTCGATGCGGCGATACGATGGTTGGACCAAATGGAGCAGCGGCTTGCCCTTCTTGCGTCGCAACCCGAAATGGGTGAACGACGGCCTGATATCGCTCCCGATCTCCGAAGCTTTGTGGCCGGCGCTTACGTCATTTTTTACCAACATCGAGTGGACGGAATCGAATTGATACGTGTGCTGCATTCGGCGCGAGACATCGATCCGCTCTCGTAACGATCCGGCCGCTTATTTTTCTGCCTCCAGCGCCCTTCGCCAAAACGCCGGCATGCCGCGAAAGGCGGCGTCATAGGTTGCGGCCAGCGGCACGTTGATGAAGCGGTCGGCGTGAAAGAAGAGCGGCATGTCGGGCAAAGGCTGACTCACCGCCAGCGTCTCGATGTAGGCGTCAATGAAACCGTTGGCGCGATACGAGGCCAGCGTCAACGGCGCGTCCGACGGCAATCCTTCCAGAAGACCGTGATCTGCGGTCCATGTGCCAATTGCACCGTGCATGCGCCGGCGATCGTGCAGGCCGGGCGGGAAAAGATCGACCAGCAAAACGTGGATGCCCGACTCCAGCAGCGCGGCGATCTTCGACGTCAACTCATCAACATTCTCCGGGCGGTCACCTCCGAGGGTGGCATGCTTCCTATTCTACCCGGTGCACGAGCTTTTTGGACTGGCCGATGGCAACGAAGCTGGGCAGAGCATGCCGCGCCCCCACGCCTACCTCGCCATCTCCTTCAGATAGATGTTCTTAAAGTACAGCGAGTTGCCGTGGTTCTGCAGCTCGATCTGGCCGGTGGGGTAGACCGGCTTGTCGCGCTCCCAATAGTTTTCGAGCACCACATTGTCGACCACCAGCACGTCGTTTAGGTAAACGGTCACCTTGTCGCCGACCATTTTGATCTTGAAGGTGTTCCACTGGCCGACGGGCTTGTCGGCCACGGTCATCGGCTTGCTGGGATTTTTTTGATTGTTGAACAGTCCGCCCGAACCGACGCCCTTGGCCGAGTCGCTCGAGGGATCCCAGATCTGCACCTGCGGCACGCCGCGCAGATAGATGCCGCTATCGCCGTTGCGCTCGATTTTCCAATCGACCCAGAGCTCAAAGTCGCTGTAGTCTTTGGCGGTGGCCAGGCTGCGTCCCTTGCCGTCGAACACGATCACGCCGTCTTTCACGCTCCAGTGCTCGCGCATGTCGCGGTCGGCGGCTTCCTGGGCCTTGGTCAGCTCTTCGCTGGAAGCCGCCGCTCGCTTCGCCGGGTTATCGAGCGGCCCCGCCAGCAGCCCTTTCCAGCCCGTCAAATCTTTGCCGTTGAACAAGGCCACAAACCCCTCGGGCGGCGAATTGTCGGCGGCGCGCGCGGGAGCGACAAGCGAAAGCAGGCTGAGTGAGAGAGCCAAGGCGGTGAGTCTCATGGTGGTTTTCCTCGGTGGGCATTATTCAGGAAGGGTACAATCACAAGCAGCCTTCCAGTTTCCAACGACGGAAGGCAAAAGCAAGGGGGGATACGATGTTTCATCTGCCGGCCGCGTTGGGGCTGCTGGCGCTCGAACGGTTCGAGCGACTCGACCGAGCGCTGATGTTGTAAAATGGACTGAGAAAGCTAGTGCAGGTACGTCAATGAGCATGGCCATCTTGAATGACATTGTCGCCGGGCGTGCGCCGGCCCCCGTGGCGTTTACCGTCGAGCAGTTCCATCGGATGCTCGCCGATGGCATCGTAGCGGAGGGCGATCCGGTGGAACTGATCGATGGTGTCGTGCTGCGCAAGAATCGGGCCGCTCGTGGAGAGAATCTCATGGTGCACGGCAAACGGCACGCGGTGGCGATCGCGCAAATCTCAGAACTACTCGCTCCAGTACTTGTCGCGGCCGGTTGCCATCTTCGGGTGCAACTGCCCGTGACGATGTCGCCCAAAAGCGAGCCTGAACCGGACATCGCCGTCGTGTCGGGGAAGTCAAACAACTATTTGCAGCGGCATCCGGGCCCCGACGATGTATGGCTGGCAATCGAGGTTGCCGACAGCTCGCTAGAGTTCGATCGCAAGACGAGGTATGAACTGTACGCGCGAGCGGGCGTGGCGGTATTGGATTGTGAACCTGGTTGACGATTGCATCGAGGTGTTTGAGTCGCCGCTACCCAATGAGAGCCGATATGCTACAGCGGCCATGTATTTGGCCAGGGACCGCCGAAGGGCTCCTCGCGTTGCCCTAGACTCATCATTTTGCTGTTCATTTTTTTGCCTGCCATAGCCTTTCAGCCCGCCGGGGTATCGCCAAGGCTCTGCCCCAGCCACCGGAAGGCGCGAAACGCGGCCTGGCAAAATTCTGCATGGACGCCGATTTTATTGATTGAAACCGGCGGGCAAAGCGGTACAATCGGCGGCGTTCGATGGATTGCAAACTACGTTGTTCCGCCCCAGGAGTCGCTTTCCCATGCAGGACCACGAGCACCCCCAGCGGCCCGATTCGGGCTTTAGCCGCCGGGCTTTTTTGCGTGGCTCGGGCGCCGCTGCCGCCGCCACCGCCCTGGCCACCGGTCCCGGAATCGCCGAAGCCGCCCAAAACGCCAATCAAAAGACCGCCTTCGTTAGCGGCAAAGGTACTCAGCAAATCAAACTGACCGTCAACGGCAAGCCGCACCAGGTCGATGTTGAAACGCGCAGCACGCTTTTGGATGTGCTGCGTTATCAGCTCGACCTGACCGGCGCCAAGCCCGTCAGCATCGACGAAACCAGCGGCGCTTGCACCGTGATCGTCGATGGCAAGCCAATGAGCGCGAACACCCTGCTGGCGATGGCTTGCGTGGGCAAGCGCATCCAAACCGTCGAGAGCCTCGGCGGCGAGCGGCCCGACGCCGTGGCCACCGCGTTTGTTCACAACGACGCCATGCAGTGCGGCTTTTGCACGCCGGGCTTTGTGGTGGCGGTGCGGGCGTTCTTGGACAAAAACCCGCGGGCCACCGAAGCCGAGATTCGCAAGGGCCTGAACGGCAACATCTGCCGCTGCGGCACCTACGCCAACGTGATTCAAGCCGCCCTCGAGGTGGTGAAAGGAGGCAAGTAGTGATCTCCTATAACTGGCCCAAGCACGGCGAAGCATCGGTCATCGGCAAAGAGCACGACCGCATCGACGGCCTGGAAAAGGCCACCGGCGCCGCCAAATATACCTATGACATCAATCTCGAAGGGATGCTCTTCGCCAAGATGCTGGGCTGTCCGCACGCCCACTGCCGCATCAAGTCGATCGACACCAGCGCGGCGGAAAAAATGCCCGGCGTCCGAGCAGTGAAGACTCTCAAAGAGCCGGACAACGAAATTCGCTGGCAGGGCGACGCCCTGGCCGTAGTGGCCGCCGACACCGAAGCCGCGGCCGCCGCAGCCTTGGAAAAGATTAAGGTCGAGTATGAAATGCTCGATGTATTCGTCGACGACGAGGACCTCGAAGCCGCCGAAAAAGTGCATCGCACCAACGGCGCCGGCGAAGACATTCACGTCGAGATGGAACCCGACCCCGATGTGGATGAAGACGAATTCAACGTCATGGAGCTCGAGCGGCAGTTCAAAGAAGCCGCCGCGGTGGTTGAGGGCTATTACGGCATCTCGGTCATCACGCACATGTGCCTCGAGCCGCACGGCTCGACGTGTGTCTGGGACGGCGACAAGTTGATCGCTTATCTTTCGACGCAAAACGTGTCGGGCACGGCCGCCCAGTTCGCCACACCGCTGTCGATCACCGCGGGCGATGTGACCGTGAAGTGCGATTTCATTGGCGGCGGTTTCGGCAGCAAGTTTGCCGCCGACGCCTGGGGAGTCACCTGTGCCCAGTTGGCCAAGGAAACGGGCCGCCCGGTGAAGCTCATGCTCGACCGCGATCAAGAGCTCAAGGTGGCCGGCTGCCGCCCTTCGGGCTTTATCAAGGTGCGCATCGGCGCCGACAAAGAGGGGCTGGTCACCTGCTGGGATTCGACCCACTGGGGCACAGGCGGACCGAAGGACAACGGCGGTGTGAACAAGGGCACTATTCCTTATGTGATGGTTCCCAAGAATTATCGCCGCAAGCAGATTGCGGTGATGACGAACACCGGCGAAGACCGCGCCTGGCGGGCGCCGAACCATCCGCAGGCTTGTGCGATGAGCCAGACGGCGTTGGACGACATCGCCGCCAAGCTGGGACTCGATAGCTATGAGGTGTTTCTGAAAAACCTCGACAACGCCACGCCCAAAAAGGCCGGCAAGAGCATGGCCGAGACGTACCGCGAAGAAATGAAAATCGCTGCCCGGTTGATGGACTGGAAGGCCAAGTGGCATCCCCACGGCAAAGGCCAGGCAAAGGGCGACATCGTCACCGGCGTGGGTATGGCCTTGCACACCTGGGGCGGCGGCGCGGCCAACTCGAACTGCCTGGTGAAGGTGCATCCCGACGGCGCGGTCGAAGCGTTCCTCGGCAGCCAAGACCTGGGCACCGGGACGCGAACCGTCATCACCAGTGTCATCGCCGAAACGTTCGGCCTGCCGCTGTCGGCGGTCAAAGTGAACATCGGCAGCTCGGCCTATCCGGCCAGCGCTCCCTCGGGCGGAAGCATCACGGTGGGCAGCGTGAGCGAATCGAGCCGCCGTGCATCGCAAGAGGCATTAGAAACGATCTTTGAAAAAGTCGGCAAAAAGCTGGGGGTCGAGGTCAGTTCGCTCGAAGCGCGTGATGGACGCATCCGCGTGCGTGACGACAAAGACAACAGCCTCTCGTGGCAAGAAGCCTGCCGGCTGCTGGGCATGAACCCGCTGGAAGTGACCGGCAAGTACCAGGCCGGGCAAACGAAGACCACGCTTTCCAGCTCGCAGGTGGGCGGCGTGCAAATGGCCGAGGTCGCCGTCGATCGCCGCACCGGTGTGGTGAAAATGAAAAAGTTTGTCGCCGTGCAAGACATGGGCCTGGTGATCAACCCCAAGACGGCCAAGAGCCAGATGTATGGGGCGGCCATCATGGGCATCGCCTATTCGCTGTTTGAAGAGCGAATCATGGATGCCAAGACCGGGGCCTTTGTGAACGCCGAGTTGGCCGATTACAAGCTGCCGCGGCTGGGCGACATTGGTGAAATCGTTGTCGAAATTTATCAGCCCGAAAGCGAGTACCAGCGCGGCGTGGTGGGCTTGGGCGAGCCGCCGGTGATCAGCCCCGGCGCGGCCATCTCGAACGCCGTGTGCAATGCCCTGGGCGTGCGTGTGCCGGTGCTGCCGCTGACGCCCAAACGTGTGCTCGATGCTCTGAAAGGAGGAAAGGCTTAATGAAAGCATTTGATTATGCCGCACCCGCGTGTGAGGCCGACGTGCTGGAGCTGCTCTCCGGCGAGCCGGACGAGACGGAAATTCTGGCCGGCGGCACCGACCTGGTGCCGCTGATGAAAAAGATGATCGCCACGCCCGACCGCGTGGTGAACATCATGCAGGTGTCGTCGCTTCAGGGCGTCTCCGCCGATTCGCAGGGGGTCATAATCGGCGCCACCACCACGCTCGACGACCTGCTGGCCGCGCCCGAACTGGACGATTACGCGGCGATCAAGCAAGCCATCGCCGGCATCAACAGCATGCAGTTGCAGGCTCAGGGCACGATCGGCGGCGAGCTCTGCCAGCGGCCCCGCTGCTGGTATTACCGCAACGGCTACGGCTTACTGGCCGACCGGGGCAAGCTGGTGGCCGAGGGCGACAGCCGCTATCACGCGATCTTTGGCAACGCTGGCCCGGCGAAGTTTGTGCATCCCTCGCGGCTGGCCCCGGCGCTGGTGGCGCTGGGCGCCAAGCTGCGCATTGTCGGCCCGACCGAGGACGACGAGATCGTGCTCTCGATCGAGGAGTTTTTCCGCACGCCACGGCACGAAGCTCAGCGCGAGCACGTGCTGGCCGCCAACCAATTCGTCACGCATATTCTGCTGCCGCCGACCTCGGGGGTGGCCAACGCCACCTACGAAGTGCGGCATGGCGAGGGACCTGATTATCCGCTTGCTGCCGCAGCCGCCGCCGTGCGGATGGAAGGCGGCCTGGTGACCGGGGCCAACATCGTGCTGGGGCATGTGGCGCCGACGCCATGGATTGCCCGGCGCGCGGCGGAATCGCTCGTTGGTTGGCCGATCAGCGACCAAACCGCGCGGGCCGCCGGCGAAACCGCCGTGGCCGACGCCACGCCTTTGAAAGACAATGGTTACAAGGTGCAGTTAGCCGCCGTGGCCGTCGAGCGCGCCTTGCTGCTGGCAGCAGGTTTCGAGACAGGAGGATTTGAATGACCCCCACCACGTCGCACCCCGCCGATACCGCGTCCGCCGCCGAACCGCTCTCACAGCCCGCCGCGACTGCGGCGGCCGGTTCTGCCGCCTGCCGGCATTTGCTTTCCAAGGGTATGTTCGTATCGGGCATGGTCGACCCGGCCGAGGTCGGCATGAGCGATGGCCATTGCTGGTGCAACATGACGCAGCATGCGCTAGGTCCTGACGACGGCCTGGTGGCGCGTCAAAAGTGCATTCTCGGCCGACGCTGCTACGAGCCGCGGTAGCGTTTCGCCGCTTCCCAAATCGGTTCTTGAGCCAACATCGGAAGGTCATACGTGGCTGGGGCAGAGGCTTGCCGATGCCCCGGAAGCGGATCGGCCGGGGCATCGTTTAGGCTCTGCCCCAGCCGCCGGGCATTGCCGATCTTGAAAGCCAAGCCGTTCGGGAAACGGCACGGAGCCCGCTGCCTACATAGCCGCCGCAGTTGTCCGCATCCGGCCAAACTTCTATGATGCTGTGGGGCTGATGGCCCGGCGGTGTTCTTCCGGCAAAACCTGCAAGCGGCAAGACGTTGATATTCACTCCCTGGCATTGGTTGGGTTTCGGTGCGCTGGTCACCGTCTTGCTCGCGCTCGACCTGGGCCTCTTTCACCGCCAATCGCGCGACACCTCCATTCGCGAAGCCGCCTTCAGCACTGCCACTTGGTGCGCGTTGGCCTTTGCGTTTGCCGGTTACATCTGGTGGGCCGGCGGGCAGCAAAAGGCCGTCGAGTTCCTCACCGGCTATCTCATTGAATGGTCGTTGTCCATGGACAACGTCTTTGTCTTTGCCGTCATCTTTTCCTACTTCCGCGTGCCGCTGAAGTACCAATACCGTGTGCTCTTCTGGGGAATTCTCGGCGCCATCTTTTTGCGGTTGCTGTTCATCATTGTCGGCACCGTACTCATCAATAAGTTCGGCTTTGTCACCTATCTGCTCGGCGCGTTTCTCGTTTACACCGGGGGAAAACTCGTTGTACACGACGAAGAGTTCGATCCGGAGCACAGCCTTGTGATCCGCCTGTCGCGGCGGTTCTTCCGCGTTTCGCGCGAGAACCACGGCCAGCAGTTCTTCGCTCGCGAAAATGGCCTGCGGTGCATCACGCCGTTGTTCCTGGTGCTGCTGGTCATCGACTTTGTTGACATCGCCTTCGCGCTGGATAGCGTGCCTGCCATTCTCTCGATCAGCAAAGACACCTTTATTGTCTTCACCTCGAACATCTTTGCCATCCTCGGCCTGCGAGCGCTCTACTTTCTGCTGGCCGGGGCGATGGATATGTTTCGTTACCTGCGTTACGGGCTGGCGGCCATTCTGGTGTTTGTCGGCATCAAGATGCTGGTGGCCCATTTTCTTATGGCCCAGTTGGGCTGGAAGCACGATCCCATTCCGCATTGGGCTTCGCTGGTGGTGGTGGTGGTCTTCTTGGCGGTTGCCATCGTCGCCTCCATGCTCGCCGCGCGGCGGGAAAAAAAAACGGGGGGCGGGGGCCAGGCTCATCATGAAGAGCTGCCACCGCCGCCGCCCGATTCCGCGCTGCCGGCCGTCCTGCCCGAGGAGCATGCGCATCGAGAGACCGGCAACGGGCAAGAGATGAAGCCGGGCGAAACTTCGGCTGTCTCGCCGACCGCGATTGACGAGCGGCAATGACAGCATGGCCCAAATTCTGATTACCGGCGGCGCGGGGTTCATCGGCAGCCATCTGGCCGAGGCGCTGATCGCACGCGGCGATCAGGTGACCGTGGTCGATGATGAATCGACCGGCGACGTCGACAACCTGGCCGCCATTCGCCGTCACGCACGATTCTCTTACGTTTCGGGCAGTGTGGCCGATCGGCCGCTTGTCGCTCGCTTGGTTGCCGAGGCCGACGAGGTGTATCACCTGGCGGCGGCGGTCGGCGTGCAGCTCATTGCCAGCAATCCGATTCGCACGATCGAAACCAACATCTATCCCACCGAGTTGCTGTTGGCCGAATTGCGCCGCCAGCAGCAACAAGGCCGGCAAGTCAAGCTCTTTTTGGCCAGCACCAGCGAAGTGTATGGCAAAAACCCAAAGCCGAGTTGGACGGAAGAAGATGATCTGGTGTTTGGTCCCACCACGCGCGCCCGCTGGTCGTATGGCGTGTCGAAGGCGATCGACGAATTTTTGGCGCTGGCCCATTGGCGCGAGCATAAGCTGCCGGTGGTGGTGGCCCGGTTTTTCAACGTGGTGGGCCCGCGCCAGACCGGCAGCTATGGCATGGTGCTGCCAAGATTTGTTGATGCGGCCTTGGCCGGCCGCCCGTTGGTGGTACACGACGACGGCCGCCAGGTGCGCTGCTTTGGCCACGTGGCCGACGTGGTTCGAGCGGTGCTCGACCTGATGGCCACGCCTGTCGCCGCGGGGCGGGTGTTTAACATCGGCAGCGACCAGCCGGTAACCATTTTGGAATTGGCCCAGCGGGTGATTGCGGTGGTGAATCCTTCGCTAAACATCGAGTTTCAGAGTTATGCCGAGGCGTATTCCGCCGATTTTGAAGACGTGCGCAGCCGCGTGCCCGATCTGACACGGCTGCGCCAGACGATTTCGTTTCAGCCGCGATACACGCTCGACGATGCCATCCGCGAGGTGGTAGCGTGGAAGCGGTCCATGAGTGACTAACCGCCGTGCGCGATGGATTCCACCCACGATCTGCGAAGCTGGAACGCCGCGCTCTACGACGCGCGGCATGCGTTTGTCTTTGAAAAAGCAGCCGACTTGCTCGAACTCTTGCAGCCGCGCGCCGGCGAGCGCGTGCTCGATCTGGGCTGCGGCACCGGGCACCTGACCGCCAAAATCGCTGAGGCGGGGGCGCAGGCGCTCGGCATCGATGCGTCGGCCGACATGATTGCCCAAGCACGGAGCAATTATCCCGACGTGTCGTTCGAGATAGCCGACGCCCGCCGCTATCGCTCCGCCGAGCCCTTCGACGCGGTCTTTTCCAACGCCGCGCTACACTGGATTCAGCCGGCCGAAGAAGCAGTGAAGAGCATCTCTCACGCGCTGCGGTCGGGCGGCCGATTCGTCGCCGAATTTGGCGGGCAGGGCAACGTGCGGCAAATCGTCGCCGCCTGCGGACAAGCGGTCGAGGCCGTTTTCCGGCAGGGCAACGGCGCCAGCAATCCTTGGTATTTTCCGTCGATCGGTGAATACGCCGCTCTGCTCGAACGGAACGCTCTGGAAGTGCGCTATGCGGCACTCTTCGACCGGCCGACTTCGCTGGAAGACGGCGAAAGCGGAATGCTGAATTGGCTGCGGATGTTTGGCGGGCCGTGCTTTGCGGGTCTCAACGACGCTCAAGCCGAGCGGGCGATGCAGGACGCCGTCGAGCGTCTTCGTCCGCATCTGTGGCACGACGGCCAATGGACGGCCGATTATCGCCGGTTGCGTGTCGTGGCGGTCAAGGCAGCGGCCTGATTGCAAGAAATTCCAGACTCGCCATAATGGCCGGGGGCCAATCTTTTGTCTTACAGCAGCGTGGCTAGGATGGCGCAGGTCTTTCACCCCAGCATGAACACGTTCGCCAAAGTCACCATCTTTGGCGCTGTGTTTATTCTTGCCGCCCTGGCGTTTCTGGCCGATCGCGTCGAGCGCTCGCCCTATGTCACCGAAGTGAACGTCGTGCGCGACCAGCCCGTGCCCTTCAGCCACGAACATCACGTGAGCGGCCTGGGCATCGACTGCCGCTATTGCCACACCTCGGTCGAAAAGTCGGCTTTTGCCGGATTGCCCGCCACCGAAATCTGCATGAGCTGCCACTCGCAAATCTGGAAAGACAGCCCCATGCTTGAGCCGGTCCGCGAGAGCTACCGCACGGGCAAGCCGTTGCGTTGGACGCGCGTGCACGACCTGCCCGACTTCGTGTATTTCAACCACAGCATCCATATCGCCAAGGGTGTCGGTTGCGAGAGCTGCCATGGGCGAGTCGACCGCATGCCGCTGATGCGCCGGGCGGCTTCGCTCGAGATGGCCTGGTGCATCGATTGCCACGAGCATCCGCAGCCGGCCATTCGACCGCTCGATCAGGTATTTCACTTCGGCCCCGAAGCACACACGGTGGCCGACGACGGATCGCCGCGTTCGGGCACGGTGGAGTTGATGCAAGCGCACGGTGTGAAGACCGGGCAGTTACTCGATTGCTGGACGTGTCACCGATGATCGGCCACCGAGGATTGGCCCAACGAAACGCGGGCGAACATGCCGGAACTGCCTGAAGTCGAAACCATGCGCCGCGGCCTGACGCCGGTGCTCGGCAGCCGCGTCGCTGAGGTCATCCGCCCGCGGTGCAAATTGCGTCCGATTGAGATCGCTCCGCGGCTGAGCACGTTCCGCCGCCTCGTGATGGGCCGGACCATTGCGAAACTCGACCGTGTCGGTAAACGCGTGGTGATCGAACTTGGTGTGAACGGCAAGCACCAGCCCGATTCGATCGTCATCGAGCCGCGGATGACCGGGCTGGTGTTGCTGGCCGAGCCGCCCGACCGCGCGCATTTGCGATTTGGCCTGCGGTTGGAAGGCGGCCCCGCTTCCGAACTGTGGTTCTGGGACCGTCGCGGCCTGGGTTCGGTGCGGCTGGTGTCGGCTGCCGAGTTTGCCGTGCGCTATGGACTTGATCGCGTGGGACCCGATGCTTTGCGCATTTCGGCCCACGAACTGGCATCGCGCTTGGCTGCCAGCCGCCGCGAGATCAAGGTGGCGTTGCTCGATCAGCGTGCGGTCGCCGGCATTGGCAATCTGTATGCGTCGGAGATTTTACATTTGGCGGGCGTGCATCCACGCCGCCGTTGCAACCAACTGCGGGCAGCCGAGTGGCGTGCCATCCATGATGCCACCCGCGAGGTATTAGAACTGGCGATTTGCTACGAAGGCTCGACCTTGGGCGACGGCACCTACCGCAACGCTTTGAACGAAGCAGGCAACTATCAGAACCATCACCGAGTTTACGACCGTGCGCGGCAGCCTTGCACCCGTTGCGCGAGTTCGGTCATCGAGCGATTCGTGCAGGCCCAGCGATCCACGTTCTATTGCCCCGGCTGCCAGCCGCTAGGGCGGCGCCAGGTCGAAAAATGATCGTCAGCGCTCGATGAAGCTAACGAAGAACCTCAAATTCGATGGTTGCGGGCGCTAGGATGCTGCCAAACTCCGTCCGCCACAGAGTGTGGGAGCTGTGAGCGATTGCATCCCGGCCCGGCGTGGGTTCTAATATCCGGCGCGATCGCCGGGAATCGCCGCCCGACAAAGGCTTTCGCCGGCTCTCTCGGCGGCCATGATTTCTCAACTAGGAGAACTTTCCATGCAACGCTCGTCACCTGCTTGTCGCGATTGTGAATCGTCGTTCGTCTCGCAAACCGCCCGCCGTGCCGTCGATCGCCGCGAGTTTCTGAAAGCGGCGGGGGCCGCTTCGGCCGTCATCGCCGTCGGCTCGCTTTCCCATTGGGCGCAGGCGGCCGAAACATCAGCGGCCCCGGCCGCCCCCGAATCGCTCGTCAAGGTGCTCTATGACACGCTCACGCCCGAACAGCGCAAGACGGTTTGTTTTGCCTGGGACCACCAAGACCCGCAGCGCGGGCTGCTGCGCAGCCGCGTAGCCAACAACTGGCACGTGACCGAGCCGGATATTCTGAGTGATTTCTACACGGCTGATCAGCAGGCGATGGTCCGCGACATTTTTGAGGGAATCATTCAGCCTGATTGGCACAAACGCATCTACAAGCAACTGGACGATGATGCCGGCGGTTTTGGCACCGATCAGAACATCGCCATTTTCGGGACACCTGGCGACGGCAAGTTCGAGCTGGTGATGACCGGCCGCCACATGACGCTGCGGTGCGACGGCAACTCGTCCGACCACGTGGCGTTCGGCGGACCGATTTTTTATGGTCACGCCGCCACCGGCTTCAACGAACCCGCCAACCACGAGGGCAACGTCTTCTGGCCGCAGGCGCTGGAAGCCAACAAGCTCTACACCATGCTCGATGGCAAGCAGCAAAAGCTTGCTCTGGTCGAGAAACTGCCGGAAGAAGAAAAAGTCGGCTTCCGCGGCGCGGCCGGTCAGTTGCCGGGCATTCCACTCACCGAAATGTCGAGCGATCAGAAAGAGCAAGTGCAGAAGGTGTTGCAAAAACTGCTTGAGCCGTATCGCCAGAGCGACCAGAACGAAGCGACCGCCTGCCTCAAGGCCCAGGGCGGGCTCGATCGCTGCGCGCTGGCCTTCTACAAGGAAGGCGATATTGGCGACGACCAGGTGTGGGACTGCTGGCGGCTCGAGGGACCGGCCTTTGTCTGGTACTTCCGCGGCACGCCCCATGTTCACGTGTGGGTCAACGTGGCCGACAATCCATCGGTGGTCACCAACTCGTGATCCGGCTTCCGCGGGGCGCAATCGGCTGGATGCGCCCCTATAAGCGGTACAAACGGCACACCGGGCTTGCCCGGCAGGGTGACGCAACCTATGGATTGTTTGTACCGGTGCGCGGCTGCGGCATGTGTACCGGCGAAGCCAGGACCGGGCCTGGCTCGTTTCCGATCCGTACAGGTTGCGGCGAATGGCGGTTCCACGCGATGATGATGTGGCCTTCTATAAAGAGGTACACCGCCTCTTGCGCGCGCGCCAGCGCGGCGACAACCGCCGCAATCGCGATCGCAAGACGTATCAATGCGCTCAGCGCTTGGCGCCGCTGGTCACGGATCAGATGCCTCCGCTGTCAAATTTCGGCGAGGTAAAGTGCCAGGATTTATCCCCCGGCGGCTTTTCGTTTCTTTGTTCGGCGCCGCCCGAGCAAGAGACGTATGTCGTCGAATTGGGCAAGCCGCCCGTGCTGATCTACGTCACCGCCCGAGTCATACACGTGTCGGAATTGCGTGTCGGCTCCCAGGTGCAGTTTCTGGTCGGCTGCCGCTTCACGGGCCGGCTGACGCCCGGGGAATCGAGCGACCAGTTGCCAGAGCTTGCCCAACGACGTGGAGGCCCGCCGACGCGAAGACGCGGTGAGGGGCGCAGGCGCAGTGATGAGCGCACAGGCGAGTAATACCTGACGGTGGCTACGTTCCGTGGAAGCGCGAAGCGTCCGCGAGGGTCGTGGACTGACTTTCCCTCGCTGACGCATCGGGCTTCCACAGGCGATGAACCATCCATGAGGCTGTAGGGTGGGCCGAGCGCAGCGAGTCCCACCGCCGGGCGCAGCACGGCCCGGCAACGGTCATGCGGCAAAAGGTGGGACTCGCTGTGTTCGGCCCACCCTACCGCCAAACGCTGAGGGCCCGGGCGCGTCGCCGCCGGGCCGACTCATGGCATGCCCTGATCCGTCGCTCTACTTCCGCGACCAAGGCGCGTTCATCGAGACGCTCAATTTCGTCGGGCATGAGAGCCGCGCCGAAATGAATGTGAATGGTGCTTGGCCAGGGAAGCAAGCGACGGCGCGGCCAGGCGTCGTAGGCGCCGGCGATGCCCGCGGGCACCAAGGGAACCTTTGCCCGGCCGGCCAACGCGCTAAAGCCGGGCTTCAGCGCCGCCACTTCGCCGTCGCGCGTGCGCGTCCCTTCGGGAAAAATCAGCACCATTTCGCCGCGTTTCAGGCGCCGCAGCGTCTCTTTTAGCCCGGCCAGGCCTAATCCCTCTCGGTCGATCGGAATGGCGTCGAGCGATTGAATCAACCAGCGGAACGGCGCGAAGCCGAACAGCGTCTGGCGGGCCAGGTAGTTCAGCCGCCGGTCGCACGCCAGGCCGATCAATACCGGATCGAAGTGGCTTTGATGGTTCGAGAGCACCAACACTCCACCCCCGCCAGGCACATGGCCTCGCCCAGTGACACGAATCTGCAACAGCGCGGTCGCCAGCAGCCTGCACGAAATGTGCAGAAAGCCATACCACAGCCGCTTGGGCAACGATCGCTGCATCGCGTCACGCCATTCGCGCCCGGACCAACGCCTCGAGCCGATCGACGACTTCCTCGGGCTGCAGGCCATCGGTGATGAGTTCGATGGCGTCCGCGGCGGGCCGCAGCGGGCCAACGTCGCGGTTGGCGTCGCGCTGGTCGCGTTGGGTCTGCTCAGCGAGCACCTGGTCATAAGAGGTGGATTCACCGCGCCGCTGCAAGTCGATCAGCCGGCGGTGGGCCCGCTCGGCGGGGCTGGCCGTAAGAAAGATTTTGCACTCGGCGTGCGGAAAGACCACGGTGCCCTGATCGCGGCCCTCGGTGACGACGTTTCCGCCCGCGGCCTCCCGGCGCTGCAACTCGACCAGATGCTGGCGGACCGCGGAGTTGTTGGCGGCATAGTGTGTCACCGTGGTGACCGCCAGCGTGCGGATCTCGCGCGTGACATCTTCGCCATCGACCAACACCTGGCTTTCGCCGACTTCGATGCTCAGCTCTCGCGCAAGCCGGGCCAGGGCCGCGGGTTCGTCCCAGTCGAGGCCGCGGCGCAGGGCGGCGTGGGCCACCGCGCGATACATGGCCCCGGTGTCGAGAAAGCGAAACCCGAGCCGGCGGGCCAGCGCGCGAGCCGCGCTGCTTTTGCCGGCGCCGGCGGGACCATCAATACAGATAATCATGGGCGTTCAGTGGGTTTTCATAAACTGCGCAAGTATAGCGGCAAACGCCGGCCTTCTGAATCGCCCCAGCGGAGGTTTCTGCCGGGTCATACGCTCGACGTCTGTGGGGAACGGACTCCGTGCCGTTCCGTGAGCTGCCAATTGGCCTCGTCCTGCCGTAGCGGCTCGGAAGTGATCTGCCAATACGCCTCGTCCCACCCGGGCGTTCCCGAAGATGATGACCTGATCGGCATTCCACCAACACTCGAATCGGCGCCGCGCCGCCCGCGCGGAACGGCCCGGAGTCCGCTCCCTACAGAGCCCGGACGCGAGAACTACCGGTCTTGTTCATAAAAACCGATCGAAGCCATCACCGGCTTGGAATGCCAAAACCGCTTCGTCAGAGTGCCTGCGCGCCAAACGCGCACGCCGCAAATTTCCCTTGCGGCAAGCTAGCCTTTTGCCTATTCTGCCGCCCTCTTCGCCTACCTCCCTTCGCGCTCATGAAGCCCCCGCTCTGCACCATTGCGGTGTTATTGACCATCGCCTGCGCCGCGGGCGGCTGCGCGATGCTCGATCGGCCGCCAGGCGATACCGCTGAGACGTTCGATTCGGCGGCGGCAGGCGCGCCGCCGAGAGGGCCGGCCGCCTCACCAGCGGGTGGACCAAACTCGGCCCAGTCTGGGAGGCCACAACCGTCCACGGCGGTTCCGCCCACCGGATCGGCGAATGCCGGGCCAAGCCGCGCATCGCCGGCCGCGGGAACGCCCGCGGGCGGGCCGCCGGGTTCACCCATGAAAACGGCCACCGCTTCGCCCGCCGATCCGCAAGCTTTGGCCGATGTGTTGGCCGAGCTCGCGGCAATGGGCGCCCTGGAGCCTGAGGCACAGCAACGCTTGATCGAAGATCTGCGCACGACCGATCCGGCGCTGTGGCCGGGAGTGATCGAAACGTTCCGCGCTTCACTCGCGTACCGCCGCCGCGCCGCCGAGCGTGCGAAAGCCGTCGCCGCCCCGTCCGTCGATCCCCGAAACCAACTGACTGAGAGCGCCGAGGCAGACCCATCGGCCGGCCAGATCGCTTCGAAGCCGGATGTTCGTTCGCCGGCGTTCGCCGGTGCGCCCAAGGGCATGCCGCCGCCGGCGGAGACGGCCGCGACCACTGCGCCGGCGAATCCATCTTCAGGCACGATCGCACCCGCCGCATCAACCGTGCAGCCGGCAACCCATCTCTCGGCCGCTACGCCGGGCGCACCGGTCGGCGATTGGCAGCAGCAACTTGCCCCGGCGATCGTTGAACTCGAAAAACAGACGCGCACGCCGCCTGGCGACGCCGACGCGATCGCACGGCACGTCTGGCTGCGGATGCTTTATCTGGCCGCCGGCCGACGCGAGGATGCGCTGAAGCCGATACCAGGCATCGCGCCGGCTCAGCAAGACTATTGGTCGAAGCAAATCTTCGGCCTGGCCACCTATCTCGATAGCCAGCACAACACCGACGCCAGCCGCCGCGCCGCCGAGGCGGTGCAGCACTTGACCCGAGCGACCGCGTCACTGGCGGAACAAGCGCCGCTGGTCGTGCGCAACCTGGCGTTTTGCAGTGCTGTCGAAAGCTATGGCGTTCATAAGCGAATTGAGCAGCACGAATTCAAGCCTGAGCAGGAACTGTTGGTCTATGCTGAGGTTGAAAACTTCAAGAGCCAGCAGACCGAGCAAGGCTTTCACACCGCCTTGCAGGCGAGCTACCAGATTCTGGACAGCCAAGGCCAGCGGGTCGCTCATGACGCGCTGCCGTTGACCGAAGAGCACTGCGACAATCGCCGCCGCGATTATTTTGTGCGGTATTTCATCAGACTGCCGAAAAACATCTACGACGGCGCCTATACGCTCCAGTGGATGATCGAAGACACGCTGGCCGGCAAGGTCGGCCAGTCGACGATCGAATTCACCGTGAAGCAGAAAAAGTAGCCTTCAGCCGGGCGTTGAGGCTACAATCTCTTTGCCGGGTTCGCATTTGAATGCTTATGGCTTGTAGGGTGGGCCGAGCGCAGCGAGTCCCACCATCAGGCACTAATCACTTTAAAAAGAAGACGAGAGAATGCTCCCACAACTTTATCTCCGCCGCCGGCTGACCTTGGGTGTCGCCATCGTCGCGATCGTCTTGGCGAACTCCGCCGCCTTCGCCAAACCGCCTGCCAAGGTTTACGTGGTGTTGTGGTTCGATACCGAAGATTATCTGTTGCCCGCCAGCGACGACGCTGCCTTGCGGCTGGCCGAATTTCTCAGCCGCGAGGGCATTCGCGCGACATTCAAAGTGGTGGGCGAAAAAGCCCGCACCCTGAAAGCACGCGAGCGATACGATGTCATCAATGCCTTGAAGAAACACGAGATCGGCTATCATTCGAATTTTCACAGCGTGCAGCCCAGTCCGGCCATGTATTTATCGACGCTGGGTTGGGACGACGGCGTCGAGGAATTTGATCGCCGCGAGGGAGCAGGCCGGGCCGACGTCGAGCGCATTTTTGGCCAGGCCCCCTCGTGCTACGGTCAGCCGGGCAGTTCCTGGGGGCCGCAGACGTTTGGCGGCATGCGTCGCTGGAAAATGCCCGTCTATCTCGATGCGGGCAGCCATGTGTCGCTCGATGGCAAGCCGCATTTTTTTTGCGGCCTGCTCACGCTTTATAAGCTGACGCACACGGTTCGCACCGACTTGACCGGCGAGAGCGCTTTGCGGGCAGCGGAAGACCGATTTCAAGGCGCGCGGCAAACCCTGCTCGAAGAAGGCGGCGGCGTGGTGAGCATTTACTACCATCCCTGCGAGTTTATTCACAAGAAGTTTTGGGACGGCGTGAATTTCAATCGCGGCGCCAATCCGCCGCGCGAACAATGGCAAGCGCCGCCGCAGAAGACCGAGCAGGAGAGCGCCGTCGCCTATCAGACGTTTGAAAGCTATATCCGTTTCATTCGCGGTTTTGACGACGTACGTTTTATTACGGCCCGCGAAGCGGCGGAGCTTTATCGCGACCGAGCGCGCGATCGGCAGTTCGAGCCTCAGGAACTGCGGGCCATCGCCGCCGCGGCGGGCAACGAAGCGACATTCCAACGCCGGGATGATTATTGCCTCTCGGCTGCGGAAGTACTTTGGCTAGTAAACCAATTCATCGCTCAACAGGGCGGCAAAAAGGCACAGGGCGACAAAAAGACATCGGCGCCAATCGCACTCGACCAGTCGCCACTCGGACCGGCCGAGGCGGCGGTGGCGCTCGAAAACGAGGTCTCCGCCGATTGGTCGCAAGTGGTGCGCACGGCGGCCGATGTGTCCGACCTGATGACCAAACAGGGCCGTGTGCCGACGACGGTTTGGCTGGGCAGCATCGGCGTTCCGCCCGAGTCGTACCTGGTGTCGATTGCCGGCGTCGCCGCAAAGCTGCTGGCCGGCGAGTCCGCTCCCGAACAAGTTGTGTTCCGGCCCGCAAAGCTTACGGCAGCGCAATACGTGTCGGACGACGGGCCGCACTTATGGGGCTGGGTGATTTTTCCGCCCGGCTTTCGCGCGCCGCGGATGATGGAACTGGCCAAGCGGCAGGCCTGGACCATCAAGCCGGCGGTGCTGGGCGCGTCGGAAGGCGAGTAGCATTGGCCGAGCTAGGGCGTCCACGCCAGTGAGCGGATTTCGCCGAACTCGCGCGGCAGCTTTTCCCAGCGGTCGCCGCCATCGGCCGAGTGAAACACCTGCCCGCTCACGCTGTAGGCATAGACCCGCTGCGGCTGCGCGGGATGAATCGCGAAATCCCAGATGGTCGAATTCGGCGTGACGGGCAGTTCCATGCGTTGCCAGGTTTGGCCGGCATCGCTGCTGCGCCACGCAGCCCCCACGGTACCCGGTGGCCCATCGCCGTTGCCCAGATACAGTACTTCGGGTCGGTCGGGCCGCTGCTGCAAGCCGCGGCAGTAGCCGTGGCCGAATTGCCGCTCGACTTCCTGCGGTTGCCAGGTCTGACCGTCGTCGCGGCTGATGTTCAGGTCGTTATTGGTGGTGGCCAGCATGGTGCGTCCGCCTCGCCGGTCGGGCACGATCGCCAATCCGTGAATATCTGCCGACGACAGTCCTTTACCAATGCGTTGCCAGGTCTGCCCGGCATCGACGCTCAGCCAGACACCGTCGATTTCGATGCCCGCCCACAGCCGGTTGGATTCGATCGGATCTGCCCGCAGCGTGGTTACCCGATTAAAGCGGATGCCTGCGCATTCTTGGGCAGGTTGGGCATCGGTTTGCGTCCAGTTCACGCCGCCGTCGGCCGAGCGAAAGATGGCAGGCGGGCGAGTGCCGGCCAGCAGCGTGTCAGCTTGGTGTGGCACAACGAGCAGCGCCCACGTAATCAGGCTGTCGATAGGGCCTTTGAGCCGCTTCCAATCGTCGCCGCCGTTGCTGGTGCGATAGACGCCTTCGTTCGTGCCGGCATAAAGCGTTTTCGGATCTCGTGGGTCGACCGCCAGCGCTCGTACATCGCATTCGACAAACATTCCGTGCGAGGCGCGTTCGAAGCTCGCGCCGCCATCGGTACTCCGCCAGACGCCTTCTCCAACGGTGCCGACGAATAATTTGGGGTGGTTCATTTTCACTTTCGCGTGTTTGGTGGAATTCAGCGAGCATTGTAACCGCCTTGGCACACCAAGTGCAAAAGGCCGCCGCACAATCTTGATGGTCGGTTTCTTCGCCAGCCAACTCGCCCAGCCTGCCCACTCACGCGAAAGATGCAGGTTTTCGGCAGTTCTGGCGAAGAACGTCGAGTTTGGGATTGTAAGAATTGCCAAGGCCGGGCATGATGTCGGCCCCGTCGAACGTCTGATCCAGTCAAAGTTCAAAGCGTCGGATTCCGATCGCACGTTTGAACCCAGGTGTGTCCCGTTTTGATCGGGCAGACAGGAAGTCTGCCCTGGTGAGGCCGCCAAGCTCGGCGCGCCGCACCGCGACCTTCCAAGGAGGGAATGATGGTCTCGTTCCAGGCGGTCATGTTGGCCATGGCGCTCACCGGCGCCGGCGATACGGTGTTGTTGGATTTCTCGGCCGCGTGGTGCGGCCCCTGCCGACAGATGGAGAGCACGGTCGAGCGACTCTCTGCCCGCGGTTATCCCGTGCGGAAAGTCGATGTCGACGAACACCGGCAGCTCGCCCAGCAAATGCACGTCGATCAGATTCCCTGCTTCGTGCTGGTGGTCAATGGTCGCGAAGTCAAACGCCTGGTCGGCGGCCAAAGCGAGCAAGACCTGGAGCAGATGCTCCGCTCGGCCGGAGTCGTTGCCGCAAACGGCAACAGCCGCGCGCGGGCCCAATCGCCCGACGATCAATCGTCGTCGGTGTTTCCTCCGCTTGCCAGCGCCCCGCTGGGCAGCGCGCCGGTTGCCGATCTGCCGCAAGTGCCCGGCACTCAGACACACGCGACTCAGACGCAACCCCCCACTTCGCTCCAGGCCGATGGCTGGCCCGAAAGCCGCCTGCCAGATTCCGCAAACATGGTCGGCGGCGGAGCGTATGCAACCGGCCAAGGAGCAGCCGATGCCGTGGTGCGGCGGTTACTGGCCGCCAGCGTCCGGCTGCGGATCAACGACGGCGGCGGAAACTCGGTGGGATCGGGCACCATTATCGACGCACGCGAAGGCGAAGCGCTGGTACTCACCTGCGGTCACGTCTTTCGCGATTCCCAAGGCAAAGGGCCAATTGTCATTGACCTGTTCGGCCCCGGCGCCCCGCAAAATTTGCCAGGTCGGTTGGTCAGCTACGATCTGCAAAGCGATCTGGGACTGGTCAGCTTCCGGCCCGGCGTGCCCGTCTCAGCCGCGCGTGTCGCCCCAGCCGGACACGCGGTGCGCGAGAACGACGCGGTGATCAACATCGGCTGCAACCATGGCGAAAACCCGACCGCGCGCATTACCCACGTCACTGCCATCAACAAGTTTCTCGGCCCGCCCAACCTGGTCGCGGCCGGCCAGCCGGAACAGGGCCGCAGCGGCGGCGGCCTTTTCACCACCGACGGCCTATTGGTCGGCGTGTGCAATTTCGCCGATCCCGAAGACCGCGAGGGCGTCTATCGAGCGGTGGCCGCTGTTCATACCGAGTTGGAACGAGTGGACTTGCTCGAAATGTGCCTGGAACCAGTCGACCCGGCCTCGGGCAACGTCTTGGCCGCCGCGATCGAGCCGCCGCCGATGGCCGACCGCATGCCGCAGCCGGGCAAAGATCCTTCGCATTCAGGGCTATTGGCCACCAGCGAGGCGGCGGGCGCACGAGCGGGCAACCCCATACCCCCCGGCTCGCAATCAGCGGCGCTGACCGCCCAAGAGACGGCCACGTTGGCCGAAATCCGACGCCGCGGTGCCGGCGCCGAAGTGATCTGCATCGTGCGATCCTTGGCCGACCCCCGTGCTAAAAGCGAAATCATTGTGCTCGACCGCGCCTCGCCCGGTTTTCTGGAGCAGCTTTCTTCTCAGGTTCGAGTGCAACAGGCGAGGCACCTCACCTCGCATCGACAGCCGGCAGAGGCAGCGCCGCAATCGCGGCAAAGCAAGCTACCGTGGTCACCGCGCTAACAAGTCGGCGCTGATCAGCCCAGTGTACCGATCGGCGGCCAGGTCGGCTCCGCTGGCGATCCAGATGGCGTCGGGCCCTTACGGAAACCACCGATTCCATGGGCCGGGTTTACCAGCAACAGTGACCCCGACGCGGCGATTGTGGCCGCACGCTGGCGACCGCCGCGGTGTTGTCACGGGGCTATCAGCGACGTCTCTGGGCGGTCAACTCGTGTGGCGGCTGAGGGGCGGTTTTTGCCCGCGGCCATCCAGTCGAGGGCGGGGCTGCGAGGGAGTCACCGATGAGCCCCAAGCGGTTAGCGGTGGTTGAGGTTAGACGACCAGGAGTAAATGGGTAATTTCGTCGCTCGGCGTTGCGGTGTGTCTAGCGCGTCTGTGGGGCGTGCGAAGAGTTGAACGATTGTGCTCAATTTGCCGGTTGCCGGCTGCCGACAAGTTTCCAGGGGAGATATCGCTCTGGGAGACTGCGCGATGAGCGGTCGGACAACGCGGCTTTGGTGTGCGGTGGTAATTGCGGGCGGGCTGCTGACCGCAGCGCCCGGTTGCTATATCCGGCGCGGCTTCGCCCTGCAATGGAATTGGTCGCTGCATGCGCATCGCTATCGCTGCAATGGCCCGTCCTGCGGGGCGGAACCACCGACAATGGTTGCCGACGACGCAGAATGCGTAGACTGCCCAACCGAAGGCGGAGGACACAGCATCACACACGGGCGGGCCGCCGAAGGGCCTCCACCGCTCGCCCCCGAACTGTCGCCCGATCCCGAACCGGCCGGGCCCAGCTATTTTCACCCACTGCCGACTCGGCCGGTGTTTGGGCCTCGGTCGGAACAGCCCGACGCCATCGAGGGGCAGAGTTTGCTGCCCGTGCCCGCGCCTTCGCACGGCGCCGAGCCAATAATGCCGCTGCTGCCGCCGCCAACCGCGGATGGCGCGGAGCAGGAAGAAGATTCGCTTGAGCAAGAGCCTGACGGTGGCGCGCCCGATGCCGATTCTTCGACAGGGCTGCGGCGGTTGCCCGCCGAACGTGAGGCCGAAACGGCTGGCTGGAAAGCCGCGAAAAAAGGGCGGGCGCCCAAGCGGATTCGCTCGACATCGGGCGGCCAAAAACCTCTTGCCAGTGCATCGGCGACGTCAGCGGGCGCCGCGAACAGTCTGCCCTGCCCGCATTGCAGCGTGACCTTTAAGCCGAAGCCGCGCGCCACCGCCTCGGACGACTAACAACTAAGCGTAGTACGTCCAAGTAGATCGGAAGGCGTGCGGCGGTGCAGTGACGCGTCTGAGCGGTGTTCGTGAGCGTAATCTTCCAGGCCCTCAAGGCGTCGAAGCACACGGCCTGGAAGGCCATCCCACGGCATGTTTACCGCCGGGGCATCGCCGCGACCAAGCGTCTTGTTAGCTCCGGCCGCTGGCGCGGCTCTGCCCCTAGCCCCCAGCCACCAAGCCCGCGCCTCTTACCCAGCCTGCGTTCTGCGAGTTTACGCGACAAGCTGGGCATCCTATACCGGCGGTTCGACCGGTTTTTAAGCACCCCCTCTGCCTGGGCCGATGACAACGCAAGTTGCCGTGCCTTTGCCGTCTGGAACTATTTGCTCCCAGCGGCCGGCATGCTCAGCCAGGATCCGCTTAACCCGCGCCGACGAACTTCATGAGTTACCGATCCAGCCGATGGTGGCGCTTGCCGGGCCAGGCCGCGGTAAGTGCTTTTGCGCTCGCCGTTTGCCTGGCAACCACTGCCCCGTCTCGGGGCGACGAGCTCGACACGCGCCGCAGCCCCTTGGTCGTGGCGGTCGAGCATGCCCGCGACGCCATTGTCAACATTCATGGCGAGAAAACCCTGCCCGCCGAAACGCGCGGCGCCGATGCCTCGCGCCGCGTGAACGGCATGGGCACGGGCGTGATTATCGACGAGCGCGGGTATATCATCACCAACCACCACGTGGTCGAAGGGGTGAAGAAAATCAGCGTCACCACCGCCGGCCGGGGCAACTACACGGCCCGGCTGATTTCGCGCGACCTGAAGACCGACCTGGCGATTATCAAGATCGATGCCGACGAAAAGCTGCCGGTGATCGAAATCGGCACGTCCAACGATCTGATGCCCGGCGAAACGGTGATCGCCGTGGGCAATGCCTATGGCTACGAGCATACGGTGACGCGCGGCATTATCAGCGCCCTGCATCGCACGGTGCAGGTGAGCGACGCGCAGCATTATGACGACCTGATTCAAACCGACGCCAGCATCAACCCCGGCAACTCGGGCGGGCCGCTGTTGAACATCGAAGGCAAAATGATCGGCCTGAATGTGGCCGTGCGTGCCGGGGCGCAAGGCATCGGCTTTGCCATTCCGGCCGACAAAGTGGTGACCACCGCCGCCGATCTGCTGAGCACGCGGCGACTCGATCACACGTGGCACGGGCTGGTGGCCCGCCCCGTGGCCGATGGCGACGAGGGCGTCGTGCTCGACGCGGTCGATGCCGAAAGCCCCGCCGCCGAAAGCGGTCTGCAATCGGGCGACGTGATCAAAGCCGTGGGCAAGCAGCATGTGTGGCGCGTGCTCGACCTTGAGCGGGCCATGCTGGGCCGGCATCCGGGCGAAAAGATCGCCGTTGAAGTCCGCCGCAACGGCCAGCCGCTTTCGGTAAGCCTAATGTTGGCTTCGGCCCCCGAGGAACGCAATGAAGTCGGCGACCCCGCCTGGGAGATTTTGGGCCTGGAGCTGAAGTCGGTTTCGAATAAGCAGTTCAAGCAGCAGCACCGGTCGCGTTATCACGGCGGGCTGCTGGTGAATGATGTGCGGCCCGATAGCCCCGCCGCGCGGCAGGGCGTCCGCCGCGGCGATATTCTGGTGGGCATGCACATCTGGGAGACCGTCAGCGTCGACAACGTCAACTACATTCTCAACCGGGCCGACCTGAGCAGCTTCGAGCCGCTGAAGTTCTATATCATCCGCGAGAACGAGGCCCAGGTGCTGTACGGGTTCTTTCAACTACAAGAGTAAAGTCGCCTCTCGCTCTGCAAACGTGTGTCTTTCGGATCGAATCCACCATCGGGGGTAGGCCCGGCCCTTGTGGCCGGGTTTACTTTGCAGCACGCCAGGACCGGTGTTAGAATAAACTGGGGTTTACCAGAGCAGCCGACGATTGAGGAAATAACGCACATGACCAGCTTGACGCTCGATGCTGGCACGTTGAGCCGGCTTCAAAATCTTGGCGATTTCATGGAATTTCGCGATGAAGCGGGGCGAGTATTAGGTTACTTTCACCCTGCGGAGCCGGCAAGCGATCCAGAGTCAGCGCGGCACCGGTCGCCCTTCAGTGATGAGGAACTGCGGCGACGGCGGCAGGAGCGCACTGGCAGGCCACTCGCGGAGATTCTCGCGAACTTTTCGTCGCCATGAGTTTTACGGTGGTCTGGATTCCCGCGGCCGAGCAGAACCTGGCCGAGATATGGCTTGCCGCAGAAGAGCGAGCTGCGGTTACCTTTGCCGCGCGCGAAATCGATTCTCTGCTGAAACGAGATCCCGACGCTCTCGGCGATGCCCGCTTTGACTCCATAAGATCTTTCGAATTCCCACCGATCGGTGTTGACTTCGAGGTTCTCTCGCAGGACCGGCTCGTATATGTCTTAAGCGCGTGGAGCCTATAGGCGGGTAGCGATCGTGTCGATCTGCCCATACACACCGCTCGCGGCACGAACCAATCGCCGCCCGGCAACGTAGTAACGCCTTGTGGCCCCGCTGGCCACCGCGTCCACCGCACGTTAAGTTGTGGATGACAAGATCGCGTGGGCAATATGGTGTGTGCGTCGAAGATGCTCCGTCTGACAAACGTCCAAAAATCGTTTATCGAGCCCGACGGCAGCCGCCTGCCGATTCTCGATATCGCCCGGTTCGAGGTCGCCGCCGCCGAGCAAATGGTGTTGGTGGGCCGCAGCGGTTGCGGCAAGACCACCTTGCTGCACCTGATCGCCGGCATCAGCCGCCCCGACTCCGGCAGCGTGGAAGTGAACGGACTCGATATCACTCGGCTGCCCGAAGCGGGCCGCGATCGTTTTCGTGCGGACAACATGGGTTACATCTTTCAGACGTTCAACCTGCTGCCCGGCTTCTCGGCGTTGGAAAACGTGGTGCTCGGCATGTCGTTCGCGCGCGACCGGGCCGACGTGGGGCGGGCCAAGGCGCTGCTCGAGCGGGTCGGGCTGGGGCACCGCCTGACACATAAGCCCGCCATGCTCTCGGTAGGCGAGCAACAACGCGTGGCGGTCGCTCGCGCGTTGGCCAATCGGCCCAAGCTGCTGCTGGCCGACGAGCCGACCGCCAATGTTGACGCCCGAAATCAGCAGCAGATGATCGACCTGATCCGGCAGACCTGCCGCGAAGAGCAGGTGGCATTGGTGCTGGTGACCCACGCGCCCGACGTCGCTCAGCAGTTCGAGCGGGTCGAACGGCTCGACGAGTTCAATCAAGCAATGACGGCAGCATGAGTCTTTGGCAATTGGCATGAGCCTCTGGAAATTGGCATGAGCCTCTGGAAAATAGCCTGGCGATTCATTCAGCAGCGGGCGCTGGCCTCGTGCCTGACGGCCGTCTCGATGGCCATTGGCGTGACGCTGGTGGTCACGGTGCTGGTGGCTTATTCGATGGTCGATCATTTCTTTCGCCACAGCGCGCAAGGCTACGATATGATTATCGGCGCCACCAAAGGCGGGCGGCTGCAGCTTGTGCTCAATACGGTCTATCATCTGAGCCAGCCGGTCGAAAATCTGCCGTACAGCTATTACCAGGAATTCCTGAAAGACGAGCACCATCGCGGGCGGTTTTCGTCGAGCGTCGACGTGGCCGTGCCGCTTTGTTTGGGCGACAGTTACGAGCAGTTCCGCGTGGTCGGCACCACGCCGGCCATGTTCGAAGTCTGGGAACCGTATCAGAAATACGAGTTTGCCCAAGGCCGGAATTTCAAGCACGAGAATTTTTTCGAAGGAGTGGTCGGCTCGATCGTCGCCCACAGCACCGGATTGAAGGTCGGCGATACGTTTCAGCCGACGCACGGCATCGAAAACGAAGATGGCCATAAGCACGACGCCTTCACCGTGGTGGGCGTGCTCAAGCCCACCGGCACGCCCAACGACCGGGCGATTTTTATCAACATGGAAGGTTTTTATTTATTGCGTGGCCATGCGAAGGAGGACGAAGCGGACGGCCATGAATCGGGCGATTCCGACCATGACCAAGCCGGGGTAGTCCCCGGCCTTGTACCGGGCGGTTCCAATCATGACCACAAGCAGGCCACAAGGGCCGGGGCTACCAATGCCAGCGACGAGCATGACGAGCATGACGAGCATGACGAGCATGACGAGCATGACGAGCATGACCATGAACACGCCGAACACGATCACGAGCCGGCCACAAGCGCCGGGGCTACCGGCGGCGCTGATGAACACGCTCATCACGATCACGATGCCGACCACGAACACGACCATTCGCACACGCCGCTGCCGGAATCGCAACGTGAGGTGACCGCGATTCTGGTGCGCACCACCGGTCCCATCGTGGCGATGGGCCTGCGAAAGACGATCAACAAGGGCAACGAAGCCCAGGCGGTGCTGCCCGGCGCCGAAATCCAGCAGCTCCTCGAGTCGATTGTCGGCAACCTGCGGCTGTTGTTGCTGGCGCTGGCGGTGCTGACGGTGATCGTGGCGGGCATCGGCATCATGGTGAGCATTTACAACTCGATGAGCGACCGGCGGCGCGATATTGCCGTGATGCGGGCCTTGGGCGCCCGCCGCGCGACGGTGCTGAATGTCATTTTGCTGGAATCGATGCTTTTATCGCTCGGGGGCGGGCTAGGCGGTTGGCTGTTGGCGCACGTGCTAATCGCCGCGGCCAGTCCCTGGGTGTTGGCATACACAGGCTTCGCGATGGCGGCGGTCAGCTTTACTTGGCAAGAGCTTGTCTTGCTGCCAGCGTTGATCGTACTGGCGACCTTGGTGGGGTATCTGCCCGCACTCGACGGCTATCGCACCGACGTGGCGAAAGCACTCACCGCCTCGCCGTAGATACCGCAAACTTCTTCGCTGGCGTGGGCAGGGGCCTTCCGATGCCCCGGCGGTGAACATAGACCGGGGCATCGCCCCGGCTCTGCCTTGGCTGCCGGAGGGAGCGCGGGACGCCGCGCCCTAGGAATTTCTGCGTCCTACGATATAGAATACGGTGTTAGCCCCGGAGCCGAAGAACCCGGCCCCAAAACTCAGCCCAGGAGTCGAAGGATGTCGATTCACCTCAAAACCCGTTTCGCCGCTCAGCTCGCCGGGCTGGCTTCGCTCGTGCTCGGCGGTCTGGTCGTGTCGCCCGCGGCGATCGCCTGCCCGTTCTGTAACGCCCAAACCAAGACCTTCAGCGACGACTTGGCGTCGTCCGACGCCGTGGTCATTGCGAAGTTCGTAAAAGGGCCGGCCAAGCCCGACGCCGACGTCTCGGAATCGACGTTCGAGGTGGTCAAGGCGCTTAAGGGCGGCGAACATCTGGGCAAGCGCCGCACGATCAAGCTGCTTTACTTTGGCAATCATCCGGCGGGCACGAAGTTTCTGGTGTTTGGCGTCGATCCCAAACATCTGCAATGGTCGACGCCCAATGCCGTGTCCGACCGCACCGTCGAATATGTCACCAAGCTGATGAAGCTGCCAGAGAAAGGTCCGGAGCGACTCGACTTCTTTCAGAATTATCTGGAAGACGAAGAGTCGATCCTGGCCACCGACGCCTATGAGGTGTTTGCTCGGGCTCCGTACGCCGAGGTCAAGCAGCTTGGCGATCGCATGCACCACGACCAGCTTGTGGCCTGGATCAAGAACCGCGAGGTGCCTTCGAGCCGCCGCCGCTTGTATCTGACCATGCTCGGCATTTGCGGCCGGCCCGACGACGTGCCCGACCTGGAGGCGATGATTCGCTCGACCGATCGGCAGGTGCGCACGGCGCTCGACGCGATGGTGGCCTGCTACCTGATCCTCAAGGGGCCCGAGGGCATGCCGCTGATCGAAGAGCTGTTTCTGAAAAACCAAGACGCCGAATACACCGACACCTATGCGGCGATCATGGCGTTGCGGTTTCTCGGGCAAGAGACGAATGTGGTGCCCAAGCCGCGGCTGCTGGAAGCACTGCGCTATATGCTCGACCGGCCGCAGTTGGCAGATTTGGTTATTCCCGACCTGGCCCGCTGGCAAGACTGGTCGCCGATGGCAAAGCTCGTCGATCTGTTTAAGAACGCCGATGAAGAATCCTCGTGGGTGCGTGTGCCGGTGATCAATTATTTGCGGGCTTGTCCGAAGCCCGAGGCCAAGACGTATCTTGATGAACTGGCCAAGATCGATCCAGAGAGTGTGAAACGCGCGAACAGCTTCTTTCCCTTGGCTGCGCCGAAGCCCGCGGTGGCGAACAGCGGCGAAGCCAAGGAGAGCAAGGCCGGCACGACGGGCGCCGCGGGCGCGTCCTCGGGTAGCGGTACGGGTGGCGGTTCAAGCGGCGGTTCGGCGAATGGGAATCTCAACGATTCGTCGGCTCTTCCCTCGGCAGCCGGAAAGACGTTAGCCAGGGCCGACGGCGTCTCGGGTCCCGTGCCCACGTCGGCGGTGAATCAGCCAGGTGAAAAAAGCGGCGCGGCGACGGACGATAGCCAGACGCAGACTCGTTGGGCAGCGGCCAAGCCGACCGTCGCCCGCGCGGAAGATTTCCAGGCAGAGACGGCAACGGCCGGCCTGCAATCGGAACAGCCGCCTTCGCCCAGCAGCCGGCCCGCGAGCCGCGCCGCTACCGGCGAAACATTGCCCGCCTGGCAGGCGTTGGCCGGCGCCGCCGGGGCGGGAATCGGCATCTTTGCTTTGCTGATGACTATACTACGCGGAAACGGTTGAGAGCATCTCGAGGGGGAAACGCGACGATGAGTGCGGACGTAGGCATTCAACAACCACCGGACGCCGAATTTGCGGTCGATTATCAGCGCTACCGCGCGGTCAACAGCCTGGCGGTGGTGAGCTTCGTGGCCGGGCTGCTCTCGGCGCTGGCCTTTCTCGATTGGTTGCTGGCGGTGATTCCCATGCTGGGCATCGCGCTGGGCGTGTTGGCGCTGCGAAAAATCCGCGCATTTCCCAATGAGTACACCGGCGAGCACTTTGCCCTGGCCGGCGCGCTGCTTTCGTCGGTTTGCCTGCTGGGCGGCTGGACGCGGCTGGCTTATATTTATCAAACCGAAGTGCCCGAAGGCCATCAGCGCATCTCTTACGACGACTTGCAGCCGCGCCCCGAGGACACCGGTATTGTTCCGGCTCAGGCCCGTGAGCTCGACGGCAAGAAGGTGTTTATCAAGGGCTATGTCTATCAGCCCACCGGCGGGCAGACCACCGGCTTGCAAAAATTCGTCTTGGTTCGTGACCGCGGGCAGTGCTGCTTCGGCGGAAACCCGAAAATCACCGATATGATTCTGGTCAAGCTAACGGGCGATTTGGAAGCCGAGTTCAATATGCAGCCGCGCAAACTGGCGGGCACGTTTCACGTGCAGCCGGCTCAAGGCATGCACGGGCTGGGCAACGTGCTCTACGAACTTGAAGCGGACTATCTGAAATGACCTTAGCGCACCAGGCAACCCGGTTGGCGATAGCCATCGTCTGCGCCGGGGCATTGGCCGGCTGCGGTGAATCGCGCGCGCCGGCCATGGCGACCGCGCCGACCGCGCCGAGCGCGGTCGACCGCCCGGTTGATCTGCCGGCAAACCGAGTGAGCGACGACACGCTCGAAGTGGCCGATGCGGCTTCGCCGAGCGAAACGGAAACGGCGCCGCCAGCCGCCGATTCGAGCGAAGCGCCCGCGGCGGCTGCCCCATCGCGGGCGGGGCCGCCGGTGAAAACGGCCGACATTTCGTTCGACGATTTGAAATTCGAGATGCTTAAGACCGAGCCGTTCGCGCGATCCATGATCACCGACAAAATCAACGCGCTCGACGGCCGTTCGGTTCGCATTCGCGGCTACATTCTGCCCAGCTTTCAGCAAACCGGCCTAACGCAATTTGTGCTGGTGCGCGATAACCTGTCGTGCTGTTTTGGGCCGGGCGCGGCGCTCTATGATTGCATTGTCGTGGACATGCAGTCGGGCAAATCGACGGATTTCAGCATCTCGCCAGTGACGGTCGAGGGAACCTTCTCGGTTCGCGAGTTGCTCGATCCAGATGGCAAGGCTCTGGCCATTTACCATCTCGACGGCGAATCCGTACGATAAGCCTCATTTTGCATTTTGCATGCATTCCGGCTCTTCACCGCCACCGCCGCACCACGGCCGTCCCTCGCATCGAGGTCTGGATGCGTTGGCGTTGATCGTGGCCCTGCTGTTTCCGACGCTGGCCACGCTGGGTTATATGGTCGCGCTCACCGGGCATCCGCTCGCCGGCGCCGCGTACGCCCTCAGCAAAGTCGTGCAGTTTGCCTTTCCGGCGTTGTGGATTGTCGGTTTTTATCGCCGGCCGCTTCGCTTGGCCCGGCCGCGAGCGCGCGATGTGGCCGAAGGGCTGATGCTGGGCGCCGCGGTGCTGGCCGCCACGCTGGCTCTTTACTATGGCTATTTCGCGGGCAGCCCGGTGTTGGCCGGTGCTCCCGAGGCCGTGGCCCAGAAGCTGATCGATTTCAGCGTCGATACGTCGCCGAAGTTCTTGCTGCTGGCGGTGTTTTTATCGCTGATCCACTCGCTGGCCGAAGAGTACTACTGGCGTTGGTTTGTGTTCGGGCAACTGCGGTTTCACATGCCGGCGTCAGCGGCATTGATCATCTCGAGCCTGGGTTTTATGGCCCATCATGTGCTCGTGGTGGCCACTTTTTTGGGCGGATATGGATTCTACACCTGGCTGTTTTCGTTCTGTGTCGCGGTGGGCGGCGGCCTGTGGGCCTGGCTGTATCAGCGTACCGGGTCGCTCTACGGTCCCTGGGCCAGTCACTTTCTGGTCGACGTGGGGTTAATGTGGATCGGCTATGAGTTGTGGCGCCTCGGCGGGTCGGGCTAATTGACGACCCAAGAACCGGCAAGCGGGCGAGACGCCCGCACCCTGAGACGGGTACTCGAATTTGGCTCTAAGCCGAATGGCCGTTGCCACGGAACGAACGCGCAAATTCGGCCGCCCAGCGAGCATCGGTTTCACTCAATGGCGCGGACGGCGGCTTGGTATAGTCGATTTGCGCGTCGTATCCGCCGCGCTCAAACGCCATCTCGAAGGCGTCTTGCAAGTGTACAACCGCTTCGGGATCGTTCGATTTGAGGGGAATGCGGATGGTTGGCAATCGATCGCGCACCGTCCACGGATAGACTTGACATTCTCCTTGGCGATCGCCCCTGGCAACGAGGGCGAAATAATCACCGCGGGGCAACTCATACGGAGGAGCAATTCGCTCGCCGCCGACCAACAGATCGAGCTCCACCAGATGAATTCCCTGCCGCAGCACCGCGCGGCGTTTGGCAAGATACTCGGGGCGTCCGTCGCCCGTTTTATTTCTCGGCGACAGCAACTCGAGCACAGCGACCACCGTTTGTTCAGGAAGATGAAGGATATCGATCCATGCTTCGCGGATCTCCTCCTCGGCGATCAGCAGCGGCAACGTCACCGGGGATACGGTCGCACCCGTTTCCGCCGTTCGTGTCTCGGGCCTCAGCGGGCCGCCCTGGACCACGGTGACGTCGGGACGTACGAGCCGCGAAGTCTCCGCACTCACGTCGACAAGCCGGATGTGCACGTCGAGCCGTGCCTCGTAGTTCGGCGGCAAGCCGCGCCGCACGGCACTTCGCCAGGCGCTGATGAATTCATGATGAAAATCCGGCCAGAATGCCGGATCTTCCAAGTAAGGATCCATGCCGGGAAAAGGACTGCGCATCGATCAAGCCTCATCGCACATCGGGTTGCCGCAAACTTCATTGTACGGGGATTCTCCTGGGTGAACTAGTTTGCACCGATCGTCCTAGGTGCGATAATGGACGCATGCATGCCCCCCGCCCCCTCCACCGCCGCGATTTGCTAAAAGCAGGCATTGCCGCATCGTGCGGCGCGGGGTGGCTGGCGTCGCTGCCGGGCGCTCCGCGGGGCGGCGAAGTTGCCGCCCTTCGCCCGCCCGCCTTCAGCGTCATTCCGGTCGTTGGTGATGGTCATTGGGTCTGGACTGAGCCGCCCGAGGGCGAAACGGGCTATCTGGAACCGCGGTCGTATGAGCTAACGATCGGCATCGAGTTGGAAGGCGCAGGCCCGGCGGAAGGAATCATCAGCACCACCACCGTGCCCGTCGACTATCCTGAGCAGAAGATCGAGACCTCCGAAATCAAAACCCGCGGTTGCCAGGCATATCTGCGCACGATCATCGAGGGGGCGGGACAGCTCGTGCTCAACACGGCGGAAATCGCCGCGGGAGAAGTGGTTTCGGCGATGGTCCGCTATCGCCTCACCCTCCTGAAGCAATTCCACGACTTCTCCGCCGAACGATTTCCCGCCGTGCAGAAAATTCCGCCCGACGTGCGCAAGCGGTTCTTGCAAGATAGTCCGGGCATTCAAGCCCGCTCGCGCCAAGTTCGCACATTGGCCAACGAACTGACCTCGGGCACCCCGCTGCACCCGTGGGCGAAGGCCAAAAAATTCGCCGAGTGGGTGCCGTTGAACATCAAGCCGCAGATTGGCAATTACACGAGCGTCACCGCCGCACTGGACGATCGCCGCGGCGATTGCGAAGAGATGGCCGGCGTGTTCATTGCTCTCTGCCGTGCGGTAGGCATTCCCGCTCGGCTGGTGTGGGTGCCTAATCACGCTTGGGCTGAGTTTTTCTTGCACGATCACGAGGGCCGCGGGCACTGGATTCCGGCGCACACCGCTTGCTATTCATGGTTCGGTTATACCGGCGCGCACGAATTGGTATTGCAAAAGGGCGATCGCGTGATGCTGCCCGAAAAGCGCAAGCTGGTGCGTCTGCTGCCCGATTGGACGCGCTTTGTGGGCCACCAGCCGCGCGTGCGTTACACCGCCGAGCTCACGCCGTTGCCCAGCCAGCCCGAGGGCGACGCCGGGCCAGGCGCACGCCGCAAAGACGAGCGCGGCGAGTGGAAAGTGGTCAGCCATCATCCGCTCGATCGGTATACGCGAAGGTAAATCGGTACCTTCCGTGGTTAGGGCGCCAGCACTTGCTTGATCGCGGCCACCATGGTCGCTTGCTGGTCCGCCGTCAAACCGGGATAAATCGGCAAGAAGAGCGTGGTGCGGGCCACCTCTTCGCTGCCGGGCAGAAAGAGATCGGGTTCGTGGCTGCGGAAATAAGGCTCGGCATAAAGCGGGCTAATGCCCCGGCGACAGGAAATGCCGCGCGAAGCCAGTTCGGCCAGCAGGTCGTCGCGGCGAAGGGCGGCGGCGGAGCGCAGCTTAATGCAATACGACGACCAACAAGGCTCGGCCTTGGGCGGCACGTGCGGCGTTTGGATCTCCTCGATATCAGCCACAAGCTCATCGTAACGTTCGGCCTGCGCCTTGCGCGCCGCCAGCATCGCTTCCAGACGGCCAAGCTGCACCAACCCCATCGCCGCTTGCAGGTCGGTCAATCGGTAGTTGAAGCCGACCTCATCGTACGCTTGCTGCAACACGCCCTTGGCGCGGTGCCGGTCGAGATCGGAAATCGAGGCGCCTGTCGATCGCAAGGCGCGAGCACGCTGGGCTTGCTCGCCGGAGCCAGTCATTAGCATGCCGCCTTCGCCGGTGGTGATGATCTTCCGCGGATGAAAACTAAAACAGGTGGGGCGGCCGTGCGAACCGAGCCAGCGGCCCGCGTACTTGGCGCCCAGGGCCGTGGCGGCGTCTTCCACCAGCGCCAGCCCGCGGCGCTCGGCGAGCGTCTCAAAGGCGTCCAGATCGGCAGGCAAGCCAACCTGGTGAACCAGCAAAATCGCACGTGTGCGGCTGGTGATTTGATCTGCGGCCGAGTCTGAGTCGAGATTGAACGTGTCGGGATCGACGTCGGCAAAGACCGGCTCGGCGCCTGCGTGACAAATGGCGTTGGCCGTGGCCATGCACGTCGTCGCGGGGCAGATGACTTCGTCACCAGGACGAACGCCGCTGACAATCAGGGCCAGGTGCAGGGCCGAGGTGGCGGCGTTGGTGGCCACCGCGTGAGCGGCGCCAATCTTCGCGGCCAAGGACCGTTCGAACTGCGCCGTCACTGGTCCCTGACTCACCCAGCCCGACAGAATGACGCGCCGCACCGCCTCGGCTTCTTCTTCGCCCAGCCAAGGCCGCGCCAAGGGAATGTGGTCGTCGAAGAGCTCGCTCGATGCGAGGTCATCTGGAGTCGTGATCGGATCGAGCAGCGCTTGATACATCGTTGAACCTCCTAGAGTAGTTTTTGCCAATCGCGGTCCGCATCGACGCCGCGAACGGGCTTGGCCGGCACGCCATGAACAAGCATGCCGGGTTCCACCGAGCGCGTCACCACGGCGCCTGCCCCAATGATCGCGCCGGCGCCGATGGTCACCCGCGGGTTCACCACCGCGCCAATGCCGAGAAACGCCCCCGAGCGAATCTGCACGCGTCCCGCTAATCGCACGCCGGGCGAAAGCGAAACGCCGTCGTCGAGCGTGCAGTCATGCTCAACGATCGCGCCGCTGTTGACGATCGCATGTTGGCCGATGCGGGCCCCGCAGCCGATCATCGCCAGCGGACCGATGAAGCAGCCGGGTGCGATTTCGGCAGAGGGCGACACCACCGCCGAAGGATGTATCGCTGTGGCGAATTGCACGCCCGCTTCGGCCAACTCGTGCGCGATGCGCAGCCGATGTGGGTTGTGGCCGATGGCCACGATCAGCCTCAACTCGCGCTCGCCTGCCCGAAGCGCTGATGCTCTTTCTCTAGTGGATTGAGGAGTCTGCGCACGGTCGGAGGCTGGCCTTCCTGGGCCGTCCTCCCGGTTTCTGGACGGCCTAGGAAGGCCATCCCCCAATCGCGCGGCGAACCACTCATCGCATAAATGACAGAGCGCTATCTGGTCGCGGCCGATGATGCGATGTCCGCCGAGCAGTTGTCCCACCCGCTCCAGGTTATCGTCGGCCACGAGGCATTCGGCGTGCGGATGCGCGGCCTGGATGGCTTCGAGCGTAACTCGGCCCTGAGCCCCCGCGCCGAACACAATCCACAGGATGCGATTCACGAGGATGATGTCTCTAGTTGAACAAATCCCATAGCCCCGCCACGACACGATCTTGATCGTCCGTCGTCAATTCGGGAAACAGCGGCAGCAGCAGCGAGCGATCGCTGGCGCGTTCGGTGCGCGGCAACGAGCATGGCGGCGAAGACGCATAGGCCATCTCGCGATGAATGGTCATCACGCCGGCTTTGGCGGCGATGCCTCGCTCGCGCAGGCCGCGCAACACGTCGTCACGCTCAAGCGGCGCGTCGTCGGTCAGCCGCACCGCATACGACTGATAATTCGTCTCGGCCCACGGCGGCGCATCGGGCGCTAGCAAAAAAGGATGATTGGCCAACTGGCGATTGTACGAATCGGCCAGCGCGCGGCGACGCAGCACCAGCTCGTCGAGCCGGCCCATCTGCACCACGCCGATCGCCGCCTGCACGTCCGTCAGCCGGTAGTTAAACCCCAGCACGGGATAATTCTCGGTCAGCAGTCCGCGGGCCGCATGACGATCGCGGTCACTGGTGTCCATGCCGTGCTGGCGCAGCAGCCGCACCTGGGCGGCGATCGCCGGATCGTCGGTGACCATCATCCCTCCTTCGCCGGTGCTGATGATTTTTCGGGGATGGAACGAGAAGCAGCAGACACGCCCTTGGCTGCCGATCGGCCGGCCGCGATAGCGCGATCCCAGTGCGCAGGCGGCGTCTTCGAGCAATGCGAGGCCATGGCGCATGGCCAGGTCGTCGAACGCATCCAGATCGGCGGGCAGCCCGAGCTGGTGAACCACGATGATCGCCTTGGTGCGCGAGGTAACCGCCGCCTCGGCTGCCGCTGGATCGAGATTGAAGGTTTCCGGAATGATCTCGGCGAAAACGGGAGTCGCGCCGCAGTACCGCACGGCGTTGGCTGTGGCGATGAACGTCATCGAGGGCAGAATCACTTCATCTCCGGGGCCGACGCCCAGAGCTAACAACGACAGGTGCAAGGCCGCCGTGCAGTTGCTGGTGGCCACGGCGTGCCGCGCCTGGCAATAGTCTGCCACGCGCTGCTCAAACTCCGCGACCCGTTCGCCCTGCGTCAGCCAGCCGCTGGCCAGCACTCGGGCGACGGCGTCGAGCTCCTCGGGGCCGACCGTGGGCCGGGTGAGAGGGAGCAAGGGCGCAGGGGAGCAAGGGAGCAAGGGAGACCCGGGGACACGGAGACGCGGAGATTCGGAAATCCGCACCTTGCCCGCGTTTGCAAATTGGGCGTTCGTCATGCGTCTACTCCAAACGGGGCGTTCCGCGCTTCCTTCCGCCATGCCACGAACTCGCGCAAGCCTTCTTCCAAGTCCACCTCGGCCTCAAAACCGAGCAGACGCTTGGCTTTGCGCACATCGGCCAACCGGCGGCGGACAGGATTGACCGTTCGCTCGGGAAGATGTTCCGCGGGTGGTCCGTCGCAGTCGGCGGCGGCAAGCACAAGCTGATAGAGCTGCTTGAGGCTGGTCTCGCGCCCCGTGCCGACGTTGAATACCTCGTCAGTCACCTCGCTGGCGGCGGCCAGACGATTGGCCCGAGCGACGTCGGCCGCATAGATAAAATCCATGGTTTGCTCGCCGTCGCCAAAGATTTTAGGCCGCTCGCCGCGTTCCAGGCAGTCGAGCCAGCGGATGAGCACCTCGGTGTACTTGCCGTGCGTGTCCACGCGCGGTCCATAGACATTGAAATACCGCAGGGCCACGTAGTCGAGGCCCGTCATGTCGTGAAATGCCCGATAAAGCGCTTCGTTGGCGATTTTGGCCGCGCCGTACCAGGTGCGGTTATTGGCCAACGTGTGTTCTTCTGAGGTGGGGAACTGCTCGGCGAGCCCGTAAACCGAGGCCGAGCTGGCCGCCACCAACCGCCGCACGCCCGCCGCCACGCAAGCTTCGACCACGTTATACGTACCATCGACCAGCACCTCCTGACACTCTCGCCAATGGGTTGCGCAAGCGGTGATGCGCAGCGCCGCCTGGTGGAAGACCACGTCGACGCCATCGAACAACGGCCGGATCGAATCGAAATCGCGAATATCGCGCTCGAACAATTCCACGCGCCCAGACTCTCGTGCTGCGGCCAGATTTGTCCGCGTGCCGCGGCTCAGGTTGTCGATGACGCGCACTTCTGCCACGTCGTCTTCGGCGAGCAACTGGTCGATCAGCGTCGAGCCGATGAGTCCGCAGCCGCCGGTGATGAGTACCGTGGAGTTGGCAAGGTTCATGGGTGGTGGCTAGTGGCTAGTGGCTAGTGGCTAGTGGCTAGTGGCTAGTGGCTAGTGGCTAGTGGCTAGTGGCTAGTGGCTAGTG
>JAICLL010000103.1 GCA_025927475.1 Pirellulales bacterium
CTCCCTCTGATTCCGGCCTTACAGTCCTCATCGGCAGCTAGGGCATTCGGAAGTCAGCGAAAATCCGTAAAGTAGAGAAGCGGCGGTTCAACCGCCCTTCTCCGGATTTTGCGTGTCCCCCGAGCGACGGCGCCCGTGCTTCGGGCAGGGGGAAAGAGCCGTCCAGCGCCAAGCGAGCCTGGCGGCGGCGCGATGTGGAAGCATCGCTGTGGCAGGTCCCCCCTGCGGCCCGGCCCGCGTCGGCACATTCGTTGTGGAATGTCCGCCGCGAGACAAGCCTTCCGAAAGGTAGTTTCGATTCGCGGCGGGGTACTACTTTAGAAAGTTTTCCCATTCATAACGACCGAGCCGATCAACCGGCTGATGACAGAACCGGCGGCCTGCGCGATTCGGCAATTGCTAAGGATTCCGGCGGGTGCAGCGGTAACGGAAATGACAAGGATCATGCCGCCAGCCGGGTTCGGCGGAACCAGGCGCCGCCAAAGTCATTGTATGCGCGCCGGGCAAGGGCAGCCGCTGGGTGGGCCGAGCGCGGCGAATCGCGCCGCCCGCAAAAAACCCGCGGTCAAGCGAAGGAGATAGGGAGATAAACGCGGAGACATCTCCTTTCCAAGCAGCGGTGGAAAGTCGCCACGCTCGGCCCGCCCTGCGTGCGGAGAAAGCCCTTACGCCGCTTCGGCGCAGTCGGCCTCGTCGATGGCTTCCGGCTCGGGATGACAGCCGGGCAAGTCTTCGGCATACCAGCGGTCGAGCACGGCCTGCCAATCTTCGGGCCGGCGGACCGCGATAAAGGCGTCGCGCACGGCATTGCCTGCCGGGTGCAGACGCGAATACTTGATGCCGAACTTGCGCATCTGGCGACCCGCCAACTCGCCGCCATACACTTCGTCGGCCAGGCGGTAATGCTCGCGCAGCACCTCGCGCTGCTGGTGCAGGCTGGGCGGATCGGGCAGCGGCAGACCGGCGGCCAACGCCCGCACCTGGCTGAAAATCCACGGATTCCCGATCGCCCCGCGGGCCACGGTCACGCCATCGACGCCCGTCTCGGCCATCATTTTCAGACAGGCCTGGGGTGTGAACAAATCGCCGCTGCCCAGCACCACACGGTCGCCCGCATGCCGTTTGACTTCGCGCAGAAACTCCCAGCGGCTAGGGCCGATATACCGCTGCTCGACGGTGCGGCCATGCACCGTAATCGCCGCCACGCCGCGGGCAAATGCGCCGTCGAAAATCGTAAAAAATAGCTCGCGGCTTTCGGCGGTGTCGTCCAGCCCGCGGCGCATCTTCACGGTCACCGGCTTGTCGGGCGGCACCGCCTCGCGCACCCGCGAGACAATCTCCAGGGCGGTGGCTGGCTGGCTCAGCAGAAAGCCGCCGCGGCAACGCCCCAGCACCTTCTTCACCGGGCAGCCAAAGTTGATGTCGATCACATCAAAGCCCGCCGCGGCCAGTTCGGCAGCCGCGGGCCCAAACTCGGCCGGATCACTGCCCATCAGTTGCCCGCCGACGGGGTGCTCTTCGTCGGCCACCCGTTGCCAGCGGCGGATTTTTCGCCCGCCTTGCAGCACAATGCGGTCCAGCACGACTTCGCACAGCGCATAAGAAGCCCCCAGCCGCCGTGCGATGACGCGCATGGCCAGGTCGCTATATCCCGAAAGCGCTGCCTGCACCACCGGAAAGCCGATGTCCAGGTTCCCGATGCGCAGTGGGCGAAGGTTAAGTTGCATCGGATCCATTGTCGCGGCGCAGGCGGCGGCAGGTCAAGGCGGCGGTTGATGGTTGGTGGCTAGTGGCTGGGGCAGAGGCTTGCCGATGCCCCGGCTTCCACAAACTGGGGCATCGCCATCGGTCTAGGTGAGTGACCCAACCCGCTGGCGAGGACCACGGGAACTACTAAGGGATGGCAAATCGGATAATCTGAACGTAGCATTCCTCACAGTTCCCTTATGGCGCGGAGGTAAACCATGTTTCACGCGGCGTTCACGGGTTGGGCGGCGATACGAACCGGCGTTTGCCTTCCGATATTGGCGATCGCGCTCGCCAGCGCCCCGGGCAGTTGTTCATGCCGCTTCGGCGCGAACCCGCCTGGCGAGTTCGGCTGGGATTTCAGCGATATTGAAGTTCTGGAAGCCGCCGCCGAGGGGGGCACAGCTCTCGAGTTGAATTTGATTGAACGTATTGCGCCCCCAGATGATGCAAAGCGCTTGCACGATTTTGGCCGTGACAACGATTCTTCGTTGGCTCGGGCGAGGGAGCTGGTTGACAACGCGTTTCGTGACGCGGAAGGCGGGTTACAAGCAAAGTGGCCCAAAGGAAAGCTAACCCTCCGGATGATCGACTTGTCGCTGGTGGCGCCCTTGTACGATCCAGCTCCTCCAGAAATTATCAGCGACGAGGAGGACGTGCAACGGTATGACCGCGACCACCTTGCTGAATCGATCGAACAACTCCGAGCGATGTATCCCGACCGCGCCGCCGCGTTGCCCGAGGTCGAGAAGCTCAACGCCGACGCCGAGAAAGCTGAGGAGGGCCAAGAGCCTGAAATCGCCAGTTTCGACGTGGTGTTTCACTTTCGCCTAGCGTATACCGACCAGCGCCCCGCAGGTGAGTTTAAGTCGAAGAAAGAGCTTGAACTGGCTTTGCTTAGCACCGATCCGATGACGGCGACGTTGCGCCTCGTCTACGAAATTGTGGGGCCACCGGGCAAAGGCAAAGACGCGGTTAAGGATCCAGTGTTGGCTTTGGAAGTCGTCACGCGACGGTTCGAATTCAACGGCGAGCGGTGGAAAGCCGCGGATAACGCCGAGCCGGTTGACGAAACGAGCTAACCCAACGGCAAAGACCGGTGACAAACGTACCGGCGCCGCCGATCTCGGCCTTGGGCGCGCGACGCTTTTTTGCCGCCTAAACAACGCGATGTCAAGCAGGTGGAGTCTCTGACCGACTTAACTGTCACGGATCGTTGAGCAGCTTTTGCGTCAGGGCCGAGTGGGGACCGGCCTGAAACGTGCGCAGATGCGCCATTTGCCGATCGGCGGCAATCGCGATGGTGTCGGGATCGTCTTCAAACGTTCCCACACCCAGCAACCGGTAATGGTGTGGTGGCTGTTCCTCCGGCGGAATGCCCAGCCATTTGCGATAAGGATCGAATGCTTCAGTCATCTCGCCATTCCCAGGCGTTCCACTTGCGCGCGATCTTCAAGAGCAACGATCGCTAAGTTGCTGCCGAAAGATCATATTGAGGGACCCTGATTCACTACCGATTGGACGACCATCCAATGCGATCCCGCAAGGCTTTCTTCCAGTCGCTCAACGGCTGCGGCCGCATCGGCCAGCGTTTCAAACCGAAGCTCCGGATGCGCTTCGCCGCGGAGCAGCGACGCACCCTCGGCGACCATCGCCCGCTGAACCTGGTCGGTATCCGCCGATCGATGCCTGCCCGGAAAGAGTTCGACCTCGAAGGGCAGCAGTTCAAGATCGGCGGCTTCGGGCACGGTAACCCCCGTCGCCAGCGTAATCCGATCTCGGAATTCCTTCCCAGATGCGCGCTCATAAGCATCCATGATGATCGAGGCGCGCTGACTTTCCGGGACGTCAGCGAACCGGTCCCAAACGACAAATACGTGAACGGCGTCAGCCATCTCCATGTGCCGTTCCAGAATGATCGGCTGTCCCAAATCGTGGGGCTCTTTCAATTCCCACACAAGGTCGTCAACCACATCTTGATCCGATTCGGCACGAGCGACCTGGCTGGATATCTTGCGAGGCATCGTTGAATATGTTCTTTCAAATGGCGCGGGCGTGGTTGAGAAACCACTGTGCCGCCGATCTGACGGTTGCCGTCTCGTAGGCGTAGGGATCTCGACCGCGGGACGATCACTGAAGGCATGGGCCTGGTATTTTACCGGCTGCAATGCCAGATGTCTGCGCGCACGCACGAGGTTCATGTAGGCAGCCCGAGCTTGACCGCCTCAATCAGGTCGACGAGGTCAACCAGCCGGCACAAGGCCGGGAGCTACCTGCGCTTTTTCTTGCGGGGGCGCGAGGCGCCGGCGCCGCCGGTTTCGGCCCTGGGCGCGCGACGCTTTTTGGCCGCCTCGCCATCGCCCGATGACTTTGAGACGCGCGAAGATTTCGGCCGTCGCTTCGACGCGTCGTTGCGGCGCGAGTCGCCGCCGCGCGGTTCCGCCCGCTCGCGGCGTTCGACCAGCCGAAAGTCCAGCTCGCGGCGGTCGACATCGACCTGCGCGACGACCACTCGCACTCGGTCGCCCAGGCGGAATTGATTGCCCGCTCGACGCCCGGCCAGCGTGTGCGTACGGCGGTCGTATTGATAGAAATCGTCAGCCAGCGATGTGACGTGAATCAGGCCCTCGGCCGGCAGCTCGATGCCTTGGGCGAACAAGCCGTATTGCTCGACGCCTGTAATGATCGCCTCCAGCTCCAAGCCGACCCGCTCGCTCAGATAGTTGAGCAACTTGATGCGCGTCAGCTCGCGTTCGGCTTCCTCGGCCTGCTGCTCGCGCTCGGAACAATGCTCGCCGAGCACGGCCAGCTCTGAGAAATCGTTACGCGGCTTTTGGCCGGTGAGCAAGGCGTCGATCAGCCGGTGAATGGTCAGGTCGGGATAACGGCGAATCGGCGAGGTGAAGTGGCAATAACAGTCGCTGGCCAGGGCATAGTGCCCTTCTTCTTCCGGGCTATAGACCGCGCGCTGCAAGCTGCGCAGCACCGCGTAATTGACGGCGTGCTGTTGCGGCTGGCCGGCTACCTTGTTCAGCAATTGTTGCAGCTCGAAGCGGCTTTGCAGGTTTTCGGTCTCAAAGCCCAGCGCCGCCACAAACTCGCCGAGCGCTTGCAGCTTGCGCGGGTCGGGCGAGTGATGCACCCGGCGGAGAAACGGCCACCCCGCCTCGGCCAACCGCTCTGCCACCGCTTCGTTGGCGGCCAGCATAAACTCTTCGATGATCTGATGACTTTCCGTGTTCACCACCTTATGAGCACCCACCACGCGGCCGTGTTTGTCCAAATCGACCTTGATCTCGTCGATCGACAGTTCCAGCGAGCCGCGCTCGGTGCGCCGCCGCCGCAGAATCATGGCCAGCTTGTGCATGCGAGCCAGCAGCTCGTTCACCTGTGGCGTGAGCTTCGAGCGCCAGGCGGCCGGGTCGGCCAGGTAATCGTCGATCTCTTCATACGTAAACCGCCGCTTGCTTCGGATGGCCGCCGAGTGAAACTGGCTGGCCACGGGAACGCCCTCGGCCGTGAATTCCAAAAAGGCCGTCTTCGTGTAGCGCACGCGGTCGGGCTGCAAGCTGGCCAGGCCGTTGGAAATGATTTCCGGCAACATCGGAACCACGCGGTCGGGCAGATAGACGCTGGTGCCGCGGTCGTAGGCCGCGCGGTCAAGCGGCGACCGCGGACGCACAAAGTGCGAAACATCGGCAATGTGAACGCCCAGCAGCCAATGCCCGTTCGGCTCACGCCGCAGCGAGATGGCGTCGTCAAAATCGCGGGCGTCGACCGGGTCGATGGTGATGATCGTCTCTTCGGTCAAGTCGAGCCGATCGGCCAGGTTCGTTTCGTCGAAGGCGTCGGCTTCGGCACGGGCGGCTTCGAGCACGTCGGCGGAAAACTCCTCGGTCAGGTTGTATTCGCGGATGATCGAAAGCGTATCGACGCCCGGCGCGCCGCGGCTGCCCAGCACTTCGGTAATCACGCCTTCGCCGTCGTGCGTGTGTGTGGGAAAGCGGACCATCTCAAACACGACCTTGTCGTCGGGCTGGGCGTTCTTGGCGCCGGGATCGCCCACGAAGATGGACCGCGCAAAGAGCGTGCCGTCGACCTGCACCCAGCCGCTGCCGCCGCGTTCGAAATAGGTGCCGACAAACTGGTGCGTTTCGCGCTCGATGACTTCGACAATGGCGCCGCGCACGCCGCGCGATCGCCCACCGCCACCCCCCTGAAGCAGCCGCACCAGCACCACGTCGCCGCTGGCGGCGTCGCGGGCCGCCTCGGCGCCGATGTAAATGTCTTGCTCGCGTCCCTGGCCGGGCAACGTGCCCGCCGGCCGCACAAAGCCGAAGCCGGCCTGGTTGCGGCGAAACACGCCGGTGATGTGCCCGTCGGCCGGCTTGTGTTTTTTCTTCGCGCCATCGAGCGGCGCCCCCCGCGTCGGCGGCACAATGCGGTGTTTGTCGGCGTAGGCCAGCTTGCCCGATTTGACGAGCTGTTTGATGAGCCGTTTGAACTCACGCAGCCGGTGTTCGGGCACGTTCAGCTTTTTGGCAAGCTGCCGCGGCTTGGCCGGACGATAGTTAGGGGCCAACACCTGCGCGAGAAGCTCTTGAGAATAATCTTCCATAAATGTAGTGTACGCCAGATTAAGCCAGAATTGAACTGCTCTTGGCTCACGGTATACTGATTACATGACGCCTATACTTAGCGACGAGCAGCGAGTAGCTCTTGAACACCTATCGGGCGGTCCGCTCTTTGTCGACGACCCGGTTAAGCATGTTCAGTACGTTCTGATTCCAGCCGAAGCGTACCAGAAAGCGCGCGGCATCCTGGAAGCGGACACGTTGGATCTTCGTGAGACGTATGCCGCGCAAGAGAGGGCGTTGGGCGCCGCCGGTTGGGACGATCCGGCGTTGGACGCCTATAACGACTACGATGTTGGGAATTTAATGAGCCGGGGCATCGCCAAGGCTCTGTCCCCGCCACCCGCCACTAACCACTAACCACTAACCACACCCGCGGCCGCCTGTCCGTTGCTCTTCGGCTCGCGGCCCTTGAAAAGCTTGCGGCCGAGGCTCTGATTGTAATTCGTCCAGCAGCTCTCGACGTTAGGATCGTCGCGCATCTGCTGCTGAAAACTGTGAAGCTTGGCGTCGAGATTGTCTAAGTGGTGCAGGGCCACCGCTTCGAGCGTCATCGGCAGTTTGGGACTGCCGAACTCATATTCGCCGTGGTGGCTGACGATCATGTGCTTAAGCCGCAGCACGATTTCTTCGGGCACCGCGTCGCCCGAAAGCCGCTCGGCTTCGACCAGCTTGCGTTCGAGCATGCCGACAGCCATCACCAGGTGGCCGATGAGCTGGCCTTCGTCGGTGTAGGCAAAGCCGCGATCGTAGCTCAGTTCGCCGATTTTTCCGGCGTCGTGCAAGAAGGCGCCCATCAAGAGCAGGTCGGGATCGATGGCGGGGTAAAGGCCGACGACGCGGGTGACCAGTTCCATCAAGCTCACCACGTGGTCGAGCAGCCCGCCTAGGTAGGCGTGGTGGTTCTTGACTCCCGCCGGCGCGCGGCTGAAGCGGCTCATGAAATCGTCGTCGATGAGGAAACATTCGGCCAGGCTGCGCAAGTGCGGGTTTTTCATGCCGCGCAACAATTCGCCCAGCCGCCGCGAGAGCCGCTCGATATCGGCCGGCGACACCGGCATGAAGTCGCCGTACTCGATTTCCTCGGGGCGGGCTTTGCAGATATTCGTGGCGATCAATTGCATGCAGCCCTGATAGATTTGCGTGTTGCCCTCGACACGCACGTAATCGCCGTCGTCGAAGTTGCGATACTCCGATTCGCTGGCGTTCCACATGCGAGCGCTGATCGTGCCGCTGCTGTCGGAAAGTTCGACCTGCAGATAAAGATTGCCGTTGCGATTGGGCCGCAGTTGTTTTTGCGACGCCAGGAAAATTTGATCGACGGCCTCTTGATGGCCGAATTGATTGACGAAACGACGTGGCATGAATCCGACTTTCTCTGTAAACGGGGAAGGCCGGCGCTGAAAAGGCCGGCCTCGTCTTTCGATTCTAGGGGGCGGTTCCGGCGCCCACAAGATGGGCTCAGGGCGCCATGGCAAGCGCTTGCTCAAGCGCAAGTGCAACGAGCCGCGAGCGACTGAGCTTGCGTTTTTTGGCCAACGCGGTAGCGCGTTTCAGCAGATCCTTCTCAATACTGATTGAAACGCGCTGGTGCCCCTTACCGACCTTGGGACGGCCTTTTTTGCGCTTCAATTGCTTCCATTGTTCGCGCTCACGCGCAGTAAGAGGGCGCGAGCGATCAACGATCAGCGGTTCGTTGAAATCAGCCGTGGCGGCCGCGAGTTCGCGGGCCGACATCTGCCAGTATTTTTTGGAATTAGCTTGGGTCATTACGAGCCATTTATCATCCTCAATCTTCCGGGGAAACGGCCGGCGTGCACCGTTGAGCACGAGCTCCGCTTCCTCAGGGGAGACACCATGCTTCGCGATATGCTCAATGTTCCAATCGTTCCAGCGGCAGTCCATAATTTGTTATGCAAGAAAATGCGGGCATTGTCAACCGAAGAATCAGATCGACGGTCGCGAGGCAAACGGGCGACGGCCTGGAAGGCCGTCCTACAGCATTTACCGTAGGCGCCGCTTAATGCCTCATTCCCATACAAAACGGGTCTCGAGGATCGAGCAGCAACGTCGTCTCGGCGTTCACGTAGGCCGTGCCGGAGATGCGCGGAATCATCTGGCCGTTTTCGATGCGCACCGATCCCTCGAACACGCTGCCGACGATGCTTTCTTGCCGCCACACCTGGCCGGGCTTCAGCTTGCCGTCGGCCACCAGGCAGGCCAGCTTGGCGCTGGTGCCCGTGCCGCACGGCGAGCGATCGTAAGCTTTGCCCGGACAGAGCACAAAGCTGCGACTGTCGGCGGCCGGATTTCGCGGCGGGCCGAACAGCTCGATGTGGTCGATTTCCTGGCCATCCGGGCCGGTGATTCCCGCGGCACGCAGGGCCTGCCGCATGCGCCAAGTCAGATCGGTCAATCGCTCGACGTTGGCCAGTTCGAGCGCTTGCCGGTGCTCGCTGACCAAGAAGAACCAGTTGCCGCCCCAGGCAACGTCGCCCGTGACGGGGCCGAGACCTTCGACTTCGATGGTTACGCCGGCCGCGTGGCGATAGCAGGGCACGTTTTCCAGCGCGACCTGATTGGCGCCGTCGTACTCGATGCCGATTGCGCCGACCGGCGTCTCGAGCCGATGCCTTCCGGCGATCAGCCGCCCGGCGTGGCCCAGGGCGACGACCACGCCGATGGTTCCGTGCCCGCACATGCCCAGACAGCCGGCGTTATTGAAAAAAATGACGCCGGCCGCGCAGGTCTTGTCGAGCGGTTGGCAGACCAGCGCGCCGACCATTACGTCGGAGCCGCGCGGCTCTTCGACAATCGCCGAGCGAAAGTGGTCGAAGCGTTCGCGGAACAACGTGCGTCGTTCGGAAAGCGGCCCATCGCCCAGATCAGGCCCGCCGGCCACGACCACGCGCGTCGGCTCTCCACCGGTGTGTGTGTCGATCACCTGAACGCGCTGGATGGAGGCCGGTGTTGTCATAGAAACGTAATTATTGCCGCGTCATTTCGTCGTCGCGTCGGCGGTCTCGTAGGGGCTGACCTTTTTGGCCGCGTCGCTGCCGGCGGCGATACGGTTGATCGCGTTCAAAAACGCCTTGGCGCTGGCCTCGATGCTATCGGTCGAAACGCCGCGGCCACGATAAATCTGTCCTTGCCGCTCAACTTCGACCGTCACTTCGCCCTGGGCGTCCTTGCCCACCGACACGCTGTGAACGCGGAAGTCGCGGCAGACCACCTCGATGCCGGTGATTTGCTCGATCGCCCAGAACAAAGCGTCGAATGGGCCGTCGCCGGTGGCCACCTCGCGCGTGATCACTTCATCGCCGCGGGCCAGCGAAAGCACCACGCTGGGCACGGCGCCCGTGCCGGCGGCCAACCGGTAATTCTTGATCGACCACAATTCGCCCTGATCGCGCAGCTCGTCGTCGATCAAGGCGGCGATGTCCGAGTCGTACACTTCTTTCTTTTTGTCGGCCAGCGCCTTGAACTGCTCGAACAAGCTTTGCAGTTGCTCGGGCGCTAGGTCGTAGCCGAGCGCCTTGGCCCGATCGGCCAGAGCGGCGCGGCCGCTGTGCTTGCCGAGCACGAGATCGGTTTTGGAAAGACCCACGTCTTCGGGCCGCATGATCTCGTAGGTCGAACGTTCCTTCAGCATGCCATCTTGGTGGATGCCCGCCTCGTGGGCGAAGGCGTTGCGCCCGACGATCGCCTTGTTGCGCTGCACCTGAATGCCAGTGACGCTCGATACCAACCGGCTGGCGGGCACCAGCCGTTGCGTAACCACGCCGGTGGTGCAGCCGTAGTAATCTTGCCGCGTGCGCAAGGCCATCACGATCTCTTCCAGCGAGCAGTTGCCCGCTCGCTCGCCGATGCCGTTGATCGTACACTCGACCTGACCGGCGCCGTTTTCGATGGCGGCCAAACTGTTGGCCACGGCCAGGCCCAGATCGTTGTGACAGTGAACGCTGATCACCGCCCGATCGATGTTCGGCACGCGCTGGCGCAGCGTGCGGATGACGCCACCCAAGTGCGCCGGCGTGGCGTAGCCCACGGTGTCGGGAATATTGATCGTGGTGGCGCCGGCGTCGATGGCCGCCTCGACCACCTGGCAGAGAAAATCGATCTCGGTGCGGGCGGCGTCTTCGGGCGAGAACTCGATATCGGCGCAATAGCCCGCCGCCCGCCGCACGCCGGCCACCGCGCGGTCGATAATTTCGCTCTTGTCCATCCGCAGCTTGAACTCGCGGTGGATAGCGCTGGTGGCCAGAAACACATGAATCCTGGGCCGCTCAGCGGCTTGCAAGGCTTCCCAGGCCCGGTCGATGTCGTGCTCGTTGCAGCGAGCGAGTCCGCAAATCGCCGGGCCGCCGCGAATGGCCGCGGCCACCTGCCGCACGGCTTCAAAATCTCCTTGCGAGGCGATGGGAAAACCGGCTTCGATGACATCGACGCCCAGCCCGGCCAGCGCCTGGGCGACTTCCATCTTTTCGGTGATGTTCATGCTCGCGCCGGGCGATTGTTCGCCGTCGCGGAGAGTGGTGTCGAAGATCGTGATGCGTCGAGGGGCGGTCATGGGTTGAATCCTTTGCGAGCGAGTGATGTTGCCAGGTTGTTAAAGCGATGGCCGGCCCGCAGCCGGCCCGCGTAGTAACAACCGCGCCCTCGTGAAGGCGTGCCCCGCGCGCACAATCGCCGGGGCATTGCCTAGGCTCTGCCCCCGCCACCGCCGACGGGTCGGTTCATGCCACATCGTGAGAATTCCAATAAAAAACCCCAATGCCTGGTTTGGCCTTGGGGTCGTTGCGTCCGGGGGATGGTCGGTTGCGGCGCGCGAACCCTACAGCCTGGTCTGGCGAAGTGCCAGCAACAACGGCAGTCGGGCGGCGAGAATCATGCCAAAACCGTAACGTATCAAGGGTAATGTTGGTCCACATAAAAAATTAGCCGCCCGACGGCCGCGGGTCAAGGCCCGGTTCAGTCCACTCGCGGATTTTGGCGAGGCTCCGTTTGGCCGCGGTGTCGAGATTCGCTTCGCTGCCGCCGCCGCGCAGCGGCGAACAGATCTCGTAGGCCACGTAGCCCCCGAAGCCGCCCTCTTTCAGCCCGGCAAAAAACGCCGGGAAATCAATAAAACCCTCACCCAGCGGCACGGCGCGCACCGCCGGTGGGTCCAGGCGGCGATAATTGACCAGCACCGGCTCGTAGGCATAGCGGTCGATGAGCAGGTAATCGGCCAGCGTGGTTTGAACCATTCGCGGCGCCATTCTTCGCGCGGCCCGGTAGAGGTCTTCGCCCACCAATGCGACCGACCAGGGATCGAACATCGCCCGCAGGTTCGGATGGCCGACGTCGTCCAACAGCAACTCGAAGCCATCGACCGAGAGGCCCACATCGTGATGGTTTTGCAACCCCAGTGTCACACCATAATCGGCCGCCAGCGCGGCGGCCTCGCTCAATGCCTTGACACATTTGCTCCAATCGGCTTGATAATCGGCGGCCTGGGGCGAGTAGCCGCTGAACACCCGCACCACCTTGGCGCCCAGCGCCGCGGCCATCTGCGCCAGTCGCTGGACGTATGCCAATTGCAGTTCGACAAACGGCACTTCGGCGGCCGTGCGGCCGGCGGTGAAATCGGTATAGCCGGCGATCGTGGCGACCTCGATGCCAGCTTGCCGCGCGGCATCGCGGACCTCGCTCAGTGAGTCGTCGCCGGGAAAATCGAGCGGCGACAGGTGCGGCCGCTTGCCGCTGATCTCGACGGCCGAATAGCCCAGCGCCGCCGCCTTGCGGATAAAATCGGGCAGCGACAGCCGATGCTGCCCCCAGTAGCCGGCATAGCTGACGGAAAATAAGGTGGGTGTCATGCAGTTCGCTCGAGAGTGGCGACAGGAGTCGCGGTGGGGTATCTTTTGATTATGCCCCGTTGTCGGTCGCAAAGAAACCACTGAGCGCGTCCTCATGCCCTCCCTGCGATACACCCTGACGTTTGCCATCACCTTGGCGGCTTTACACCTGGCGGCCAATGCCTCCGCTGAACCGCCGCAATCGGGCGGGCTGGACGAGCCTGCCGCCGCGGCGCCAAACAGCGCCAGGGCGAATGTGCCGCGGCTCAAAGATGTCGAGCCGCCGGCCCGCGAGACGATCGGCGCGGCCATTGGTCGCGGCGTCGAGTTTTTGCTGGCCGACCAGAACCGCGATGGCTCGTGGGGTTCGGCCGAACGGACCAAGGACCTGAATATCTATGCTCCGGCACCTGGGGCGCACTTGGGGTTTCGCTCGGCGGTCACGGCAATGTGTGTCTTGGCATTGATCGAAGTCGATGACCACCGGCCCGAGGTGCGGCAGGCGATCGAGCGGGGCGAAGCCTGGCTGCTCGAGCATCTGCCGAAAGTGCGGCGCGCCACGCCCGACGCCATGTATAACGTCTGGTCGCACGGCTACGGCATCCAGACGCTGGTGCGGCTGCTTGCGCGGCATGCCGACGACGCCGAGCGGCGGCGGCAAATCGGCGACTTGATCCGCGTGCAATACGATTTTCTTTCGCGGTACGAGTCGGTCGATGGGGGCTGGGGATATTACGATTTTCGCACGGGCACGCAGCGGCCGGGCAGCAGCTCGACCAGCTTCGTGAACGCCACGGTGCTCATCGCCTTTCGCGAAGCGGCAGACGCCGGTTTTCCACCGCCCGAAAAGCTCACGCAACGGGCGATCGCCGCGCTCAAGCGTCAGCAGAAGCCCGACTTCTCGTATCTGTATGGCGAGTATCTGAAATACCAGCCCATGCACCCGGTCAATCGGCCGGGCGGCAGCCTGGGGCGATCGCAAGCGTGCAACCTGGCTTTGCGTCTGTGGGGCGACAAGGAGATTACCGACCAAGTGCTGGAAGACTGGCTCGACCGGTTGTTTGCCCGAAACCTGTGGCTCGACATCGGCCGCAAGCGGCCGATTCCGCATGAGTCGTGGTTCTCCGTGGCCGGTTATTTTTACTACTACGGGCATTACTATGCGGCGCGGTGCATCGAACAACTGCCCACGAGCCTGCGGCCACGTTTGCAAGCCCATCTGGCAACCATTCTGCTTCGGCTGCAAGAAAAAGACGGCTCGTGGTGGGACTATCCGCTTTACAATTACCATCAGCAATACGGTACTGCGTTTGTATTGATGACGCTCGTGAGAGTCCAAGCACCCCCAATTCCATGAAGTCCTGCCCCGCTTGCCATCGTTCGGTGCCCGATTCGGCCACGGTATGTCCGCATCCCGGCTGCGGCAAACCGATTGCCACGGCGGCTCACCCGGCCATCAAGCGACCACCGCCGCCTGGACCGGTGCGCGTGAATCCGCCCAGCCAAGCGCCGCGCACCTATTCCCAGCCGCCGAGCCGTGGCATTGGACGCGCGATTGGCGTGGCGGTAGGGCTGCTGTTGTTGCTGATGCTCATCGGGGGCGTGTGGTATGCGGCCGCCGTGCTCAAGTACGCGCAGCTCGATGCGAACATTCGCCTGGTGCGCGACGAAAAGTCGCCGCAAAAATTGTTGCTGGAATACGAGCCGCTGAGCGGCGGTCAACTGATCGCCCGTAGCGACGCGGGCGGCCAGCAACTCGAAATGCTTACGCAACTTCCGCCGCAAGACGTGGGCGAGCAGCAACAGACCGAATTGCCCTGGAGCGGCATTCAGCCGGGCGACCAGGTGCGGCTGACATACCGCGCTGGCTGGTGGACTGCGACCAAAGAGTTGACGGTGCCCGAAGCGCCGCGCCGCTTGGCAAAAGCCACGCCGAAAGCGAAATCGACGCCGGAGCCAGAGCCGAAACCGGAATCGGAGCCTCGCAAGGCTGACGCCGCCTCGACCGAGCCCAGCGAGCCGAAGCTGGCGCTGCCCGCCGAGAAACCGGCTGACGACAAAGGCACGATGGAAGAACCCAAGGCAGTCGCGGTCGAGCAGCCGACGGAGGTGCTCGGACTTTATTCGGCCCGCACCAAGCCCGATCGAGCAAAATGGATCACGCAAGTCGGCGGCACGCCCGAATCGGAATCGGGCGTCGCCGAGGGACTGGCGTGGTTGGCGCGTCACCAGGCCGAAGATGGACATTGGGGACCCGATTGCCTGGGCAGCGATGCCGGCTCGCGTTGCGAGAAGGAGCATCCCTGCAGCGAACCCGGCGAACCGTTTGAAGGCGCCGATACCGGGCTGGCCGTGCTCGCCTTTCAGGCCGGCGGACATTATTACTTCAACCAACATAAGTATTCCGACAACGTGGCCCACGGACTCGACATCATGGTCGCCCAGCAAGGGCTTGAGGGCGAACTCGTCGGTTCTCAAAACGTGCTGGCCGAAAAGCCGGGCGAAACCAGTAAGTACCACATGCGGTATATGTATGAACACGCCATCGGCACCTTCGCCTTGGCCGAGGCGTGCGCAACGGCCAAGGCCGCCGGCCAACATCCGAACGAAAAATACCTGGCGGCGGCCATCAAAGCCGTGAAGTTTATCGAAAGCCAGCAGCACGACGACGGCGGCTGGCGCTACACGCCCAACAAAAACGCACTCAGCGATTGCTCGGTCTCGGGCTGGTCGATGCTGGCGCTCAAGACCGCGCTGGAAGCGGAAATCAAAGTCGACGATCAAACGGTACAGCGGATGGTCGCCTTTTTCAAAAACCAGGCGGACGAGCTTACTGGGCGCACGCACTATCAGACGCCGCGTTACGGCACCGACGCCCTCACAGGCGTGGGCATGATGGTCGATCAGTTTGTGTTGCACCAGCCACAATCGCCGCTGGTGCAATTGGCGGCGCCCTATTTGGCTGATCAGGCCGAGGGCCTGTGGGGCGCCGGCCACGTCGGCGCAAGCGATTTTTACACCTGGTACAACTGCACACTGGCCATGTTTCAAGCCGGCGGCGATCCGTGGAATCGTTGGAACACGGTAATTCGCGATCATGTTCACAAGCTGCAAATCGGCGGCGAAGAATGCCAGCGCGGCAGTTGGGAACCCAACAGCCGCTGGGGTGGCCCGGGCGGGCGAATCTACACCACGGCCTTGGGCGTGTTGACCTTGGAAGTTTATTATCGCTTTGCCCGCGAGAAGGCGGAGAAAGCAAAGTAGTTCGGAATTCGTTGCGGCTATCCAAAACACGGAGCTTATGCGCGATCATGCACCAACCGCCGCCGGGCGGCTCTCAACCGGCATCGAGGGCCTCGACCACTTACTCGGCGGCGGACTCTTGCCGGGAACCTTGACCGTGCTGTCGGGAACAACCGGCATCGGCAAAACGCAATTCGGTTTGCACTTTCTTCGCGCCGGCTTGGCGCAAGAGGGCCGCAGCGGCGTGGTGTTCGACATGAGCAGCCGCGGCGATGCTCAAGGCCATGCCGCCTATGCCCAGCGTCTGTTCGATTGGCCATTGTCCGTTGCCGATCCGAACCGCGTGCCATCGCCCGATGAGATCTTCGACCGCGGCTCTCCCGCGACCGACTATCTGCACGTTTTCGACTATCAGGGCCGGCGAATGACGCGCGGCGACCTCGATTCCGAAGGTTGGCAAGACTGGCAGGCCGAGCTGGCCCGAAAGCTGACGGCGACGATCGCATTTTTCTATGGAAGTTTTACGCGCGGCGTGCGGCGGGCGGTGATCGACGGCATTGAGCCGGTCGAACGGCCCAGCGACTCGATCCAGTTTGAATTGTTCGAGTACGTGTATCATCAAGTCTTGCGCAAAGACCACGACTGGGTGGCCCGCGATCTACTGCGCGAGCGTTTCCGCACCTATGCCGACGCGGTCCAGCGGGCCGCCTACGACCCGCGGCAGATCGGCTGTTTGCTGCTCTACACATCGCCCGAGGCGATGCTCGACGAGCTGATTGAGCGCAAGCTCGACGAAGGCGATGCGCTGGCCAATGCCAACACGCTGATTTACCTGGGCAAGGTGCGCGAAGGCAATCGGATGGGCCGAGCGCTCTATATTGCCAAGCACCGCGGCAGCGCCTGCAGCGAGGAAATCGTGCCCTACCGGATTGATGAAGTAGGACTACGATTCGATCGGGCTTAGGGTTGATCGTCGCCAACGTCAGGCTCTTCCGCGGCAAACTGCTGACGAGCGCGAACTAAGCGTTCCTTGAGCACGTCGGGCAATTGCCGCTCAATGTGCGCCGTGAGAAGCCCGCTCGCGTCCAGGGTTTGCAGGTGTACTAAGTCCTTGGCGCGATATGAATTCAACTTCATCTGCACCAAATCGTACAACGCGGCCACGGGAACAACCGCGCCGAACAATTGTTTGTTTTCCGCATGCACCGACGGATGGGGCAAGAGATTGTCGCTTCTGGACCTCTCACCGGCAAACACCAGATGCACCGCTTCACCAGGTTGCTGCCCCGGACGGATCAGCATGTGCCCACCCATGATTTTCCGCGCTGTGTAACCGGCCGCCTCAGCCGCCTGCTCAATGGTCGGCAAATCGTTCCGCTGGACCAGCAGATCGATATCTCTGGTGACAAACGCCCGACTGGCTTGTTGGCAAGAAATAAGGTGCGCATTGACCGCCATGCCGCCGATCACGGCGAAGGATACGTCGGCTTCGGTCAATACCTTGACAATCTGGTCGAGTTCGTCAATCAGATGGTACATCGCTGATTCAAACAAAAGATTGACATGACCTCGCTTGCCAACCGTCCCCAAGAATTCCTCGAAGGTTTGCATTTAGTGCCCTCCTTGAATCATGCGCGCGCGGGCCATGGCGTCTTCGGCCTCGGGAATTCTGCCGGCGCGCTGATAGGTGACGCTCAAGGCCGTAAAACTAAAAGCGTCTTTCGGTTCCAGCTCGCAGGTCTTCAGGGCATGCTGAATGGCTTCGTCATGTTGGCGCAACCGCGTGTAAATAACGGCCAGGGCCGAGTGAGCCAGCGCGTAATTCGGATCTTGGGCCAATAGCTCGTTGAGCTTGGCGGCGGCGGCTTCCAAATCGCCGCTGTCTTTGAGCTTGTCGGCTTCGCTATAGAGTTCTTCGTTGGTGGGCATGGATGGTTCTCGCAGGATAGCCGGGCGGCAGGTCGCGTGAGGTCGACGGCAAAATCAGTTTATCAAGTCAGAGGGGCACCGCGGTAGTCCCGGCATTCGTACAATCGACGCCGATACGCCCCCTGCGGAACGGCAAAAGTCCGTTCCGTACAGACGCCGAACGCAGTGGTATCCGTTTCCGGCACTAGCGTTCGGCGTGCTCGGCATCGGCCGAAAGACCCTTTTCGATGGCTAACCCCTGCGCCCGAAGCTTTGCCCGTAGCGTCGTGCGCGAGATGCCCAGCAGTTCCGCCGCCTGAAGCTGATTGCCTTTCACGTGGCGCATGACTTCTTCCAGCACCACCCGATCGACCGCGGCGGAAACCAGGCGGTAGACGTCTCCCTCGCCGGCGTTCAAAAGTTGCCGCGTGTATTGTCCTACCTCCAGGGCGCCCCCGGTGGGAGAGTGGATCGGCGCCGGGACCGCCGTCGGCCCCGCGGGCCGGCACGACTCGGGCAAATAATCGGGCGTCACCACCTCGCCGGTGGCGTGCAGCATGCCAAACTTGATCGCACTTTGCAGCTCGCGCACGTTGCCCGGCCAATGGTGCGCCTCCAGCAATCGGCGGCTTTCGGGCGTCAAGGACCGAATGTTTTTGCCCAGTTCGTGATTGAACACTCGCAAAAAATGATCGATCAACAGCGGAATATCTCCGCGGCGTTCACGCAAAGGCGGCAACTGAATCATGAAACCGTTCAGCCGGTAAAAAAGATCCTGCCGAAACGTGCCTTGCTCGACCAACTCGGCCAGGTTTTTGTTCGTGGCGGCGATCAGCCTGACGTCGGTCTGAATGGTGTCGTTCGCGCCGACCCGCTCAAAACGCTGCTCCTGCAGCAGGCGCAACACCTTGGCTTGCGTGGCGCTGCTCATGTCGGCAATCTCGTCCAGAAAGATGGTGCCGCCGCTCACCTGCTCAAATTTTCCGATCCGCCGCTGATCGGCGCCCGTAAAGGCGCCTCGCTCGTGTCCGAACAATTCGCTTTCGAGCAGGTTCTCGGGAATGGCCGCGCAGTTGATCGCCAAAAAAGGCGCATGGCTGCGGCGGCTGTAGTGATAGATCGAGCGCGCGACCAACTCTTTGCCGGTGCCGCTTTCGCCGACGATCAGCACCGTTACGTCTTGCGGGGCGACGCGGCCAATCGCCTTGTACACCTCTTGCATGGCCGGCGCGTAGCCGACGATGCGGTCGCCCGCCATGTCCTCCGGCTCTTCGTCGCTGATGACGGCGGGCACGTGGCTCAGCCGGCTCACCTCGAGCGCCTTGGCCACCACCTCGCGCAGCCGGCGAAAGTCGACCGGCTTGAGCAAGTATTCGAACGCCCCGCGACGCATGGCCTCGATGGCCGTTTCGGTCTTGGCGAACGCGGTGATCACAATCACCGGCAGCCGCGAGTCGATCTGGCGGATGCGGTCGTAGGCGTCGAGTCCCGACATGTCGGGCAACCGCACGTCGAGAATCACCGCGTCGGGCAGACGCTCGGCGACCAGCCCAATGCCCTCATGCGCCGTTTTGGCAGTGACCACCTCCAGCGTATCGGAGCTGAGACACTTCTGAAGCGAATAGAGTACATTGGGTTCGTCGTCAACGACGAGCAGCCGCGGCATACGTTTGCTCCGTGCCTCCTGAGAATCCGCCGTCAAAATCTCTGCCATCTCGTGAAGAATTGAGCTGGCGATCGCGCGCCGGCTCGGGCGATCCGGCCCGTGGCAACCAAAGCCGGAAGGCGGCGCCCCGCTCGCGCAGCGGGTCGGCGTTGATCTGCCCGCCGTGGTCCTCGACCACACGCCGGCAGATGGGCAGCCCAAGTCCGGTGCCGGTTTCCTTGGTGCTCACAAACGGTTCGAAGATGCGCTGGCCCAGTTCGGCCGGCAATCCGCTGCCATCGTCGATGACGCGCAGCGTGTATCCCGGCACGTTCGCGCAAGGCTCCTCGCCGATCTCAATCCAAACGTTCCCACCGCTCGGCAGGGCATCAAGAGCGTTGAAGAGCAAGTTGAGCAAGACCTGTTTGATTTGCCCGCCGTCGGCCTCAACCAAGGCGGCGCGCTGCGGCAGATCGCGATGCAGCACGACGTGTTGTTGCTCGGCCCGCGCCGACACCAGATCGGCGGTGTGTTCCACCAGCTCTCGCAGATCGACCAAACGCTTGGCGGGCTGCGGCGGCCGCGCGAAATCCAGCAGCGACTGGATCGATTCTTCCAGACGCCCGATTTCTTCTTCGACCACCGCCAGGTCGCGCCCTTGCAGGCCGCCGCCGGCGTCGCGTTCGGCCGCCGCCTGCACCAGAATCTTCATGGCCATCAGCGGATTGCGCAGTTCATGCGCGACGCCGGCCGCCAACTGGCCGACGGCGGCAAGCTGTTCGCTGCGCATCACCTCGCGCTCGCGTTGTTCGAGCCGCTCGACCACCGTGCCGATATGGTCGGCCATGTTTTCCAGCGCCCGTTCCAGCTCTTCAAAGCCTCCACCGGTCGAAAGCGTAATCGGTCCCACGACTTCGTTCAGCTTGCCCGCCGCCCCGTGTACGGGCACGCTGAGCTGCACGATCGAGCGACTGATGCCGCGGGCAATGCCGAAGCCGGCCAGCAGCCCGGCGGCCGAGCCGCACAGCCCGAGCAACAAAAACCCCAGCCCCATGCGATCTGCCGCGGCCTGGCTTTGTTCGCCGCGCCGCGCCACCTCTTTGCGATGGAACACGACATAGGCGGTGGCAGGCTCGAACATTTCTTCTTGCAAGGCATTGCCGTTGAGCAGCGTCTCCAGACGCCCTCGCATCTCTGCCGCCGGGGCGCGGGTCGCCCGCTCCACGTCATCAAAGAACTTCAGCCGACCTCGGTCGAGCTCTTTGAGCAACTGCTTTTCGCGGTCTTCCTGGGCCGATTCCATGGCGGTGCTTAAAAGTCGGTCGGTGGCTCGCCGCAGCGGAGGAATCTGGTCCAGATAGCTTCGGTCGCCCGTCCGCAAAAAGAAGTTCAGCTTGCCGCGCACCTCGCGCATGGTGATCACCAGATCTTCGGCCGCCAGCATGCTGGCCATATCGCGGGCAAGCAGCGACGAACTTTCCTTTTGCATGCTGTGAACATACCAGGCCGATCCCGCACCCACGGTCAGCAACAGCAGGCTGACGCCGATCATCGGCGCCGTCACGCGCAAGACGAATTTGGCATTCATGGGAAAGCTTTGCGAGGCGGGCAGCGGAGTGGACAGGTGATGTCCACGTTGAACAGTTTCTGGCTCCGTCCAATCAAGGTCGGGCGGGTCGGCGGCAATGCGTATCACTTTACCATACCACGTTGGTTGCCGATTTTCATCCAGAACAGACGCGGAACTGCGGTGAAGAGGCCGTTTGGTCAATTCGGCCAAGGCGGCTTGAAGCAAACACGGGGCCAGTTGCAGGCGGCATGGCCCTTGCATAGCGAAACCGGCGGTTTGCAGGGGAGCGACAACAGCCGGCACGCGCCCGGCAGGAGAAGTCATCATGTTGGATACGGTCGAAAACGCCTTGCATCACCACCTGCCCCATTGGCAATCGGACTTCGGCGACCATTCGTCACCGCCGCCGCGGCATCCGTTTCTCGTGATCACGCGGCTGCCGGGATCGGGCGGCAGCGCGATTGCCCGAATCGTGGGCGAGCGGCTCGCTTGGCCGGTGCTCGATAGCGAGCTCATGGAGCGCATCGAGCGGCGGTTTGGCGTTCGTCATGCGATCTTAGACATGCTCGACGAGGCCCGGCCCAGCTTTTTGTACGAGGCGTTGGGCCATTTGCTCAGCCACGACCTGATCAGCCAAAACGCCTACCTCTGTTATTTGCGCAAGGTGGTTCGGGCAGCGGCGGCCGAGGGACCGGCGGTGTTCGTGGGCCGCGGCACTCATTTCTTTTTGCCTCGCAAGCAGGGCCTGGTGGTGCGCGTGGTGGCCGACGTGCACGACCGCGTCGAGCGGATTGTCCAGCGGCACGGAGTCTCGAAGTCGGTCGCTCGACGGACGCTGGCCGAGACGCACGCCCGCCGCGCTTCGTTTGTGCGGACCTATTTCCACCGCGACATCGACGACATGACGCTCTACGATCTGGTCGTCAACTCCTCTCAGCTTGGCATCGAGGGCTGCGCCGACGTCGTGTTGGCGGCGCACCGTGCGCGCTTTCCGCACGGACGTTTGAAGGCTACCGCGCCTATCGCCGCCGCGCGCGCCCCGGCGCCACACGCGGCGTGAGGCTGGTGGTTGGCGGTTGGCGGCTGGTGATTGCTTGGGAAGAACAAGGGCCGCTCTCCTCACTCGCGTGACGCAACATCCAAACGCGAGGGAGGTTGTGTCGCCGTGGCGAAGCATCAACCTTTGCTTATGCAAGCGCAGGCACAGCACTCGGATTCAGATTGTCCGCCGGTATTTGGTCGCTGATAGGCGGCAGACCGGTTACAAACGGCATGGGTACGGCGGTGTGCAAGGTCGGTCCAACTCCAATTCTTCGGGTTCCATGTAGCCAAATAGGTGCTCATGTGATCTCGCCTCTCATGGCAAATTTTCCGGCGACGCAGCCAACGACAAGGATAGCCGGTAGGCGATGACATTTGAACTGCGGCGCGCTGTTTCCATTTCGAGCCCTACTGGCTTCGCCTACCGTCATCCGTGGCGGTGTTCGCGCCGCCACCATCCGGCTTTATGCCGGTGGGGCGATGATTGAACGCTAGAAACGCCGCGCGAAAAAACCCCCTTGTTGGGTCGTTGGCCTGCTGGCCGCCGCGGAGCGGCGGCCAGCATGCCAACGAAGGGATTGCGCGCGGGGTTGGCCTCTAGCGTTCAGTCATCGCCCGACCGAGACAAGCTCGGGTCGTGGCGGGCGGCGGCCACGGATCATACCGCGGCAGGTCTCACCTTGAGCATCGCCTCAGCGACCTCGTGAACGCCGCCTACGGCCTCACGCCGGACGAAGTGGCCCTCAGGTGGTCCACCGCGCCGCCGAGAATGCCGATTGCGCCCGAGTGACGATTTCGCCCCGCCACCATCCGGCTTTATGC
>JAICLL010000111.1 GCA_025927475.1 Pirellulales bacterium
GGTCCTTCAAACCACCATCACTTACCTAGAGAACAATCGAGCGCGGATGAACTATCCAGCGTATCGCCGCGCTGGGCTCCCTGTCTCGTCGTCGATGATTGAATCGCTGATTAAAGAAATCAACTACCGGGTGAAGGGAACCACCCCAAGACCATCCACAAATGTGCGCTGCCTAAAAAACAATTCCCCTTATGCACCCCTCCGCATTTGAGGCCGATTCGGGCTAGGGAAACTCCGCTCCATCTGCTACCATTCGCCGCCCGACCGAGATTCTAGGGACACTCTGCATGCCGCTGCGCTACCACCGAGCGAATATTCGCGTCATTTTGCTTATGGCCTTCCTGGCTGCGAACTCGCATGCCGCGGGCCAAGAAACATCACCGAGGCGGATGAAGGCCGCCCCCGCCAGCCGCCGTCCTCAGAGCGAGCCGCGCGCAACCGCGCCACCTCGGAATCGGGCTGCCCCGGCCAAGCGAGAACCACACGCCTCTGGCCGGCTGGGCAACTTTGTCCCGCAGCCGAGAGCCCCCCGCGCCCCCTGGCAACTCGACGAGCAACAACAAGCCACGCTCGATCTGGTGTTGGCCGCCTGGGAAAAGAAAAGTTCGTCGATCAAAACGCTCACCTGCACGTTTACGATGTGGGAATACGATTTTATCTTTGGCAACGGTCCTACGGCAGCCGGCGATCCGGCCAAGCCGAGTCGAGTGAGTCGCGGCGAGATTAAGTTTGCCGCCCCCGATCGCGGCGTGTACCACATCATGCAGCAGGCCACGAGCGAAAGCCTGAAGAACTCCAAAAACGTTACGTTCGAGCCGCGCGAAGGCGCCTACTGGGTCTGCGATGGCCAGGCCGTGTATGAATTCAACCATGACCATAAAAAGCTTTACGAGCGCCGGCTGCCCAAGGAACTGAAGGGCAGCGCCATTTCGAACGGGCCGCTGCCGTTTCTGTTCGGCGCGTCGGCCGAGCAGATGCGCCGCCGCTATTGGCTGCGGGTCAGCACCGCGCCGAGGGCCGTGGGCAAGGAAATCTGGCTCGACGCCGTGCCCAAATATGTGGAAGACCGCGCGAATTATCAGCAGGCGTCAATCATTTTGGACGAAAAAACCATGCTGCCTCGCGCCCTGCTCTTGGAGCTGCCCGAGGGCAATCGAACCACCTACAAGTTCGATGATTACACCATCAACAGCCTCTGGAAGAAGATCATTCGAGATTTTGATCTTCCGCCGCTGCCCGATGGCTGGGAGCGCGTGGTCGAAGAGGCCCCAAAGGCGCAAGCCGGTCGTCCGGCGCCGCCGCCCTCGGACCTTCAGACGCTGCGCCTCAAGCGGCCGGAGGCGCGGAAATAGCTCCCAAACATTTACCAGACGCGACTTTACTGGCCGCCCCGCAGGCGCCAATTTGACTCGCCGCGCCACCGCTTTATAATCTAAGCGGTCAAAAGGCCAAACTGGCCAATTACTTGCGCGGCCAACTCGCCGAGAAGTTCGCCTCTCGAGCCAGCCGCGCGTCGCTGGGCAAGCGCCGCAATGCGCCCGGAGGCCCAATGCTGAATCAGTACGGAGTCGACTTGCCGAAAATCTCAACGATTCGCCTGGCGATCGCGCTGGTCGCCGCGGGCTTCGCTTTCGCAGCGCACGCGGCGGAAGCTGACCAGGCGAACCAGGCTGACGCCGCGGCGGTCGTCCCTGCCGAGGACGAAGCTCCCCCGCTGCCGCCAGCCAAGGGCGATCAGCGCGAACGGGTCGGCCAACTCATCGTCATTGGCCAGCCAATTAACGACCGGGTCGAAAACCGGCTACGGCGGGCCGTGGCAGACACCATCAAAAAGGCCAAGCAAAAAGGCCAATGGCCCGTGTTGATCTTCGAAATTCAGCCCGGCGACAGCGAGTTTGGCAAAGCCCACGACCTGGCCCGTTACCTATCGGGAGACAGTCTCAACGGCGCCACCACGGTCGCTTATCTGCCGGAAACCATCACGGGGCATGCCGTGCTGGTGGCGATGGCTTGTGAAGAAATCATCATGAGCGAAGACGCGAAGCTCGGCGACGCGGGCAAGAGCGAAGACGTCATCACGCCATCGCTGAAAAGCGCCTATGTCGAGATTGCCAACAGCAACAAAACCGTGCCCGCCGATGTGGCCTTGAAAATGCTCGACAAGTCGATCGAGCTTCAATTGGTCGAGACCGACGTCAGCCGCGAGTTTGTGCGGCAAGACCGGCTTGCGGAACTGAAGCGCCAGAAGAAGATCGCCAAGTCCGAGGTGCTGATTGCGTCGGGCAAGCCGGGAATCTTCGGCGGCCAGCAGGCGCGTGACCTGGGGCTTGCCAGCTTTCTGGCCGGCGATCGAGCCGCCGTGGCGAAGGCGCTGGGCTTGCCGGCCAACTCGGTGCAAGACGATCTTTCGCTGTTGGGTTCGCTCGAACCGGTGCGCATCGACATCAAAGGCCCCATCTCGACGAGCGCCACCGATCAGGTGCAAACGCTGGTCGAGAAGCAAATCCGCGACCACGATGCCAACTTGATCTGCCTGTGGATCGACAGCCCCGGTGGCTCGCCGAGCGACAGCATCAATCTGGCTAATTATCTGAAGTCGCTCGACAGCGCTCAGCGCCGCACCGTGGCATACATCGCCAACGAGGCCCTGGGCGACGCCGCGTTCCTGGCCTTGGCGTGCGACCAGATCGTCATGCGGCCCCGAGCGGTGTTGGGCGGGGCCGGCGACGACCCGATGCCAGACGATGAACGCAGCACCATGGCCGAAGCCATCGCCGCCGTCGCGCACGAAAAGCACCATTCGCCCGGACTCGCCGCCGCCATGGTCGATCCGAAAACGGTGGTCTATCGCTACCAAAGGCAAACCGACGGGCTAGTCGATTATTTCACGGAAGCCGAAGCGGCCCGCCTCAACGACGCCGCTCAATGGCAGCGTGGACAAGCCGTCACCGCGCCCGACAAGCGCTTTCAGGTCAATGGCGATGAGGCGCTGGAGTTCGGCCTGGCCGACGCGGTCGTCGACGACTTCGAGGGGCTCAAGGCGTTGTACGGCTTGCAAGACGACTTGCGGCTGGCCGAACCCAACTGGGCCGACTTCCTGATCGACGCCTTGAACTCGCCAGGCGTCTCGATCTTCTTATTGTTGCTCGGTTTCGCGGCGTTGTATGCTGAACTGCAGTCGCCGGGCATCGGCCTGGGCGGGCTGATCGCGGCGCTGTGCTTCTTGCTCTATTTTTGGAGCGCCTACCTGGGCGGCACGGCCGGTTGGCTCGAGGTGCTGCTCTTTGTAGCCGGCGTGACTTGCTTGGCGCTGGAAGTGTTCGTGCTGCCCGGCTTTGGGCTGTTCGGACTGGCGGGCGGCCTGATGATCATTGGCTCGCTGGTTTTGGCCAGCCAAACCTTTGTGCTGCCCCGCAATGAATATCAACTGCAGCAACTGCGCAACAGCCTGCTGGTGATCACCGGCGCCGGCATCGGCACCGTGGCCGCCGCCGTGCTGATGCGGCGTTATCTGCCGCACGCCCCCATGTTCAATCGTATGGTGCTGACCCCGCCCACCGATGAAGAGCTTTCGCGGATTACCGAGCGCGAGGCGCTGGCGCAGCTCGACCACTTGCTGGGCGCGCGGGGCACCAGCTTCACGCCGCTGGTGCCCAGCGGCAAGGCACGCTTCGGCGATCAATTGGTCGACGTGCTGACCGACGGTGAGTTTGTCGATCGAGGCTGCGCGGTCGAAGTGGTTGAAGTGCGGGGGCACCGCGTCGTCGTCCGTGAGTTAAGTTGAGGCGCTCGCCATGTTAGACCCGCTGGCCTGGGCCGCCGTCTTGATGTTGGTTGGTTTCTCGCTGGCCGTGCTCGAGGTGTTCGTTCCTTCGGGCGGCGTGATCGGATTCTTGTCGCTGATGTCGGTGTTCAGCGCCATCGGCTTGGCGTTCTATCGCGGCCCGTGGTATGGGCTGAGCTTTCTCGGCGTGGCAGTCATCGCGGGGCCCGCCGTGCTCATCGCCGCGCTGCACTGGTGGCCCGAAACCACGATGGGCCGGCGCATCTTGCTTGGCGTGCCGACCAACGACGACCTGCTGCCCGATTTCGGCGACCGCAGAATGCTCAAGAGCCTTATGGGCCGCGTCGGTGAGGCCAAGAGCCTGATGCTGCCCAGCGGCGCGGTGGTGATCGACGGCCGCAGCTACGACGCCCTGAGCGAGGGCATCGCCATCGAAAAAGGCCAATGGGTGCAGGTGGTCGAAGTCCGCGGCACGCGGATTGTCGTCCGCCCGACCGACCGTCCGCCATCGACGCCCGCGCCTGACGACCCGCTTTCGCAGCCCATCGACACGCTCGGCCTCGATTCGCTCGACGATCCGCTGGCATAACCGGACGATTCGCCTTTGTTCACAGCCCAAGCAGTTGCAACAGTTCGTCCTGGCAGCGGTAATCGCCGATAATCAGGTCGGCGCCTGCCCGCAGCAGCCGCTGGCGCTTCCAGGCGTTCACGCCCTGGCGTGTCTCTTCCTCGCTGGCAACTCCCACGGCCACGCCGCCGGCGCGCCGCGTCTCTTCGATCTCGACAAAGCCGTCGCCAAAGGCCAGCAGCTCGTCGCCCGAAACGCTCATCTCGGCCAGCATGCGTTCGATGATTAAGGCTTTCGAGAACGCCCGATGGTCGTCGAGCGCGCCATAGACGCGCGGCCCGAAATAGCCATCGAGCCGCAACGCCCGCAATTCGTCTTGCACAAAATGCAGGTCGGTGCCCGAAGCCAACCACAGCGTCAGGCCACGGCGGGCCAGCCGATCGAGCAACTGGTGCGTGCCAGGCACGGTTAGCTCTTCCGGCGCGAACGAGCCATCTTTCAGCCCGGCCACGCGATGGCTGATGCGCGCCCAAAGCAATTCATGATATTGCCGCTTGTAATCGAGCGGCGCCCGCGGTTCGCCTCCACGCGCCCGCACCTCGTCGGCCAACTGCATCATCTGATAAATGGTTTGCTTGCCATTGAGCCGCATGACAAACTCTTCGACGTGCGCGTAGAGTTCCTCGCGCGGCTCGCCGCTGCCGGTGGCGGCCAGCGCGTCGACCATCATGGGAATCATGACATCCTGCCAGTTGCGGCGGATGAGCGACAGCGTGCCGTCGAAGTCGAACAAGACCGCGCGGAACCGGCCGTTAGGCAGGTCGGACCGGACGATTTCAATGCTGCTGGTCATAACACGTACATCCGGGCGGGCTGCTTCACCGCCCAAGCAAGTGCTCCATGATGTACAGCTCCAGGCCCTCGTAATCGCGCGCGCCACGCAACGCCTCGACGCGGCTGGCATCGACGCTGCGCACCAGCTTCAACAGATGCTGAAACACACGCAGGCTATTGGCCAAATGGCGCGTCTCGTCGATCTGCTTGGTGGTGCGCATGGCCTTAATGTCGAGCCCCACCACGCCGATGTCGTAATATCCCGCGCGGTCGAGCACCCACACCTGGTTAAACGCCCGCCGCAGATCAACCGAGCCGAAGGTTTTGTCCTGGTCATACTTCAGGCCGTTCTGATCGTTCAGGTGAACGCCCCACAGCTTGCCGTGCCAGAGGGCATAGGCCATGTCGTCGGAGGGGTCGAGTCCGGCCAGGATGCTGTGGGCGCTTTCGATGAGTACGCCCACGCGCTTGGGATCCGCGGTGCGATAGCAGAGGCCCATGAAATGCCCGACCGTCGGGCAGTAGGCCTGATCCATCGGTTCGTTCGGCTTCATCTCGCCGACGATGCGGATGTTCGGATCGTGCTCGAGCATGTCGTTGACGGCGTCGACCATCAGTCCGGTGGCGGCGATGGGGTCTTTGGCCTCGCGGATGTAGGTCCCTTCACGAGCGGGCCACAGCACGATCAGATCGATGCCCAGCATGTTGGCGATATCGACGGCGCGGCGCGAGCGGTCGCGGGCATAACGCCGTGCGGAAGCGCTGTTGGCCGTATAGGCGCCATCGATGGTGCGCGGGTCTTCCCACAGCCGCGGAGCAATGAACTCGCCTTTCAGTCCCTCGCTGGCCAGAAGTTGCCGGACCTTGGCGACGCCGCGCGTGGTTGCCGCGGCGTCCCAATCGGCGGGCACGACGTCGTCGTCGTGCAATTGCACATAGTCGAAGCCCAGCTTTTTGTATTCCCGCACCTTCTTGGCAAAGGCCACTTCCTTGCGCACGACCGGGCCAAACGGATCGGCCCCCATCGAGATATTCCAGGGACCGAAACTGAAGCGATAGTTGCCGGGCTTTTTGGCCATTGCGTGGGTGTCTCCAGGGGGTGGCGGTTTTATGAAGTCGTAGTGTAAAAGCAGCCGCCACGCGGCGAAAGGGGCGGCCGACTGTTTGAGCCACGCGTACTGATTTCGCCGGCGGCGCGGGCTCTTACCCGGCAGGGGCCGGATTTGGCGCGGTACCAAAGAAAAACGTCCAAACCCAGAACATTGCGCCGACCCACAGCGGCAGCCCTTCACCAAACCGGGCATCGCCAAGGCTCTGCCCCAGCCGCCAGCCACTAAATCCAAATATCCGAGGTGCAATCGCCGCCGGGAAAACGCACCTCATGGGCACGCGCGGGGCCGTTCGGCTCGCGGCCGAAATCGACGTAGAAGTCGTGGTTGATGCTCATCCCGCCGCGGTCGGTGTCGCAGTCGATCTGCAATAGGTAGCTGCCCGTCTTCGCCATCTGCGGATAAAACTGGTTGTCCCAACTGCTATAGAGCGAATTGGTCACATAGAGCCGGCGCTCGTCCAAACTGAGTTGCAACATTTGCGGCCCGCCCGTCGCCTCGCGCGAGCGCAACTGCGACGGCTTGCCGATCGCGCCGCCCAACCAAACCTGCCCGGTGAGCTTGGGTCGGGCAGGATCGCTCACGTCATACTGGCGGATGTCGCCGTGCAGCCAATTCGAAAAATACAAAAACCGGTCGTCGAGCGACAGCACCAGGTCGGTGATCAGGCCGGGCACGGGGAACGGCCAGCTCTTGGTCTCGACGGGTTCGACCTGAATGATCTTGTCGGCTTTCCATTCGTCGCCCGCTCGCCGCCAATGCCACATGCTGCTGGACAGGGCCGCCCCGACAAAGCCCTGTGGACTGTCGGGCTGGTGGTGGAATCGGACTTCAAGCGGAATCAGTCCCTCGGCGCCTAAGTCGATCGACTGCGCGAGCCGCCGCTCTTGCCAGTCCCAAAAGTGCAAGCGGCTGCCGTATTTGCCCGCCTTGACGTCTTCGAGCTGAAAGCCTTGCCGGAAGGTTTTCGGGGCGGCCCATTCGCTGCTGACCATCACATTGTGCCGCGGTTGATACCAGAAGTCGTAATTGAACTTCATGGCAGCGGAAGGTTTTTCCCAACGCCCGGCAATCTGAAAGTCCTGATCGAGCAGCAGAAAGCCGCCGGGGCCCTCGCCCTGTCCGTTGCCGAGCATCGAGAGCATGATCTCGCCGCTGGGCAGGCAATGCACGGTGTGCGGAGCAGTCAGACCCGTTTGGGAGACGATCTCGCCGGGTTCGATGACGTGGTGCAACTTGGGCCGGGCCGCTTCGGCGGCGTCGACGATATGGATGCGCCCCGAAAGCAAGCCGGGCAACACCAGAAACCGCCGCGATTTCTCCGGATCGCCATGGCAACTACTGCAAGCGTTCCAGCCAAAGTGGTGCAGCTCGTCGCCCGGCTGCGGCATCGGCAGCCGATGGACCACCTGCGAATAGGTCGGCGACTTGGGATCGACGTCGACGGTAGCCAGGTAGTCGGGCTGCCGTTCGTTGCTGCCCACGTACAAGGCGGTCGCATAGAGCAGTTTTTCGCGCGGCGAGCGCTGGGCATCTGCCGGCGTGGCGTAGGTAGCGCCGCAGGCATGGCCGGCCGACGGCCCATCGCCCGCGGCCACGAGCGCCCCGGGCAACAGGCCGGGGCCCAGGGCAGCGGCGGTGGCGGCCAAAAACTCACGTCGTCGCATGAATGGCTCCTTACGTCCTATTTCTCCGGCAACGGCCGAACGGAAACTTCCTTAAAATAAACCGTGCAGCGATCGTCATGGTTTTGCAGTCCGATGTAGCCCGACGTGGGGCGCGGGCCGGCTTCGGGGTCGCCCTGGCCGCCGCGCTTGGCCAGCTCGGGCGGTGGATTCCTGGAATCGAAGTCGGCCACGTCGACGCCGTTGATGGTCGTCTGCACGCGGTCGCCCTTGAGCGTCACTTCCAGCGTGTTCCACTCACCCGGCTTTTTAGACGGCTTGGCTTTGGCTTCGGCAAACGTATAGACCGCGCCGGTGGTCCGGTAGGCCGCGGCGCCCGCCCCCTCGGCAATCTGCACTTCGTAGCCGTGATGCACCGCGTACCAGGGATCCATGGGCTTATCGGCGATGCGAACATAAACGCCGGAGTTGTCGCTGGCTTTCGAGGTTTTGTAGACCACCCGCAACACGCAGTCGCCAAACTTTTCTTTGGTGTACCAGAGCAGGCCCATGCCGCCCTCGGTCTTCAGCAAGCCATCTTCGAGCACGAACCGGCCGGGCCCGATATGTTGCCAGCCCTCCAGATCTTTGCCGTTGAAGAGTTGCTTTGCGGCGGCCGGCTCAGCCGCCCCAGCCACAGTGAAAATTGCCGCGGTGAAAATTGCCAGGACGCCGAGCAGCGCCGCCATCGGTTTTGCAAATGCCATCGTGGTGGTCTCGCAGGTGTGTTGTCTCGCCGGATTGATTGCCGAGGAAGCCTATTGGCAGGTTACTCGTTGGTTCCGCGTCGGGCAAGCGGCGCTTTTAGGCCGCCGCCAGATTGGCTATCATAAGCGGGTATGAACATGTGTGATAACATGCAAAGGTAATTCTCCCACCGCGGAATGCCCGGATGAGCACCACAAGTTCTCTTGGTCAGTCGAGCCGCCGCAGCTTTTTACAGGCGGGCGCGCTGGGCATCGGCGGGCTGACGCTGGCAGATTTGTTGCGGCTTCAGGCCACCGGCGCCGCGCGGCCCGCGGCCGATCGCACCAGTGTCATCTTGTTTTGGCTCAGCGGCGGGCCTGGTCACATGGAGACCTGGGATCCCAAGCCTCGTGCCCCGGCCGAATATCGCGGTCCCTTAACCGCCATCGGCACCAGCGTCGCCGGCATTCAGTTCAGCGAACTGATGCCCGAGCAAGCCAGATTGATGGACCGGCTGGCGGTGGTGAGGACGGTCAATCATGGTTCCGGCGATCACACCAAGGGCAACCACTGGATGCTGACGGGCTTCGAGGGACCGGCCTTCAACGCACCCGACAACACGCAGCAGCGGCGGCCGGCGTTAGGTTCGGCGGTGGCGCGGCTGCGAGGAGCGAATCAGGCGGGCTTGCCGCCCTACGTGGCCGTGCCGCATCTGCGCGGCGGCACCGATAATCTGTTCCATTACGCCGCGTATCTGGGTGTGCGGTGGAATCCGTTTGTCGTCAACTCCGACCCCAATGAAAAGAAGTTCGGCGTCGCCAACCTGACGCTGACCCGCGGCTTGACGCTCCAGCGCATCGCGCAGCGCCGCGAGATGGTGGCCGATCTCGATCGGCTGCGGCGCGCCGGCGACGGCGAAATGGGCGCTCTCGATCAATTTCAACAGACTGCCTTCGAGCTGCTTACGGGGCCCGCCGCACGCGAGGCCTTCGACATCGCCCAAGAACCCGAGACGGTGCGAGCGCGCTACGGGCGTCACACTTTTGGGCAGAGCGCACTGATGGCGCGGCGGCTGGTCGAACATGGCGTGACGTTCGTGACTGTCAATTGCGTGCCCTGGGATCATCATGGTTCGCCGGGCCAATATAAGACCGAAGAGGGAGCCCGGCTGCTGGTGCCCCCGCTCGACCGGGCGATCGCGGCCTTGGTGAGCGACCTGATCGAGCGCGGCCTTTACGAGCGAACCTTGCTGGTGGCGATGGGCGAGTTTGGCCGCACGCCCCGGATGAACGCCAACGCGGGCCGCGACCACTGGGGCAACACCTTCAGCGTACTGTTCGGCTGCGGCGGCATGAAGATGGGTCAGGCCATCGGGCGTTCCAGCGCGCGGGGAGAGCACGTGATCGACCGGCCGCTCGATCCGCAGGATGTGGCTGCGACGGTTTATCATCATCTGGGCATCGATGCCCAAGCAATCATGTTTCCCGATCACCGCGGCCGGCCGCTGGCGTTGCTGGACCGCGGCGAGCCCATTCGCGAATTGGTCGGTTAACTGACGAGCGCTTGCAGGACTTGCCGGTCGCGACCGAACCGACGGTGGCTGGGGCGGAGCTTGGGCGATGCCCCGGCTGAGGAAAGGTGGCTCAATGGCTAGTGTGAGAGCCGTGCCGGGCCCGCTGATAAGTGGCGAGCCCAGCTAGCCCCCTAATGGCAGCGCCGGCGCACGCCGCCCCAACGACAGCAGCCAGCAGCAGCGCAAGGCTTGCGAATAAGATGCTTATCAGCGCCATCACCACGGTCGGCAACTGCTCGGGCGGGAAGGCGCTGCTTGAATATCGGTAAATCGTCAGTCCAATCACTCCAACCCAACTCAATGCCACGATCGGGCCGACGGAGAATAGCGCCCACTTGCCGCCAAACACCATGCCCCGCACTGCTCCTCGAGAAGCTGACTGAAACCGCGATCGAGCCGGCTCGGCATCGCCATGTGAATCGCTCGGCGCTAGATATGGATTCATGCTACCCTACTCGCATCTATCAAAAACTGAAAAGCGCATGACAAACTGAAAGTTAAGCAATGGCCGAACGAAGACCTCTTGCAAGCGCGCTCGTGCTGGCCTCCGGCGCCTGGGCCGCGCATCTCCTCGCGACCGCGGTAGTCTGCCTGGTGATGATGGTAGCCGCTCCGCGGTTTATCGAGTTTTTCTCAGCCACCGACGCGGACCTGCCGGCGGCAACGGTCCTGGTCGTCAACCTCTCCAGCTACTTTGTCAACTTCTATTATACGCTCGCGGTTCCCTTGGCCCTGGACGCGGCGCTGTTGATCGGCTTCAACCTGGCGGCGCCCAGGTTTTCATGGTTGGGACGAGTATGGTCGGCGCTCGTGCTGCTGTTTGCCGTATTGCTGCTGGGTTTCAGCTTCCTTGCAATATCGTTCGGATGCCCCGTTGACGCACCGATTCAAATCGCCGAATGATTTACGTTGGGTCGGCGCTCTAGAGACAATGGGCCTATGTCAGCCACCACCGCAGACCGAACCCTGATCGAAGATTGGCGCTTGCGGCGCCAGTGGCTGGCGGCGGGCGGCACGCCCGAGCAAACCCGCGAGATGCAGTTGCAACTGCTCGATTATCTCATCGGCCGCTATGGCGATTCGCCCGTCGCCGGGCGGCCCGCCCGGTTTCTGCGCACCGCCGATGTCTACTGGAACGACCGCGCCATTGTGGTCCACCATCATCTGCGGCAATCGACGGTCAGCGGCGTGAAGAACCAGCTCGAAGCCAACCGCCGCGTGGGCGAAATCCTGAGCCATCTGCGGGCTGTTCAAGACGATGCAACGGGCGAGACAGCGAGCCGCGGCAATTTTGAAGAGCCCGTCGCCCGGCCGGAAATCTCGCCTGCCACGCTGAGTCGGCTATCGAGAGCGCTGCGATACCGCATCGGCGTGCGTTATGCCATCGCGGCGGCGTTGGACGAATCGCCCTATTTGCCACGGGCCGCCCTGGCCTGGCTTTGCAAACGGCTGTCTGATTCACGACGGGCCGATTGCGCTTCGGTGCGCTTGCTGCTTCGATGTCGCGGCGATCAGGCGATCAACTATGCCCTGCGCGCCTGGCGCGAGCGAATCGCCGCCGGCGGTGACGACCAGATTACGCAAGCGCTCAGCGACTACCTAGTCGCGGAAGCGGAAAATCTTGACGGCCTCCGCCTGCGACTGGCCGACGTCAGCCCGCCGGTGCGCGCGAAAGCGGCGCAGTTGCTGGCGGAAACCGGCACGCTCGACGACGTGGCACTTTTTTCCGATCTGCTCACGCTGCCCACCGCCGCCGAAGACGATCTGAACGAGCGGCAAATCTTGCTCGACGCCCTGCGCCGCCTGGCGTACCGAAGCTAGCGAGTTGTCAACCACTTGCACTGACTTTGACAGATGTTCCGCCGGTGCGGCCGACGGGCATTGGCGTCATTACCGGACGGCGGCGCGCCGAAGCATAGAGATGTGTGATGCCGCCGAAGGCGAGCGGCAGGTTGTGTTTGCGGGTAAGGTCGAGTGCGCGGCCATGCGTCGAAGCAAGAAACTAGCGGTGGCCTGCGGCGTGCTCGCCGTGGGCATCGCGGTGGCGCTGTTGTCGCGCGGCGAGAGTCGCCGGCCCGGTTCGGGTGGCGCCGCCCCGGCCCGGCACCGCCCGATCCCGCCGCATCGACAAGCGACGCTCGACGCTTCCCCCGTCAGCGTGCCCGACGAACCGGTCGAGCTGCCGCATTTGCTCGATCGCCTTGAACCGGTCGATGAGGACAACGATCTCGCAATCGCGGGGCATCGCGAGCGGATTACCGCTGAGCCGCTGTTTGGCGAATCCGCCGCGCCGTGGGCCGGGGCCGACGCCTGGCGGCCCTCGCGAAAAGCGCCGCCGCTGCGTGCTGAGCCGAGTGCCCAGGAAATTCCGCCACGCCAGGACGAACCCTCCGAAATCTCGATGAGCGAGGCGGCGCCGTTGATGCACCGGGTCCGCAAAGGCGACACGCTCTCGTCGCTGGCTGCCCGTTATCTCGGTTCAGGTGAGCGGTTCTGGGAGCTGTTTGCGGCCAATCGCGATCGCTTGCGCAATCCCGATCTCTTGCCGGTCGGCCTTGAGCTTCGCATCCCCCAGGCCGGGCCACCGCGTGAAGCCCCTCCGCGGGCCGGTCCCCCGCCGACGCTCGAACGTCCGCTGGCCCCAATTGCCGGCCGGGCGGACCGTTAGATCTTTTCGGGCGGACCTTTAATTCGCGCCCGCCAGCGTGTATCCTGGGTGTCCACATCGAAAAAGGGAAGCAGGAACCGTCGTGTCAAGCATTGAAGAAAAAATCGAGCAGATTTATCAGCAAGTCGTTCGACGCAATCCGGGAGAAAGCGAATTCCATCAGGCGGTCAACGAGGTCATCGGCACGTTGGCCCCCGTCTTGCGGAAATATCCGCAGTACGCCGAGCACAAGATCATCGAGCGCATCTGCGAACCGGAGCGGCAGATCATCTTTCGCGTGCCCTGGCAAGACGACCGCGGCGAGGTGCAAATCAACCGCGGCTTTCGCGTGCAATTCAATAGCGCGCTAGGGCCATACAAAGGCGGGCTGCGGTTCCACCCCTCGGTCTATCTGGGCATCGTCAAGTTCCTGGGCTTCGAGCAGATCTTCAAAAACGCTCTGACGGGCCTGCCCATTGGCGGCGCCAAGGGCGGCGCCGATTTCGATCCCAAGGGGAAATCGGATGACGAGGTGATGCGCTTTTGTCAAAGCTTCATGACCGAGCTGCATCGGCATTTGGGCGAATACACCGACGTGCCCGCCGGCGACATCGGCGTCGGCGCCCGCGAGATCGGCTACCTGTTCGGACAATACAAGCGAATGACCAACCGCTATGAATCGGGCGTGCTGACCGGCAAAAGCCCGCATTGGGGCGGAGCACTGGTTCGGCGCGAGGCCACCGGCTACGGCGCCGCCTACTTTGTCGACGAGATGTTGAAGGTCCGGGGAGAATCGCTCGAAGGCAAAGTTTGTGTGGTTTCGGGCTCGGGCAATGTGGCCATTTATACGGTCGAGAAGATCGAGCAACTCGGCGGCAAAGTGGTGGCCTGCTCCGATTCCGACGGCGTGATCTATCACGAGCGCGGCATCGACGTGGCGACGCTCAAGCAACTGAAAGAGGTCGAACGGCGGCGGATCTCGGCATACGCCGACGTGCACCGCGACGCCCGTTATATTCCGGGCGGTTGCATTTGGGACATTCCCTGCCAGGTGGCGATGCCCTCTGCCACCCAGAACGAACTCGATGCGTCCGCCGCTCGGCGGTTGGTGGCCAACGGCTGCGTGGCGGTGGGCGAGGGCGCCAACATGCCGACGACGCCCGAGGGTGCGCGGATTTTTCTGGAGGCGGGCGTGGCGTTTGGTCCCGGCAAGGCGGCCAATGCCGGCGGCGTGGCCACGTCGGCCCTCGAGATGCAGCAGAACGCCAGCCGCGATGCGTGGACCTTCGAGTACACCGAGCAGCGGCTGCATGCCATCATGACCGAGATTCACCGCGCCTGCTACGAGACGGCCGCCGAATTCGGCAGTCCCGGCAACTATCTGATCGGGGCCAACATCGTCGGCTTCACGCGCGTGGCCGAGGCGATGGTCGCCTTTGGAGTCGTGTGAACGGGCGTTGGCGAGAATGCGGTTGGTATCAGTCGGTCTACGGCAAGATGCGTTGCCCGACCGCCGTGTTCAGCCGCAACATGCTGCGGCGATGACGGATCAACGCATCGCGGTATTGCCGCACGATTTCGTTGTGGTCTTTTTGGGCGTTCAGATAGTCGATCACGCTCTTTTCGCCGCTCGTGTAAAGCCGGTAAACGCTGTCGCGCACCCGCCGGCTGGCGGGCAAAATGGCATGCTCGATGCGCTCAACCGCTCGGCGGCTCGCTTCGTATTCGACGGCGGCCCGTTCCACATCGGCCTGCACGGTTCGCTCGATGTCCACCAGCGCGACGCGCGACTGCACGACGTTCAGATTCGCCCGACGCACTTCGCCCTGCCGTCGATCGAACAGCGGAATCGAGCCCAGCACGCCGAACGAATAACTGGTGGCGTTGAGTCCGCCGACGGGCCGGTTGTTCTGGAATTGGTAAGGCGAATAAATGACGAAGACGTCTTCGAACCACTCTTTGCCGGCGGCCCGGGCGTCGGCACGGGCACGCTGAATGCCCAGCCGAAACGCCGCCAGGTCGGGCCGGGCGAACAACGCCATGCGCACGAGTTCGTCATGGCCCGGCGGGCGCGGCCCCGAGTCGTGCAGCGAACCGCGCAGCTCGAGCTGCGCGGCGGCCTGCGAGGGAATGTTCAACAGTGCCGCCAGCGCGTGTTTGGCCTCCAGCAGTTGCGCCCGTGCTTGCTCGAGTCCCACTTGAGCCGCATCGCGCTGAATGCCGACGTTCAACAAGTCGGGCTCGGTAACGGCCCCTTGCTGCAGTTGCACCTCGGCCTTTTCCATCAGCGCTTCAGCGCCTTTCAGGCTGGTCTGGGCGTAATAAACCGTTTCACGAGCCACGACCACATCCAGATAGGTCAGATAGAGATCGTCAATCGCCATCCGCACGGCGTCTTGATACTGTGCTTCCAGCACACGAGTGGCCTGCGCCGCCGCCTGGGCGCGGGCCTTGCGCTTATGGTTCAGGTCCAACGGTTGAATGACGCTGATTGAGTAGTCGTTGTTGCCGGGCCGCGCCGCGGAATAAGGCGAGTAAGGGACGTTCGACGCGGACAGAAAGTAGAGTGGGTTTCCGCGCAGGCCGGCGGTGAGTTCGTCGGCGCGGGCTTGGGGAATTTCGAAGGCCTTCGAGCGCAGGCCGGCATTCTCACGCACCAGCCGTTCGACGGCTTGTTCGAGGGTCAGACCGTTGGGCGGCCCTTCAATCTCTCCTTGGGGCAATTCGAGCGGCCCGAACAACGGCACCGCTTCCAGGGTGGGGCGTTGCGGCTGGGAGGACGCCAACGGGGCCACACCGCGGGACAATTTAGGTCCGGGTGTGGAGATGGACGAGAGCACGCCGCGATCGGGCTGGCGAAAACTGGCCGTCGATCGAGCAGGATTGGCCCGCTGGGCCATCGGCCTGCCTCGACCACCTTGCGGCGTCATGAAAGGGTTTTCGCCCGCTCCGGGCGCCTGCCCCAAGACCGATGCCCCGCGCCGGCTGGCCTTGGCGGTGATGCCCTTGGAAATGAGGATGATTTCATCGACCAGCCCGATCAACTGCGCCTGCGCGGCCCTCGGCCCGCACAGCCAGAAGGCTGCGAAAACCGCCGCAATCACGAATCGGCCGGGTTTGGCAATCATTCTACTGAAACGCCGGACACGCAGAGTTGGAAAGCTAGGTTGCCTCTTCCTCATTTGTCGGACTCCGGGCTTATGCCGATGTAGCCGAAATGAGGCTCTCCGATCAATCCGCCGCGTTTCCCGGGTTTCTCTATTTTGCCGGCCGCCCGCTTTTCCACGGGTTGCGGTCCAACGGTCGGAAAAGGGCCAGTTGAGATCTACTTCGGCTGCGAGCCAGGTTGCCCCACTTTACTGTGCGGCACGGCGCATGGTAGGCAGAAGGGTCGATTTTCCACCGTGTTTCCGCATAAAAAGGCGTTGGCGATGCCGCGAAGACTCTCGACCAAAATCTCCATCTCGATCCTGGGCGTCTTGGCCCTGGCTCTGTTGAGTAGCGGCGTGGCCCTGATGGCCGCCTGGCGACTTGGGCAGGTCATGGTCAAGAGTGTCCGCGACAACCTGCCCAGTTTGCAGGCCGCCGACGATCTGGAGGTGGCCCTGCTGGAGCAGCGCGGATTCGTATCGTCGTATATTCTCGATCATGGCAATCCCCGCTGGATCGACGAGCTTGCCAAGAGCAAGCCGAGGTTCGACCGCTGCTATGCCACGGCGCGCAAAACCGCCTTGCGGCCCGACGAGTTTCTGATTCTCGACGAGTTGCTGGTTGAGTTTGCCCGCTACGACACGAAGCGCAATGAAGTCATTACGTTGTTCGACCAGGGCGACGAGGAAACCGCCCGCCGAGTGCTGTTGCGCGATGTTCTGCCGCTGCACAAAGAGGCCGACCGGCTCTCGAAGAAATTTCACGCCGCCAACGTGCGGTTTATCAACGAGATGGCCGATCAGGCCAGCCGGCAGATCCGCCACGACACTTGGCTGGTGGGCGCGTGCGTGTTGTTGACGCTGTGCGCGGGCACCGCGCTGTTTTGGCAATTCGCCCAGGGGGTGCTCAGGCCGTTGCGGCAAATGCTGGCCGAAGCCCGTGGCTTCAGCCCCGACTGGCCCGACAATTCCTCGACCGAAGAAGACGACCTGGAGGCCGTCGGAGCGCACCTGCGGCTGTTGATGTCGGGCGTGGCCGACGCGCGGACGACTCTCGAACGTAATCGCATCGAGCTGCGAAATGCCGAAAAGTTGGCCTCGGTCGGCAAGCTGGCTGCCAGCGTGGCCCACGAAATCCGCAACCCGCTGACGTCGATCAAAATGTGGTTATTCTGGATCCGCGGCGAAGTGATGGCCCGTCCCGACGTCGACGATGCGTTTGGAGTGGTCGAAGACGAGCTTTCGCGGCTGGAAGCCGTGGTGCGCAATTTTTTGGAGTTTTCGCGCCCGCCCGAAGCCCGGCTGGCCCCTTGCGAGGTAGGGCCCCTGCTCGACGCGACTTTACAGCTCATGGAGCATCGTTTTCAAGAGCGGAAGGTGCAGTTGCACCAGCAGGCGGCCGCGGCCTTGCCGCCCATGATGGCCGACGCGCATCAGATTAAGCAAGTGCTGATCAACTTGCTCGACAACGCGCTGGACGCCTGCCCGGCGGGCGGACAGATTGCTTTGTCGGCGGTGGTCGAGTCGGATGTCGGCGGGGCGGCGATGGTAGTGATCCGGGTTTGCGATTCGGGCGGCGGCATTCCGCCCGAAGCCGCCGCGCGCATCTTCGAGCCCTTTTTCAGCACCAAGGACCGGGGGACTGGCCTGGGCCTTTGCATCGCGGCTAGCATTATGGCCAGACACCGCGGGCGATTGGTGCTCGAGTCGTCGTCGGCGTCGGGAACGTGTTTCGCAGTTTGGACGCCCGTGGCCGCAGAAACCGGTGACGACAAAGCTCCAGTTGCAATGCAGAACAGAGAACTCAATCAGGAGGCCGCATGAGCCGAATTTTGGTGGTCGACGATGAAGCCAATGTATTGGCCGGGTTTGAAAAACTGCTGGCCACGCGCGGTCATGAAATGGTCAGCGCCGGCAGCGCCGACGCCGCCTTTGCGCTGCTCGATGAAACTCCGCCGCAGGCGGTGGTGCTCGATATTTGTATGCCGGGCATGAACGGCCTCGACGCCCTCGAACGCATCAAGCAAGGGCGCGCCCGGCTGCCGGTGATCATCATGACCGGGCAAGGCACGATGGAAACGGCCATCGAGGCGACCAAGCGCGGGGCCTTCGACTATCAGCTCAAGCCGTTCAAACCGCCGGAAATGCTGGCCGCCATCGAGCGGGCCTTGCAGGCGGCTCGGGCGATGGAGCGCGAGGTAACGCTCGACCCCGCTACCGTGCCGCCCGGCGCCGACGCCATTGTGGGCCAAAGCCCGGCCATGCAGGCCGTTTACAAAGCCATCGGCCGCGTGGCCGCCACTGATGCCACCGTGCTCATTCGTGGCGAGTCGGGCACCGGCAAGGAGCTGGTCGCCCGTGCCATCTATCAGCACAGCCGCCGGGCCGACCGGGCATATTACATTATCAACTGCGTGGCCATTCCCGAAGCCTTGCTCGAGTCGGAGCTGTTTGGCTTTGTGCGCGGCGCGTTCACCGGCGCTTACGACCAGCGCATCGGCAAGCTGGAGCAGGCCCACGGCGGCACCGTGCTGCTCGACGAAATCGGCGATGTCTCGGGCGCCATTCAGGCCAAGCTGTTGCGCGTGTTGCAAGAAAAAACTCTGCAACGCATCGGCGCCAACGAAACTATTCGGGCAGACGTGCGCGTGTTGGCGGCCACCAACCGCAATCTGGAGCAGGCCATTGCCGACGGAGAGTTCCGCGAAGACCTGTTCCACCGGCTCAATGTGGTCACCATCTGGCTGCCGCCGCTGCGCGAGCGCCGCGAAGACCTGGAGAAACTCACCGGCTTCTTCTTGCAGCGTTTCGCGCGTGAGCTGCGCATGCCCGAGCCGCCGCTCACCGAAGAGGCAATGGCCTTGATCCGCGCTCACGCCTGGCCGGGCAACGTCCGCGAGCTGGAGCACTGCATCCACCGGGCAATGATCTTTACGGCGGGGCATCCGATCGGCGTCGACGACATCCGTTCGGCGCTGGGCGGGCAAGGCTATGGTCAGCCGGCGCGACTCGACGCGACCGATCAAACGATTCGCCAGCTTGCCCAGCGGTTTTTGTCCGAATCGAAAAGCGCGCAAGCCTACGACGAGCTGATGGGCAAGCTCGAACGCGGTCTGATCCAAGAGGCGCTCGACCGCGCCGACGGCAATCTGTCGAAGGCGGCCAAGCTGCTCGGCATGCCCCGTGCGACGCTCTTCGACAAAGCCCAGCGTCACGGCCTCTGGGCCGTCGAGCCATCGGCTTAGGCCCGGCTTTGCACCGTCGTCCGTTCAAGTCGTGCCGGCCGCCTTCACCTCCACGATCATCGGGTCGCCGGAGACCACGAGAATTCCGCGACGAAACCTGCCTTGACACCGGGCGGAAAACTGCGACAATCCCGCCCGCAATTCACCCGCCCTCCCACGCAATTCGCTTCGGCAGCAAGGCACGGAGGCCTTACGCCATGATCGATTGGGCCCAGCCGGCTCGCGGAATCAGCTTACGTCAGCATTTGCCCAATGCGGTCTTCGACTCGGGCGATGTCTACGTACATTGTTGCTGCGCCGATAGCCGCCACTGCCGACCAGGCGATCTGTTTGTGGCGCTGCCGGGCAAGAACGGCAATGGCCATGCGATGGTGGCCGAGGCCATTCGGCGCGGCGCCGCCGCGGTCTTGACCGATCGTCCCGTGGCCGGTGGCCCGATTCGCGGCGACAGGGTTCCCGGCGATAGGGTGCCGCTGTGCCTGGTCGATGATGTTCACCAGGCCTACGGCCGGATTTGCCAGGCGTTGGCCGGCAATCCCGCGCAAAAACTGAAACTGGTCGGCATCGCGGGCACGCGGGGCAGAACAACGACCAGTTATCTGACGGCCGCGGTGCTGGCGGCTGGCGGCATGCGGTCTGGAGTCTTGGGCGCGCTGGGGTATTTCGACGGCGACACTTGGCAGAATGCACGGCGGACGACGCCACCGCCGCCCGTGATGGCTCAGTGGATGGCCCGCATGGCCGCGACCGGTTGCACCCACGCGGTGATGGAAATCTCCAGCGGCGGCCTCGATCGGCAGCACGTGGCGGGGCTCGGTTTCGACGTGGCTTGCGTTACGAGCTCACACCCTCGCCCGCATTCTCAACACTCCTCACGAAAGAACGGCCAGGTTGGGTTGTTCGATCATCTGCTGCCCGAAGGGTTCGCAGTGGTCAATGGAGACGATCCGCTGGCCGAAGGCTTGCTGGCACGGCTTGACGGACCGGTGCTCAGCGTGGGCGTACACGTAGCGGCCGAAGTAACCGCCTTGCCGCTAGAGCAGTTGACCAGCGAACAAACGTTTTTGCTGTCGGTCGGAGGCGAAACGATTCCGGTGCGAACTGCGTTGATCGGCAGTCAGAACATTTACAACTGCCTGGTCGCCGCCGCGGTCGGTTTAACCTATTCGATCGACCTGCCGACGATTGTGCGCGGTCTCGAGGCAATCCAGCGTGTGCCCGGCAGGTTGGAGCGTCTGGAGTGCGGGCAACCGTTCAGCGTGTTTGTCGACCGCGCCCGCACCGCCGGCGCGGTGCGCCGTTGCCTGGATACCTTGCGAGCAGTCACCAGCGGTCGTTTGATTTGCGTCTTCGACGCGAGCAGCGACCGCGCTAAGCCAAAGCACGGGCGGCTGGGTCGCGCGGTCGAAACTGCCGCCGATCTGGCGATGCCCGCCGGCGACGACCGCCGCGAAGCGATCGCCTGGGCGCTGGCCCAAGCTCAGCCGGGCGATTGCGTCTTGATTGCCGGCAACCGATGTGAGCCCGGCCAAGCGGCCGGCGGTGAGCCGTCTGAATTCGACGATCGGCAGGTGGCTCGGCAGTGGCTGTATGAGTCGCTGGCGCCCGAGCGGCTGTATCGTGCGAGTGCGTGAACCACGGATTGGCTTCAGCAACAAAACACGGAGTTGGCCCCCGAACGAAATCATTGAAAAGCTCCATCGTCAGCGTGCCTGGTTTGCGGGAATCGGGTGCGCGACCCTCCCTCCTGGGTCGGAGCAGTGAGCCTGTTGGGCCAGCGGTCTCTGGGTCGGCCGCTCCGGCAGGTGCTTCGCGATGGAGCTTTATGACTGAGCACCGGGGTGGCGGTTCATCGCCGCCCCGGTGACTCAGGGATCACCGCGATGGCCGAGAGGCGGCGCGCATCACGCGACCTCTCGGCCATCGTAGCGCGAGCGGCCTTGTCGCCTTTCGCTCCGCGTGTGATCCGGTTTGATGGTCAAGTTCGGCAAATGCCCCAGCCACCATCCTAAGTCTGTAGGGTGGGCCCAGCGCAGCGAGGCCCCCCCTTTTCCGCCAGGGTCGGTGCCGCCCCGCATTTTCCGCCCCACGGTGCGACAC
>JAICLL010000102.1 GCA_025927475.1 Pirellulales bacterium
CGGCCGATCGGTGTTTTGCCCCGAAGAACCGGACCATCCCAGGCGAAGTGCTCATCCCGGTCTTCGAGACGTGGATTGAAGAGCGGTTGCGGCTCGTCGCTCGCCGGATCGTAGCCGGCAACATTGGCGCCCTTGTAGTGCCATCGCTTATGCGTCCGAATGACCGGCGGACTTGAGCGACAGCCTCGCTTTGGCCTGAACAATGTTTATCAGGTTTCCGACGCGGAGATACTTTTCGAGCTGTTGTCGCTCCTGAGCCGTGATGGTTCCCTTGCTGTTACTTTGGGCCAGTTCGTTCATCCGCGAAAGCGCCCGGTCTGTAAACTTCCAGCGCAACACAGCTTGGGCGACTTCGGCTGTCAAGTCGCCTTGCTCAGGCGCAATGATGTCGGCGAGGATTTCAGATTCCGAAGTCGTTGTGATCTCTTCCATACACCGATTCTAACGCGAACGCCGCCCGGGGCCAACCGGTTTCAGGTTCCAGAGACGGCCATTTGGTCCTCAAAAACGTTCCGAGAGTCCTTTTATAGCTTGTCGCCGGTCCAGCCCGGCTCGACCAGGCGCATGGTTCCGGCGTCGTCGCGGGTGCGCATGCCGCAGCGCTCGTAAATCTCGTGCGCCCGTGCCAGCCGATCGTGGTCAAGCTCGATGCCTAGCCCTGGCCCGTCGGGCACCCGCATATGGCCATCGCGGATCGGCAGTTTCGGGCCGGCGATGATGTCGGCGTCGTCGGGCAGCCACGGATAATGCGTGTCGCTAGCCAGCGTAAGCTGCCCGAGCGACGAAGCCAGGTGAATCATCGCCGCCATCGTCACGCCGCAATGGCTATTGCTGTGCTGGCTCAATCGCCAGCCAGCCGCGTCGGCCACGGGACCCAACGCCAGGCAACCCAACATGCCGCCAAAATAATGATGGTCGCACAACAGCACGTCGATCGGGCGCAGGCGAAACGCCTCAGCCAGATGCGCGAACCGCGTCACGCACATGTTGGTGCTCATCGGCAGACCGGTCGCGGCACGCACCTCGGCCATCGCCGCCTGCCCGGCCACCGGATCTTCGTAATACTCCAATGGCAGCGACTTAAGCGCTTGCCCGATGCGCACGGCCGTTTCGGCCTTCCAGCGGGCGTTGGGATCGATCCGCAGCAGGCAACCCTCGCCCAGTCGCTCGGCCATCGCGCCCAGGGCGGCCAATTCGATCTCGGGCGGCAGTACGCCCGCCTTGAGCTTGAAGACGCGAAAACCCCATCGTTTGCGGAAGCCCTCGGCCAAGTCGGCCATGGCGTCGGGCGTACGCACCTCGCCCCAGGCATCGAGTGCCCGCCCCGCCGACGCGCGATCGTCGAGGATGCGGCGATCGGCCAAGAGTTCCTTGCGATCGGCGGCATAGCGAAAGAAAAGGTACGCGGCAAACTCGACCTCCTCACGAACGGGGCCGCCCAGCAATTCGCACAACCGCCGGCCCGTCGCGCGGCCGCAGGCGTCGAGACAGGCCAGCTCGATGCCGGCATAGCACGATTCCGAAAGCGCCTTTAAAGCCGGCGCGAAGCGGCGATAGGCGAAGGCGTTTTGCCCGACGACGATTTCGCTCGCCTTCGCCAGCGCCGCGGTCACCCGCTCGCCGCCGTGGGTCTCGCCGATTCCGACCACGCCGCCGTCGGTGTGAAGCTCGACGATGTTCCGCAGAAAGTAGGGGCCGTGGCAGCCGCTGGCGGCCAGCAGCGGAGGATCGGGCAGGGCGACCGGCGTGACCGTTACGCCGGTGATCGTCAGCGGAGCGGCGCCCTGGACGCCCGTTTGATTTTCACCGCGGGCAGTTGCGCCGGCCAGTGCGGCGGCTTGAGCGGCGATCCATTGGCGACGGTTCATGTTAAAGTCTCCAGCAGAAAGGCAAATGCGCTGTCTTCCCCGCCAGCAGGCCGACGCCGCGCGTCACTACTGAGCTTATCCGATTCTGAACGCCAATCACACTTCCCCGCTTCGATTGGGTTGCCTCGGCGGGCGACAATCTCCCGGTGAGCGCGGGGGATTCGTGCCCATGTTTCGACGTATGGGCCGCCGCTAGCCGACCCTAAGCATTGATTCGCGCTTCGCCGCTCGAGCGCGCCGCGGCGCTTATGTCTTGGCTGTCACGGCATTTCTGCTCGACAAGACGGTGAGGCTTCATTTGTCCGCACCGCGTTGGGTCTCGCCGCTCAGCTTCGCAGGCATGCCGGTTGCGAAAGCCACATCGCCAAAAACATTGGTCCACCGAATGAGACTCCAGGTAACGTGATGAACCTTCGCAACCGCATCGGGCTGTATGGCGCTTACATGCTGGGCATGGCCGGCATCGGCTTTACGCTGCCCTTTCTGCCGCTCTACCTGGCCGAAAAGGGATTGTCCGACCGGCAGATCGGCGTTGTCTCGACGCTGGCGGCTCTGACGGCGCTGGCCCAGTTCCCCATCGGCTTGTGGGCCGACCGTTTGCAATGGCGAAAACCGTTCTTGCTGGCCGCGCTGGTGCTGCTGGCCGCTTCGACCATTCTTTTGCCCGCCGGCCACGGTGTGCTGGCGCTGGGCGTGCTGGTGGTTCTGTTCGCCGAAAACGGCATTTGCCGGGCATTGGTCGAAAGTCTTTCCGGGGCCGAGGCTGCCACGCTGGCCGCGCCCGACCGCGTGGGCGCGGCGCTGGGTGCGCTGCGGCTGTTTCGCCCGATCGGCGTGGTGGCGGTGGCCCTGGTCGGCGGATTGTGGGCCGAACGGCATGGCGTCGGCTCAATTCTCACCTGGCTGGCGGTGATCCAAAGTCTGGCGGTGGTGGCCTGCTTTTTTCTTCAAGACCAAAACCGGCTGGCGAGGCGGCAAATGACTGATCTGGTCAACCACGATGCCCTTGCGGTACGATCGGCGGCCAGGCGATCGGGCTACGATCGGGGGCTCTGGGCATTCGTGGCCGTGATGGTGCTGTTTCACTTTTGCAATGCGCCGGGCGGCGTCTACTTGGGGCTATTTTTGAAGCGCGACTTGCACGCGCCAGACCGCATGCTCGCCTACGCCTTCGTCATCAGCATGCTCACCTGGATGGTGATGGCTTGGCCGGCGGGATACCTGGCCGACCGCATCGGCCGCCGCCCATTGCTCATTGCCGGCTGGTTGACCATGGCCCTACGATTGGTGCTGATCGCCGTGGCGGGCACGGCGTGGCAGATTGTGACGATTCAGGTGCTCGACGGCGTGGCCAGCGGCTTATTCTCGGTGTTGGCGGGGGCATGGGTGATCGACCGGTTGGGCGACGCCCGGCGGGCGAGCGAGGCCCAGGCCATTGTGGGCAGCTCGCTGGTGTTCGGCTCGGCTCTGGGGCCGGCTGTGGCGGCTCAGGTGGTCGATGCCTGGGGTTATCGCGGGCTGTTCGGCGCACTGGCGGTCGTGGGCGGAGGCGCCACGCTGGCCTTGATCGCCTTTGTGCCCGAGTCGTTGAGGGCCGCCGGCGCCGCCTCGCCCGGCGAGGCCGAACTCGCTTTGCCATCGCCCGCCCTGGAGCTTGTCTCCGGCGAGGCGCTCGCCATTCGTCCCGAGGTCCGTCATGCCGACCACTGATGCCGCCGCTTCGATCACCGCGGCCATCTTTGCTTTGACTTATTTGGGGCTGGCGTTGGGCCGGGTGCCGGGTTTGCGCATGGACCGCGCCGGCATTGCCCTGGCCGGCGCGGCGGCCATGCTCTGCGCCGGTTCGCTCACGTTTCGCCAGGCCGTCCAAAGCATCGACTATGAGACCATCGTGCTGTTGTTCGGCATGATGGTGGTGGTGGCCTACTTGCAACTTTCCGGCTTCTTTGCGTTGGCGACGCAGCAGATCGCCACGCACTTCGGTGGGCCAAAAACGCTGCTGGCGATGACGATTGGGCTGTCGGGCGTGCTCTCGGCGTTTCTGGTGAACGACGTGGTGTGCGTGTCGATGACACCGCTGGTGCTGGGGCTTTGCCGCCGGCTCAAGCGGCCGCCGGTTCCTTATCTGATCGGGCTAGCGACCGCCTCGAACGTCGGCTCGGTGGCCACCATCACCGGCAACCCGCAAAACATCATCATCGGTTCGCTGTCGGGCATTTCGTATCTGCGGTTTTGCACGCGGTTGGCGCCCATCGCGGCGGCTGGCTTGATTTTGAATTTTGTGATTGTCGCGTTGGTCTATCGCAAGCAGCTTGGGCAAACCATCGCCGCGGTCCCGTCCGAGCGGTTGCGCCGCCCGCGGGTACATCGGCCGCTGCTCGTCAAAAGCGTAGTGGTGACGTTGGGCACGGTGGCGCTGTTTTTTGCCGGGCAGCCCATCGCCTTGGTGGCGCTGGCTGCGGCGGCTTTGCTGATGTTCGACCGCACGCGACGTGACAAAATCTATCGCACCATCGACTGGCCCCTCTTGATCATGTTCAGCGGGCTGTTTGTGGTGGTTCACGCCTTCGAGCTGCACGTGGTCCGTGCCTGGGGGCTCGAACGCTGGGACGCGGTCCGCCAGTCGCCTGTCGTGATGGTTAGCGCCCTGTCGGTGGCGCTGTCGAACCTGGTGTCGAATGTTCCGGCGGTGTTGCTCTTCAAGCCGCTGATCGAGGTCATTCCGCAGCAAGAGCAGGCCTGGTTGGCGTTGGCCATGTCGAGCACCTTGGCCGGCAACCTGACGCTGCTCGGCTCGGTGGCCAACCTGATTGTGGTCGAGAGTGCCCGCCGCTCGGGCACGGAGTTGGGCTTTTTTGAATATCTGAAGGTGGGCGTTCCGTTGACCATTCTCTCGACGATTCTGGGCATCAGTTGGTTGCTGCTGACGTGAGTTCGCAATTCACGGAACGGCACGGAGTCCGTTCCCTACAGACGTCGAGCGTAAGGCCTGCGCAGTAATACGTTCACGATTTCAGGATCTCGCCCCATGCACAACCCTCCTATTGTCTTTGCGGTCCCCGGCGATTTGCATCTGACCGAGGCCGGCCTCGACAATCATCGGGCCGCGCTGTGGATGACCGATGAAGTCAACGAACTGGTGCGGCCCGATTTTGTGCAGTTCATTGGCGATAATGTGCAACACGCCACCGACGACCAATTCCGCTTGTTTAAGGAAGTTTGCGGAAGACTGCGCGTGCCGTTCGAAGTACTGGTGGGCGATCACGATGTTTACGAAGATTCGGCCGCCGAGCGCTTCCGCCGCTATGTGGGCCAGACCTACGGAGCATCGTCTTTGGCCGGATTTCGCTTTGTGCGTCTCAATACGCTGGAGCATCAGCCGCTGGGTTTTTCCGACGACCAGATCATTTGGTTTCGCAACGAAGTCGTTTCCGCCGCCGAGCGCGACGAACCGGTGATCGTCTTTCAGCACCACTATCCCTTCAAGGTGTATGAACAATTCGCGGGACCGGGTGTCGCGGCCTGGCGCGAGATCGTGCAAACACGCTCGATTGCGGCCATCTTTACCGGGCACACGCACTACGGCCAGATTGCCAATGACGGCCGAAATATTTCGATCACAACTCGCTCGATCGGTGATCCCGAAGGCGGCCCACCCGGTTTTACGCTCGCGTGTTTATGCGGCGACGATCTGGCGGCGACATATCGTTCGCTCGACCAGCGCGGCCCGCTCGTGCTGATCACGCATCCCCGCAATTTACTGCTGGCCACCGGCCCGCGGCATATCGTCAGCGGCGACGACTCTATGCGCGTTCGCGTGTGGTCGCGCAGCCCGATCAAGCAGGCCCAGGGCCGGCTCGATGGTGGCGATTGGTTCGGGCTGGAGCGAGTGGCCGCCGACGAGTGGAACTGCGGTTTATCACGCGATCGGCTTTCCAAAGGCGAGCACCGCCTCGAGACGCGCATCCGCGACGAGGCAGGCGATTTCGGGAGCGATGCGATCACTTTTTTCTTCGATGCAACGGGCCGCTACACGCCGACGCCGCGAACCGAGCCGACTGTGAAATCGACCGCCTTTTGCTGATCCGAGGCCGTCGCCGCAGGGCTGTAACCTTGGCGTCGCCCGGGCCACTGAATGATCGTCGGCGACTTCGGCACCTGCCGATCTGCCGAAAGTCGCGTTGGTTTGATGCTGGCGTCGGGCGGTCGCCGGAACGGCCGCTGTTATCAAGGGAGAGGCAAATGCGAGCCAACTTGGCTGCGCAGCCGGTGTTGATCGCGCTGGCTGGGGTAGGGGTGGTTGTTTTGATCGTCGGGCTGTACCTTCGCCGCCAAGGGCGCTACCAGGGGCGGAGTCTGTCGCCTCGGGCGGCATGGTCGCTCGGCCTGTCGTCCGTCCTGTCGATGCTGTTGGCAGCCTGGTGGTTTGGGCTGCGGGAATACGTTCCACCGATTCCGAGAATTGATCCCGCGATTGCCCGGCTGTATACGAAGATGTCAACCCTGTCGGTCCCCGGATCGGTGTTGGACGAAGGGGTCGGGGACAAACTTCCGAGCTTCACTCCGGAAGGCTGGCTGAACGGCGATCCAGACGGCGACGAAGCTTTGGGTAAGGTGACTGTCGTCGACATTTGGAACGAGTTGTGACCGATTTGCCGCGATGCGGCGCCCGACCTGGTTCAGGTCCACCAGCAGTTTAAAGATCAAGGAGTTATCTTTCGCGGTTATACGACGCAAGATCGTGAAATCGCGGAGTTGTTCGTCGAAGAACATGGAATCGCCTGGCCCAACGGTTATGGGCTAGGCCGCGTTCAGGCGTTGGCGCCCGTGATCTATGTTATCGGCGCCGACGGCCGCATTGCGTGGCACGATGCCCAATCGCGTTATTATCACCAGGCCGAAGGCCTCGGATCGCGCTTGGGGCTGGCGATTGAGCGAGCGCTGGCCGACGCGGAGTCGCACGAAGCCAATCCGCTCGATACAAGCCCGGCAGCACCGGACTCGGAGATCGTTCCCGCAGCCAGGAAACCTTCGCGCGCCACCCAGGCCGGAGAGTAAGCGCGGCGTACCCGCCGAGATCGGAAACCGCCCGATACGAGAAGGTGAAACGGTCATGACTGAACTGGTCGCTCGAACTGCTTTGGCTCTTGCCGCTGCATTGGTCAGGTGTTAACGTACAGTGATGTGTACTGTGCCGGACGAGCACCTGGAAAGAGTCGAGCAAGCAATCATCTCGGCGGATGCCGGTCGCTTGCGCCGGCTGGAGACCGATGATTGGGCGCGGCTACGTCAAGTTGCCCGTGAGGTGGCCGATCGCAACGCGCGCGGCTAATCGCGATGCTGCGTGTGCTGCATACCATAGAGGCGGAAACCGACCTTCAGCAAATCGTTGAGTAGATTGCGACCGATAATCTCTCCGCCGCCATTCGTTGGCTCGATGAAACAGAAGATTTGTTTGGGCTGCTCGCGCGGCACCCCGGCATTGGCGAGTTGATGCGAACGCGGCGATTCGGCGATGTAAGGCGGCAAAGCGCTGGGGCGTATGCAATCTACTATCGGGTGACGGACGAGTGCTTGCAAGTTTTACGCATTTTGCACGCTGCTCGCGACCATGATCGGTTGCTCTAGCGATCGCTTGAGTCAATCACCTCGCTTATTCAAAAACTGCGGGCTGGTGACGATCGACTCGATCAAGCAGCGCCTGGGCTATCAACACCTCGGGCGGATGCAATTCGCCGGAAGCCGCGTGGCTCATCCATTCGTCGTCGCGCATGCTCGACCGCCGGCGCCAGCTTCTTGCGCCGCTTGATGGAATCCTTGCACCCCGCGGAGACGACGATACAGTGTAATCGCTCTTATGCCCGACCGATATTTTGTAACGCCGCCCGTCGATGCCGCTCGTGCCGTGCTGCGCGGCGACGAGGCGCACCACCTGGCCAAGGTGATGCGCGTCAAGCCGGGCGACGAAATCATCGTCTTCGACGGCGGCGGCTGCGAATGGCTGGCGCGCGTGGCCGCTGTCCAGCGTGGTGAAATTGCGCTGGAGCTGCTCGAGCAGCGCGAAATGGATCGCGAGCAGGGCGTCGCTGTAACGTTGGCCGTCGCATTGCCGAAAAGCGAACGACAGCGCTGGCTCGTCGAAAAATCGGTGGAACTGGGCGTTCAGCGACTCGTGCCATTGATCACCGACCGCGGGGTGGCACAGCCGGTTGATAATGCGCTGTCCCGCTTGCGCCGCACCGTGGTCGAAGCCTCGAAGCAATGCGGCCGCAATCGCTTGATGGAAATCGCGGCGCCGCAGCCGTGGACCGGCTTTTGCGCCGCCGTCGCTGTGCTCGGTGATCGGCGGGTGATGGCCGATCCGTCTGGCAGCGAAGACGTTGGCAACTTGCTCGATGGCTGGCGAACTTCCCGCCTTGCCTCATCGTTGGTTTTTGCGGTTGGCCCCGAGGGCGGTTGGACCGAGGGTGAACGGCATAGCGCCGCGTCGCATGGCTGGCAAATGGTTTCGCTTGGTCCGCGCATTCTGAGAGTGGAAACCGCGGCCTTACTGTTGGCGAGTATAGCCGCGTCTGCGGTCATTGGCTTTAACGATCCCAAGCCTTAGGAATAATGCCGAGTGAAACGAGCCCCTCCCAGTCAGGCCGCTTTGGCGTTCTTGCCGCATTTTGCCCGCCCCGCAAACTCGGCGATGGTAAACCGGGGGGACTTCGACGGCCCGGACATTCGTGTTGTACCGCCTTTGCCGACGTTGCCGATTATGAGCAACATAACGCGGAGGCTGACTCACGGGGGGAAACGGCATGAACACGGCGCGTGCGACGATCTGCTTTTCGGCTCGCATTGGCATGTTGGCCTGTCTGGCTCTGGGCGGATGCTCTAGCTCGGGCGGCATGATTACTCTCTTTCCGACCGGCGATCATCTGCTGAAATCCACCGACTTGGTCCGCCGCGAGGTGTCCCGCCGCGTTCCCATTCCCCGCGAGCTCGACAAAACCGTTCTCTCGGAATACATCCTGCAGCCGGGCGACATGCTGATCGTCGAGCCGACAACGCTCGACGCGCCGGTGCGCTTCCCCGCCGATCAAACGATCCTGCCCGACGGCACGATTGACCTCGCTCGTTATGGGCGGCTGATCGTGGCGGGCAAAACCATCGAACAGGTCGAGGCCGACGTCATGGCCGCGATCCGCATGGTCGAAACTGGCCCAGTCGATCCGGTCAATGTCCGCCTGGTGAATCCGCAAAGCGCGGTGTACTACGTGCTGGGCGAGGTGAATTCGCCCGGCTCGTTTCCGCTGATTGGCCGCGAAACGGTGCTCGACGCCCTGATCGCGGCGGGCGGACTGGGCGACCGAGCCTCCATGTGCAACATCATTCTCAGCCGCCCGTCGCGACCCGATGGTTGCCGCACCGTATTGCCCGTCTGCTATCGGCAGATTGTGCAACTGGGCGACACCACGACGAACTATCAAGTCATGCCGGGCGATCGCATCTATGTGGCCACGCGGTCGCTGCGCGATTCCTGCTTTGGCAAACGAAATTGCCCGCTTTGCAGTGGTCAACAGTGTCCGTGCCCGTCGCCGGCCTCCGCCCTAGCGCCGGCGTTGCCCACGATCACGCCGCCTCACGTGATTGACGAAGGCGTTCAGCCACTGCCCGAGCTGGAACCTATCACGACTCCGGCGGCCCCGCCCGAGGAAATGCCGCCGGCCCCCTCGGCACGGCGGGCCAACGCTGCAAGTTAGCTCGGCCGTGGCTGTTGCCTCCGGTAAACGAATAATCCGTCAGGCGACGCCACCGGTTGAAAGTGTTCCTCCAAGCAGCGCAGCACTTCAGGCGGCCAAAGATTCGATTGGCGATCGACCGCCTGCAGATGGGCCTCAATCGGCTGGTGTAAAAACAGCCAGTGGATTCGCCCGCCGCGAATCTGTTCGATGAGTTCCGCGGCATCGAGAGCGCCGTTGCCCACCAACAGCATGTAAAGGTACGAGTCGTTCAGCCAAGGTCGGCGGCCGGCGGCCAGCACCATGTCGATACATTGGCCGTCGGCCAGGAGGCCGATTTCTGTCGGTTCGTCGGCGAGCAATTGCCGCACCGCCGCGAACTGCGCTGCCGGCGTTGGATCGCTGTCCGCATAGTGAGATTCGCGGCGCTCGGCCCACCCAACGACGCGGCGTAGCGCGTCGCTTTTTCTTAGCTCACGCAGCACTGGTACCGCCAGGATGACCGTCAGGAACAGCATGGCTATTCTTGCCCGGCGCGCATCGGCGGCATAAAGCCGCGGAAAACCATCGACCGCCATCGCCAGGCTGCCCAGCATGGCCGGCTCGAGAAAGTAATTCAGGTCGGAGCCGCGCTTGCATACCAGCCCGGTCGAGATCACCGTGCTTACGAGAAAGCCCAAGCTGAACAGCGACCGCCGAAATTCCTGAGGTGAAACAACCCACAAGCCGATCGCCGTAAGGCACGCTCCGACGCCGATCGGGCTGCCGAGAAACTCATAAGCAAAGCGATAGCCTCGCCATAGCGACATCGGGTTACGATTGCCCGAAAGCACCGCCGAGAGGAAGTATCCACCGCTGGCCCACTCGATCGCCGCCCAGGTCGCGGCGCCGAGCCCGGCCACCAGCGCAACGAACAGCAGCGCCGTGCGCGATGGACGGTTTAAGAGCAGATGAATCACAATGGGCGCTGCCGCCATCGCCACGGTCGGCTTGGCCAACGAGCCGGCCACGATAGCAACTGCCGGTAATCCCACGCCGCCCCAACCGCGCTGCGCCGCCGCGTACGCCACCGCGGCGAAGGCTAACGCAAGCATGTCGACTCGGGCGTAGGGCAACCATTCGACGACCGGGCCAGAAACCAAAAACATCAATGCGCCTGCCAGACCGAGCTCGATTCTTTGCCTGCTGCTGGCGGCGATGGCAATCAGCGCGGCCACGAACAGCGCCGCCGCCACGCTGACCAGCCGGCCGGGCACAATGCTATGCCGCCAACCGCCCAACCGGGCAACGCCGCCGCTCGCCCAGTAATACGCTGGTCCATAGCAGCTCAGCGTGTAGGGAGGCCCGCTGCGCCAGTCGCGCGACGGTGGCTCGGTTTCCATCCGCTCAGTCACGGCTAGGATCGGGCCTTCGCCGTAGCTTTTGTGGCCCAGATCGAAAACACGGCAGACATGATGCGCGGCAACGCAGGCCAGCGCGCCGGCAAGTAACAACTTCGCCGGCAACGCCGCCAGATCATGACGGGCGTCAAGCGTTCGGTCCTGGCAGTTCGAGTGCGGCACGGCGGGCTGATTCGCGATGATGAGTAGCGCTGATGTTTGACGTCTGATTGGTTTTGATAATCAGGAACGGTAGTCGCCGTTGCTACTTTGCGGCACCTTGCCGCTGGTGGCTGGGGCACAGGCTTGCCGATGCCCCAGCTCTGATCAGCCGGGGCATCGCTTAGGCTCTGCCCCAGCCACCGGGCATTTGCCGAACTGTTTTTCACGCCCAAAGCTGACTGTTCTTACCACGAACCGCCAAAGGCCGGGTAGACCAATTAAGGCCCTACCACCACTTGCCGACTAGAGACATGCCGCGGTTGGGCGATTAGAATCATTCGCACCGGGACCGCATCCCTCACTCTATCCTTCGCTGGGAGAAAAACTCCGATGACGCATCCTTCGACACGGCAACGACGCATCTGGCTCGCTTCCTTCGCCCTGACTCTGCTTGCCTTTGGTTTGGAATCCGCACGACCGGTCGCAGCAGCCCAGCAGGAAAAGCACTTTGAAAAAGAGATCACCGTCAAGGTCAAGCTCGACTATCTGTTGTTCTTGCCCGAGGGCTACGGCGAAGGCGACAAAAAGTGGCCGCTGATCCTTTTCTTGCACGGGGCGGGCGAATCGGGCGACGATCTGAACAAGGTGAAGATTCACGGGCCCCCGAAAATCGTCGAAACCAAGCACGACTTTCCGTTCATCGTGGTTTCGCCACAAAGTTCCCGCCGCGGTTGGAATGTTGACGCGCTAAAAGGTTTGCTTGATGAAGTGCTCGCCGATTACCGGGTTGACCGCAACCGCGTGTATCTGACCGGGCTGAGCATGGGCGGCTTTGGAACCTGGTCATTGGCGGCGGCTTATCCCGACACCTTCGCGGCGATCGCCCCCATTTGCGGCGGCGGAAATCCGTCGGAAGCCAAGCGCTTGAAAGATCTGCCCATTTGGGTCTTTCACGGCGCGAAAGACCCGGCCGTGCCATTGCAGCGATCGCAAGATATGGTCGACGCGCTCAAAGCGGCGGGCGCCAATGAAAAGAATCTGAAGTTCACCGTCTACCCCGACGCCGGGCACGACTCGTGGACCGAAACCTATAACAACCCGGAGCTGTATAAGTGGCTTCTCAGCCACCAGCGCGGCGGCTGATGCTGCAGGCGATGGTGTGGCACTTGGGGGCCATTTCTGCCCAATCGCCTAACGACATCGGCCTGCGTCCCTCAAGTGCGCGACTTGGCCAAGTGGCCGGAGGCGATCGATGTCGATGTGCGCGTACCGCTGGAAGAACCGCAGATCATCAAAACGGTACAGCCAGTTCCGAAGGGCGCCGTAGAAGTTGCACCCGGTGTCCGCTGGTATATTGATCCCGACCGCGGCATCGACTTCAAGCGAGACGGCGAGCGGCGGGCTAATCAGACGGCGGCCGTGTTTGAGATCGAGAACGAGTCGCAGGACAACCTGATTACCTACAACGCGACCGTCAGGCTCCGCGGCAAAGAGGCGCCACTCAAGGGAGCGTATGTGACGATGATTCGACCGCGGCCGGGGGTTTGGTTGACCCTTCGCGTGAGCAAACCGCTGGACGACGTAAACGCCATCGAGAAAGTCGAATTCACTCGGCAGCGATTCAAGATCCTGCGACTGAAGGAGGTAAAGCTTCGCCTCGACTTCCTATTGCCGCGCGGCGGAGTCCCCGATCAGGCCGATCGCAGCCCGAAGCTCAAGCAAGAGAAGAGAGCCGAATAAGTCCCGTCACGAAGCGATGCCAAGCGCGCCGCAACTCTCTTCGTAGCTTTTTTCCAGATCGAGCGGGATGGCCAGATCGTCAGCCAACCATAAGGGCATGGTGGGAAGCGGTTCTCGCAAAGACAGCGTTTGAGCCCAGGCTTCCAGCCGCCATTCGTTGTCTGACTTCGTCATGCGGCAGGCGGCGCAGTAGAGCGGCTCCGAACCGACACGTGGATCGGACCGGCCCAGAAAATCAAGCAGCTCCGTGTAGAGGTTTGTCGTACGAGTGGTGACGACATCGACGATCACGACGGACACGCGCTCGCGCAATAATCCGGCGCATTTGGCGACCAGCGCCCGACGACTCTCCGGGCGGTCCTTGTTTGAGGGGCTCACGATCTCGACGGCCGCGACCAAACGAGCGCGTCGCCGCCGATCGTAAATCTTTACTTCGTAGACTTCTTCGCCTGGCAGGTCGCTGGCAACCACCAGCGTTGGCTCTGGCGGCGCCCAGAGGGCGGTCGCCACGCCTCCATTGCCTTCTTCGTGTTGGCGAAAAGCGGTGCCATCGCGCTCAAACGTGATCACGTCGATTTCCGCGCTACGCCCGGAATGAACGCTCGGCTCGGCAAAAAACCCCGGGGGAAGCTTGCCGCGCAGGCTGACCACGATCATGACCGGCCACGTCGCGTGCATCGCCTCCCAATGATATTCATCATCCAGCGGCGAGCGGAAATGGTCGCGTAATGGCATCGGATGCTCCTGAGATTCGCACTGCCGCTATTCTATCCCGACCGCTTTAGGATGTCGATGATGTGATGTTCGCGTCGGAGACAGGACGGCGTGTCGCATGGAAGCCCAACGCGGTAGCAAGGGAAAGCCGGGTATCGACCCTCGCTAACGCGTCGGGCTTCCAAGGGCCTGTGAGAACTCCGGTTACAGCGCCCCGAACTTGGTGATGCTGAACGAGGTGACGGTGTTGAACGGCACGATGCCGTACAGGCCGTGCGTGAAGAGCAAGTCGATCACGTTGTTCGCCACCAGGATGCCCGTCTTCGGCACCACCACGATGTCGGAATCGTTGAGCCAGATTTCGTCGGCCGGGCAGGGCCGCTTGCCGTAGAGCGGGCCGCGCAGGTCGAGCCGCGTGGCCAAGAGCCGCCAGTCGTCGCCGCGGCGAAAGACGACTACGTTCCAAAGATTGCCGCCGTAGTTCCACCCGCCCGCCAGGCTGATCGACTGCATGGCGGTGGTGGGGCCGGTCAGCTCGTAGCGGCCGGGCGTCTTGACTTCGCCCACCACGTAGACATACCGCGCCGCCCGCTGCGTCAGCACCGGCGTAATCTCGATGCCATCGACAAACTGGGCGTAGCGCTCGTCGAGCTCGCGCTTCAACTCGTCGAGCGTCAAGCCCTGGGCGGGCACCGAGCCGACCGCCGGAAGCTGAATGGTGCCTTCGGGCGTCACACGGGCCAACCGCGACTGCCCGCCAAAGCCAAAGCGGCTGTCGACGGTCGCCCGCAAGTCTTCTAACCGCGTGTTCACCCGCAGGGGAGTGACCGTGATCGCCGGGGTCTTGTAATACTCTTCGTAGAGGTGCTCGATTTCGTCGCGCAGTTGGGCCACCGTGCGCCGCGTGGCAGGCACCTGCCCGAGCATCCGCAGCGTGATCGAGCCGTCCGGCTGAATCACCAGGTCGCGGTTCAGCAGCGGATCGGTTACCGATTCGATGCGGATTTCATCGCCCACGTTCAATTGGTACGGCGTGGCCGTTTCGTCGCGCGTCAACCGAAAGACAAAGGCCAGGTCGTCGTCGACGCGCAGCCGATAGTGAGCGACGTGGGCCAGACGTTCATGGCCGACGTACTCGCCTTGGGCGTAGCGTTGCCAGTTGATGGGCCGCGCGGCGCCCCAGCCCAGCTCGCCACAGCGGCCATCGGCGCAGTCGAGTCCCTTGATCGGATACGGCGCCGCTGGACCGAGGGCCTGGCACAGCTCGACGGGCCGTGGTGACACGCCCTCCTGGCCCGTAGCGTGGGCATTGCCCACCGATACGGCCTGCGACGGAGTACGACGGTGGGATGACCTTCCCAGGTCGTCCAGACTCGTTACCTTCGCGGCGGCCGCGGACGACCTAGGAAGGTCGCTGCACAGATTCAGCCGGCCATCAACCGCCAATGCCAGGCATGCAGTCGCCACTAACACGCCGATGCCTTGCTTTTTGAGCATCCGCTTCACCTGAAGATGATCGATTGATTTTACCATGCAGATAATCATGATTCGTGCGGCCTCGCGGCCCGAGATGCTATTCCTCTGCAATGCAGCATCGCGGGGCGCCACGGCGTCCACCGCGGCGATTCAGGCCGTCCGTTCGATCGACTCGCGCGCCGCGGCGGATGTCGTTTCACCCTCGAGTTCGTCAGTTTTTCGCTGTTCCCCATCTCCCCGTGCTCCCATGCTCCCGTGCTCCTCTCTCCCGCGTGCTCATTACCGCCACCAGCCGCCCCGACTCTTCGTCGCCGAACGATCTGGCCCGCCCGCTGGCTTTTCGCCGGCCGTGGTGCTCACGGCGGCGGGCGTCTGCCATTCGACCGTTTGCCGGCTTTTGCCCGCGAACGTCTCGGGATCGACCCAAGTGATTTCCGACGACGGAATGATTCCCTCGCGGTTGCCCAGTTTGGCGGTGGCTTCGCGGCGGGTGGCAGCCACCGCCTCGCGTTCGGCGGCTTGAGCAAGTCGCTCCTCGCCCAGCCGCTTGTGGACGGCAGCCAGGTTTTTCCACACCGATGAGTGCGGCGAAATGCTGATGCTGTACTGCAACAGGGCACGGGCGGTGGTGTATTGGCCATAGTGCGAGGCAAGCACCGCCAACTCGTTGGCGGCCAAAAAATTGCCCGGATCGGTCGAGAGCGCCGCCTGGTGAAACACCATCGCTTTCGGCTCGGGCGCCACGATGCTCTGGGCCTGCTGTCCGGCCAAGGCGGTGTAAGTCTTGCCCAGGCCGAACAACGCCATCGAGGCGGCTTCTTGCCCGCCCGCGGCCACGGTGAATTGCTCTTGAGCGTAGGTGTAGTATCGCTGCAAGACGAGCACGGGCAGCAGCTTGTCTTCCGGCAGGTCTTTGGCCACGGGCGTGCGGTGCGCTCGAACCAAGGCTCCAAGGTCGAGGTCGGCCTCCAGCCGCGAGCCTTGCGGAATGAAATGTTCCGCTTCGTCTAGTGCGTTCAACCCGGCGGCTAGTGCCTGACTGTGTCGCCGGCTGCCGGCTTGCACATCGAGGGCCTGGACCATTGTCCGCATCGCCGAAATAAACTCGGCGCGGGCCGAGTAGAGCGCGCCGCGGCCGCCTAGCTCGTAGCCATGCTGAATCATCTGCTGTGCACGGCGAGCCACCGCTTCCATCTCGGCAGGGAAGGGATTCCGTGTCGATGTGCTGCGAAGCGCCGGCCCCGCGACGGCAGCCTGTGGCTCTGCCGGCAACGCAGCGCGGGGCGTTCGGTTTTTGCGCGGGGCATTCTCGGAAGTGCTGCCTGCGGAACCGAACTGATCTCGCGGATTGACCTCGACGGGTGGCGGTGCTGGAACGTCGTCCGCGCGGTAAGGCCATTCGCCAACCGGGGTGTTGGTTGCGGACGGCGTTGCCTCCGCGGGAAACTTGGCGGGCAGCTCGGCAGGTAGCTCTACCTCGGGCAAGGGTTCCACGGCCGGCAACGGTTCGATCTGCGGCTCTCGCCCGACGTGGGGCTGTGACTCTGCCTGCCCTTGTGGCTCAGCCTGCGCGGAAGGCTCGATTTCTCGAAGCGGCTCGATCTCGGGCAACGGTTCGACGTCGCCCGGAATATCAACCGGCGGCAGCGGCTCGATCGTCTGCGAATCGTCGATGGGTGGCAGCGGCTCAACGCCATCGGGCAGGTCTAGTGAGCCGGTTGAGGTGAGTGCGTCAACGCCGCGTATGGCCGAGTCGCCGACCGGACGCGCGCCGCGAATTGACGGACGCGGAATCGTGATAAAGGGCAGCGGACTGCGCGGGTCGGTCAGTGGGAAAGGACGGGCCAGCCGGGCGGGCCGCTGAAGCTGGTCGGCCGGATACTGCACCGCCACGGTCGTGCCATTTGCCACCGGCTGTAGCGGTTGCAGCGAAGGGTCGCCGCAGGGCCGCAGAGCCGCGCTGGGTGTGGCGCCGCCGCCGGCCGCGCCTTCCGACGACGTGACCTGGCGCGGCTCGCTACCGCACCCGGCGATGAGCAGCGAACCGACCAGCGGCACGGCGAACCGCGCCCAGCGGGCATGCCAACGGCAAACGTTCTGCATCGTCATCCTGTCAGTCGAAAACATGCGGCCTCGTGGATGGGGTCGCCGCGGTGGCCACCGCGACCATCAATGCACGCATCGTCCGATCGTCGCAATCGCGCTAAGCAAAACCCCCGGTCTTGGCCGGTCTTGACCGATCGTGGGTCGCACAGCCGACACATGCGGCGCAACCGCCAGGGCGGTGAAAAACCTGTAGCGCGGAACAGTCCAAGACGCATGGTTGTCGCAACCAGGCCGAAAGAGCCTGCACGACCGACACAGCCGGAACCACCGACACTATCTCTCCATTGCGATCGGCGGCGGGTGTGGTAAGCTAAACGCCGGAGCTAGCGCTTCCGCGGCGCATAAGCCGCAATCAGAACCACCCGCTTAGCAAAAATGCTTCACCTTTCGCCCCTCTTCGCCGCCGGTTTCCAGCTTCCCCCAAACTCCCTGCTTTGGGCCATTGCGATTCTCGCCCTGCTCGTCATCGTCGGCGTCTTGGGCGTTATGATGATGCTGTATGGCAACATCTGGTTTCAGGCCTATATGTCGAACGCCCGTGTCAGCATGCTCGGCCTGGTAGGCATGAGCCTGCGGCAGGTGAATACGCGGGTGATCGTACAATCGAAGATCATGGCCATGCAGGCGGGTGTCGCCAACGATCCATCGACCGGCGTCAGCACCCGCCGCCTGGAGGCGCATTATCTGGCGGGCGGAAATGTGCCGGGCGTCATTAAGGCCATCATCGCCGCCCATCGGGCAGACATCGACCTGGATTTCGACCGCGCCGCCGCCATCGACTTGGCCGGCCGCGACGTGCTCGAAGCCGTGCAGACGAGCGTCAATCCCAAGGTGATCGACTGCCCCGATCCGCAGAAATCGAAAAAGGCCACGCTCAGCGCCATCGCCAAGAACGGCGTCGAGCTGCGGGTGCGTGCCCGCGTGACCGTGCGCACGAATATCAAGCAACTCATCGGCGGCGCCACCGAAGAAACGGTGATCGCCCGCGTGGGCGAGGGAATCATCACGGCCATCGGCTCGGCCGACGATCATTTTATCGTGATGGAAAAGCCCGACCTGATCTCCAAAGCGGTGCTGGCCCGCGGGCTCGACGCGCAGACGGCGTTCGAGATTGTCTCGATTGATATCGCCGACATCGAGGTGGGCGAGAACATCGGGGCGCGGTTGCAGGCCGACCAGGCCGAGGCCGACACGCGAGTGGCCCGCGCACGCGCCGAGCAGCGCCGCGCGGTGGCGATTGCCCAGGAGCAAGAGATGAAAGCCCGCACCGCCGAGAATCGCGCCCACGTGGTGCTGGCCGAGGCCGAGGTGCCGCTGGCGATGGCGTCGGCCTTCCGCGAGGGCAACTTCTCCGCTCACGGCAACGGCGCCCTGTAGAGATGCAACCGTCGCCTGCCGCGACGGGGACCCAGAGGGGTGCAACTTCTTTTTCTTTTCTGTCCCGCTTGCTTCCGACGATCTTTCGGATGATTGCAACGAGCGATCCGGCGGGCCATAACTAAGGATAGCGAGGTTGCCATGCTTTCAAGAATCGCCCGACCATCGGTTCGACAGGTTGCTGTTGCCGCGCCGATCGCAATGCTTTTTTTCGCGTTGCCGGCAGCCGAGCTGTTTGCGGACCAATCGCGCTTGATGCTGCCTCGATATCGGCTTCAGCCGGGCCAGGAGTTGGTCTATCAAGTCACGGCTTCCGAAGATTTGCGCGACTCGAAAGGGGAGAATGGCGCCAAAGGCAATACGCCGCGCGAGCGAAGCCAATGGCATATCACCGTGGTCCGTGAAAATGACGACGGTTCATGGCGGCTCTTGATCCGCTCGCAGCAGGCATTTCTCAACCCCGATGGGAGCGAGCGCCGTCAATTCGGCTCGTTCGACTATTGCGACCTTCGTCCCGACGGTTCCTATTCGCTCAATGAACAGACGGCGATGTTCAAGATGCTGGTTCCCTATGAGCTTTTCTGCCGGCTGCCTGACACGCCCGGCGAAATGAACGGCGACTGGCACGATCAGCCCCCGGCACGCGGAATTGGATTCACCTATCGCGTCGCGAAATCCGACGGCCCGAGTTTGCAGATTGCGGCGACTCAGAACGACGACTATTCGCAGGGCCGCTGGCAACTCGTGCGCACGTATGAGTTCGACCAGCAGCGCGGCTTCGTAACGACGATTGTCTTGGAATCTCAAGACGCGAAGTCAAAGCAGCCGGTGAGCCGGCGAACGATTGCGCTGAGGAGCCAGGCGCAGCACGACGCGAATCGGCGAAGCATTCAGTGGTTACGCGGCCGACCTCGGTCAGTGTGTGCGCAAGGTGGTCGACGAGCTTCGCGGCGATGGAACAGCCGCTGGCTCGACCAACAGCCCAACCAAGTAGGCTCCGCGACGAAAGGTAATCCGGAGTCGTGACGTTATGCTAAGGCCGAGGGCGATCGCATATCGCGTTATATGGACACTTTGATCGCCACCCGCGCGTGGAAGCCATATGGTGCTGCTTGAAACCCAACGCTTGTTGATCCGTGACTGGGCGCCTGACGACTGGAAGCGGTACAAGCCGCTGGCGACCGATCCGCGGGTATTGAAATATATTGGTCGCGGCGAGCCATCGCCCGACGAGCGCATTCAGCGGTTCGTAGACGGCGGCATCGAAGTAGCCAAGACCCGCGGCTGGATCCTGTGGCCGGTGATTCACCGCGCCGACGCCGAATTGATCGGCTATTGCGGCTTTGCGGACGGCTTTCCGCCCGACGTGGAAATCGGTTGGCGATTGAAGCCGGAATATTGGGGGCAGGGGCTGGCCACCGAGATTGCCCGGGCCGTCCTGGAATATGGGTGGCGGCGATTCGACTTCGACCGAGTGATTGCTGTGATTCAGCCGGCGAACCGCGCCTCAATCCGCGTTGCCGAGAAGGTGGGCATGACATTGGAAGCGACGTTCGTGCATCAAGGCATCGAAGTGCTGCGCTATTCTAAAGCGAACCCGCGCCACCTAAAAGCAGAGATCCGATGTGAAATCCCCGAAGATGGAAATGCGGTCAGGGAACTTCATCGGTCAGCGTTTGGCGGCGACGCCGAGGCGGCGCTCGTCGATGATTTGCGCGAGGGCGGCTTGATCGAAGCCTCGTTGGTGGCTCGGTGGCAAGACGCCATCGTCGGCCACATCTCCTTCAGTCGAATAACCATCGCAACAAAAGCTGGGCCTATCGACGCGCTATCGCTCGCGCCCTTGGCGGTCGCTGCAAGCCATCAGCGGCAGAACATTGGCACAAAGCTCGTCGAGGCGGGACTGGAATTTTGCTCCCACCGTGGGCACAAGATCGTCTTGGTTTTAGGGCATCCGCAGTTTTACCAACGGTTCGGCTTCTCGTCCGAGCTGGCTCAGTCGCTTGAATCGCCCTTCGGCGGCGGCGAAACGTGGATGGCATTAGAGCTGAAACCGGGGGCGCTGCAAGGGATCGACGGACGAGTGATGTTTTCCCTGCCGTTCGGAGTCTTTTAAAGACATCCCTAGGAGACGCAACCGAATGGACTTGATCGGCGGGATCGAACCGAGAGCCATCGAAATCTGCGATTACGACCCTCGCTGGCCCGAAGTATTCGAGTCGCACGCGAAACGGATCTCCGCCGCCTTGGGCGACACCGCATTGCAGATCGAGCACATTGGTTCGACATCGGTGCCCGGCTTGGCGGCGAAACCGATTATCGACATGCTACTCGTGGTGGCGAATTCCGCGGACGAAAGTTCCTACCTTCCGCGCCTGGAAGCGGCCGGCTACCTATTGCGGGTGCGCGAGCCGGAGTTTCACGAGCACCGGATGTTCCGCACGCCGTCGCGCGATGTACACGTTCATGTCTTTTCACTTGGCTCGCCCGAGATCGAGCGATGCCTGGTCTTTCGCGATCGGTTGCGGCGCGACATGCGCGATCGGCGGGCCTATGAGGCCGTCAAACGGCAACTGGCCGCGCAGTCGTGGTCCGACATGAACGCCTATGCGGAGGCAAAAACCGCCATTGTGGAACGGATCATCGCGAGTGCGAGTTGCGCCTAATGGCTGGTGCGGTTTCGCTTGCCCGGAGTCGTTTATCCGTCGATAATTGATTCTGCGCGGAAGGATGAAGGGTGGATGTCTGGTCTTCTGCTGTGTAGACTTTGCTGGCAGTAATCCTATGATTCGAACTGCTCTGTTGATCGTTCTATCGACGTCCGCCATCGCCACACGGTTCACGCCAGTCCTCGCGCAAGCCGCGCGTGAGCGCCCTAAGAAAAACAACGCGGTCTCGTCGCTAAAGGTGGGCGACCCGGCCCCGGCTTTGAAAGCCGACCGGTGGTTCCTGAGCGACCCGGTGACAAAGTTCGAGCCGGGAAAAATCTATATCGTCCATTTCTGGGCGACGTGGTGCCCGCCGTGTATCGGCAAAATGCCAGAACTGGCGGAGCTCCAGGCGCGGTACAAGGACAGAGGCGTGACGGTCGTTTCTTTCACCTGTCGCGGTATTCGGGGAGGGCCGAATAATTCTGAGGAAGCCGTAGCGGACTTCGTCAACAAACGGGCCAAGGCACTGAAGTTGAACTACCCGCTGGCTTACGCCGACGATAGTACGGCAGCCGACGCCTGGCTGAAGGCCGCCGGCGAAGACGGCTGGGCTACGTTCCTGGTGGATAGAACGGGGCGGGTCGCCTACATCGGCAGCCACTGGTTTCTGGATGTTGGCCTGCCGAAACTCCTCGCCGGCGCGGACGCAAAGACGGTCGGCGACGAAATAGCCGATGCCGCGGCAGAGTATCAAGACGTGATGGACACCCTCGTTCGCGACTTCCAAGCCGGTCGAGATCTGCACGCCGACGTGAAGGCCCTGAACGATCTTGAGACCAGGTACCCGCCGTTGAGCGACCTGCTTACCATCGTCCAGGCAAAGCTCAGTCTGCTTCCAAAGTACGGTGATCGTGGCGAAGCGAAGGGGTACGCCGAAGCCATCGTGACCAAAGGGATCGAGCGGGAGGACGTCCGGCTGCTGGGATTGGCACATTCGATTTTACGCAACGAGAAGGGGAGCAAGGAACTCACGGCCCTGGCCTTGAGGGCAGCCGACGCCATCGTCCGCATCGACGGCGGGACGGATGCCCAGAGCCTGCTCGATCTCGCCGATGCCTATCAGGCCAGCGGTGACAATGCCAGGGCGAAGGACAACGCTCGCCGAGCGATCGAGGCTGCCGCTGGTGAATCCCCCGCTAAGCGGCAGGATATCGAGAAAGAAGCCCGGCGCTTAGTTCAAGTTTCGCAGTTTTTGCTAGCAGATGAACGACGCCGTAGCGTCATTATGCCGCAAGTTGGAGTACTTGGTCGAGAATCTGCTTGATTTTTTTGCTTCCCTGTCCTGACAGGCCCAGCGGAATAATCTGTTC
>JAICLL010000205.1 GCA_025927475.1 Pirellulales bacterium
ACGGCCTAGGAAGGCCATCCTCCACGGTCTGTAGGGAACGGACTCCGTGCCGTTCCGCTGAGGGGCGGCGCAACGTCGAATCGCAGTTCGCGGAACGGCACGGTGTCCGTTCCCTACAGACCGTGGTGGATGGCCTTCCTCGGCCGTCCAAGACAGCGGGACGGCCTAGGAAGGCCATCCTCCTGTCGCTTCTTGCCGCCGCGCTTTTCATTTGGGGCGGCGCCGCCCTCGACTTCGTCCGTGGCGATGCCCCCTCGGAACCGTCGCCCGAAGCGCGCACCGACAACGCCATCCTCTATTTTGCCAACGGCGATCAACTGCCGGGCAACCTGGCCGACGGCGACCGCGACGGGCTGGGTTGGCACAACTCCGCTTTCGCGGGGCCTTTCAGCTTTAATGTCGCGGCGCTCGATGTCGTGCGCTTCGCCCGTGCGCCGGTCGAGGCCTGGGACGAAAACCATTATCGCATCGAGCTGACCGGCGGTGACGCGGTGCATGGCCGCTTGATTTCTGTCGATCCGGAAGAGTTGGTCGTCGAGGCGCGGCATGGCGGCCGGCTGCGATTGCGGCGCTCGGCCGTGCGGCGGCTCGATCGCCGCGGCGGCAACTCGGCGCTCATCTACCAGGGGCCCAACGGCATCGACGAATGGCGCACCGGCGGCGCCGATCTGTGGCAAGAAGAACAAGGCAGCTTGATCACCACGCGCGAATCGGCCTCGCTGGAGCGCGATTTCGCGCTGCCGGCCAAAACGGCCATCGAGTTCGAGCTCTCCTGGGGCCTGTGGGTCAGCCCGCACGATTTTTCGGTCGCCTTGGGCACGACGGTCGGCTCGCGCGGGTTGGCGGCCTGCTCGTTCGAGATCGTCGATGGCCAACTTTTGCTGGTGCGCGAGACCGAGCACGACGTCGATGTGGCTCGCGTGCTCAAGCTCGAAGCGGGCGCCGGCCGCATTCATCTGCAAGTGTTTCTCGACCAGGAAGCGCAAAAGGTCGATGTCTTTTCGGCCGACGGCCGGCCGTTGGCCTCGGTGCAAACGTCGGCCGATCCGGCCCGCGTGCAGACCGGCATTTCCATCGCCCATGCGCACGGCGGATTGCGGCTCGACAAACTTCGCGTCAGCCGCTGGAACGGCGCGCCGCCCGCCAATCTGGCCAGCGGGCAGCCGCATTTGCAACGCACCGACGGAACGACATTCGCCGGTAAGCTGCTCGGTTACGATGCCACGCGGCAACAATTTTCGCTCCGCACCGAGCAAGGCGATGTCACACTGGAGGCCGAGCAAGTAGACCACTTGGTGCTCGGCGGCGCGGCGGGAGACGAATCGCGGGCCGTGCCGCAGGCCAGCGTCGCCTATGCCGACGGCGTGCGGCTCAGCGGCAGTTTTAGCGGAATCGAGGGCGGCCGTTTGCGGCTGGAATGCCCGGCGGCGATCGAGCCGGTGTCGCTGCCGCTGGAGAGTCTGGCAACGATTCATTTCCATCGTTCGTCGCCGGATCTTTCGGCGGGCGACGGGCCGTTGAAAATGGAACTGGCCGGCGGGCAGATGCACGGCCGGCTGTTGCCCGCTCGCGCCGACGACGGCCACACTTGCTTGCTGTGGCAGCCCTTGGCTAGCTCGACGGCCAGTGCCTTACGCAGCGAGGCCGCTGTGCGCATCGACTTTGGCCGGGCCGTGCGTCCGCTCAAAAGCCAGGCGGCGGGAGTGCAGCACGACACGGTTTATCTGCGCGAAGGAGACGTCTTCAAATGCCAGATTGGCCAGATCGACGCCGCGGGTGTGGCCTTCCGCACCTCCGCCGCCGCCGGCCGAGCGCCCGGCGAGCGAGTGAAGGCGGTTGAGCTGGGCGTGCAGCTTCGCCAGGCCGGCCTGCCCGCCGACAAGCTGCAGCGACTGTTGACCTTGCCGCGGCTGCAAAAAGACGAACCACCGACGCACATCCTGTGCTCGAAAAACGGCGACTATCTGCGCGGGCGGCTGATCGAGGTTGGCGAAGAGAACATTCGTTTCGAGGTCGGCGGCTCGCAGCGCGCGTTCCCGCGGGCGCGGGTGGCCCGCATCATTTGGCTGCATCCCGAAGAGCTGGCAGCGGACGACGACGCGCCGCAGCCTCTGGATGCAACCGGGCTGGTGCAGGCCGTGCAGGCCGACGGCACGCGGCTGACCTTTGCCGCCAGTCAGGTCGATGCCGAATCGATCAGCGGCGCCAGCGAGTCGCTGGGCGAATGCCGGCTGCTGTTGGAAGACCTGGGCGAGTTGTTGGTTGGCGGGCGCATGCTGCAATCGGCGGCGACGCTGCCCTATCAGCAATGGAAACTGACGCCGGCCCCGGTGCCCTTGGCATTTCAGCCGGGCGCCGAGGGCGAATCGCCCGTCGATATGGGCAAAGATTCGGCCTGGGTGGGGCGGGCCGCGCCCGATTTCGATCTCGAATTGCTGGATGGCAAAAGATTTCGTTTATCGCATCAAAAGGGCAAGATCGTGGTGCTCGATTTCTGGGCCACCTGGTGTGCTCCCTGCCGGCAAGGTTTGCCCAAGGTGGCCGACGCGGTGGCCGGCTTCAGGACGGAAGACATTCGATTGGTGACCGTCAATTTGCAAGAGCCGGCAGACGCGGTGAGCGACGCCTTGAAACGCATGGAGCTGGAGGTGTCCGTGGCGCTCGATCACGATGGCGCGGTGGCCGAGCGATATGGCGCCAGCGCCATACCGTACACCGTGGTGGTGGGCCGCGACGGCACCGTGGCCCGCGTGTTCGTTGGCAGCGGGCCAGACATTGACGCGCGGATCAAAGCAGCCCTGGAAGAACTACGCTCGCCGGTCAAGACCGAATAGCCGCGGAGCGAAGTCATCGTCCCCTCGTTCAGCGCGTTTAGCGTCGAGGCCGTCGGCGCTTGCCTGCGGAGAGAAGGTCGATGGTCGTTCGATCGTCATCGGTGAGCCCAAGGCGAAAGCTTGATGAAAGACCACGCATTCATTCTAGGCTGGCGGGCATCCATCCATCGGCCAAGGAGTGGCATTTTGCGGCTAGCCGGGTTATAATTGCCCTGGCGGAACGACCTCCGCCCTATGGCCCCGCGCCGCTCGATGGGCCTCGTTTCGGCGCAACGACTCATGTCCAACGGCAAACTGCGGCAGCAGATCGCCTGGGAAGCGGCCCGCTTGATGTACGAGCGCGTCGAATCGGAATACTACCGGGCGAAACTCAAGGCCGCCCGGCGCATGACTGGCGGCTGGGTGAAGCCCAAAGACCTGCCCAGCAACCGCGAAATCCGCGACGAAATTCAGGTCTTTGCCCGGCTTTACGAAGGCCAGCACCGGCTCGACAACCTGCGCCAGATGCGCATCGCCGCGCTGCACATGATGCACCTGCTGCGAGCCTTCCGCCCGCGGTTGATCGGCAGCACGCTCACCGGCCACATCCGTCAAGGCAGCGATATCGACCTGCACGTCTTTTCCGACAGCGTCGAGGCGGTGACCGCCGCGCTCGAATTGGAAGGGCTGACTTACGAAGTCCAACGCAAGCAGATCCGCAAACAGGGCATCGAGCGCACCTACACCCACGTGCACGTGGCCGACCGCTTCCCTTTCGAGCTGACCGTCTATGCCGAGAATTTGGCGCATTACGTCTCGCGCAGTTCAGTCACCGGCAAGCCGATCGAACGGGCCAGCATCGCCGAGCTCGAGGCCCTGCTGGCCAAGGAGTATCCCGATTTGAAGCTCGACGATGCACTGGCCGAGGCCGAAAACCAGGTCGATCGGTTTCAGATCTACCAAATGCTTTTGTTGCCCTTGGAGCAGGTCAAGCAGTCGCCCAAATACCATCCCGAAGGAGACGCGCTCTATCACAGTTTGCAAGTGTTCGACCTGGCGACGGACGAGCTGCCTTACGACGAAGAATTTTTGCTCGCGGCGCTGCTGCACGACGTGGGCAAAGCCATCGACCCGCACGACCACGTGGCGGCCGGCCTGGAAGCGCTCGAAGGCTTCATCACGCCCCGCACCGCCTGGCTGATCGAGCATCACATGGAAGCCCATGCACTGCACGACGGCACGCTAGGCCAACGCGCGCGGCGCCGACTGGCCGAATCGGAGTTTTTCGAAGAGCTGGTCTTGCTGGCCCGCTGCGATCGCCGCGGACGAACCGCCGGCGTGGCCGTGACCGAGCTGGAAGACGCCTTGACTTACCTGCGAGAACTCGACGGCAACTGGGGTTAGCGCGGCCCACCATCGAAGTTTTCGTCAAAGACCACGATCTCGTCACTTGGCCAGCTTTTGCTTTGGGTCGTTTCCGGCCAAAACCGTCGATACAACAAACGGACGCGCACCGAGGCCGCGTCGTCTGGCAGTTCAAAACGGATGACTTGCGGCGAGTCTGGCGCGAGCCGAGTGTCTTCCAGCCTGAGGCCCGAGCGCCAAAAAGGTGCGGGCCGATTGTCTTCGTCGGTCAGTAATTTGGCAAACAGCCGGCCAGGCCGACCCGCCCATGCAGCGCCCGCCGCGGGCGGCAACACCGGTCCGCCGATCACATCGACCGCCGCGCCCTCGGCTGATCGCGGTTCGACGGAGAGCACCAGATGCCGGTCGATGAAGCCCGTCGGCAGCCGATGCCCGACGTTTTCAGCCGTCACGCGCACCACGGCCGCGCGCCGCCGCTCGGCCTGGTCGATTCTTACCTTCACCCGCAGGGCCGATTGCAGCATCGCCGCGCGCCCGCCCGGCAGCATCGTGTGGCTTGCCAACGTCGCGGGGTCGCGCTCGATGCCGCCGTGTCCGGGAGCGATGTTTGTCATGTCGCCGCCAGGCCGCATGTGGCAGCTTTGGCATTGCCGCCCTTGCCGCCGCGCCGGACTGGCCAGCCACTCCGACCACGTGCTGTAGACGTGAACGCCAAACACCACGCCTTCGTGGCAGCCGGCGCAATAGCGGCTCTCGCTCTGCAATGGCGAATAGACGTCTTCGCCGCGATCGACATCGTCGAGCGGGCCGAAAAAAATCTGCCCTTCCGAGGGCCGCAACAGATCGTAGGCGTACCGCCCGTGCGTCAGCCCCACCTGCTCGACGCGTGTGGCGGCAATCTTATGGCAAAAGTCGCAATGAACTCCCTGGCCGTCGGTGGCCGGCAGATCGCCAAAATCGGCCGTGGGCGCGTGGCAGGCGGCGCACACGCCGGCGCCGGCCGGGTATTCATCGAGCAGGCTCCAACCCTGTCCGGGCCGGCCGTGCCAATCGCTGCCGTCCAGCAGGTTTTGAAACCGCCGGTTATCGCTCGCACGCCCGTGGCCGCTGCCGCGCCATTCCTCGTAGATTGCGCGGTGGCAGTTGCCGCAGTTGCCCGGCGACTGTGCGTCTGGCTGCGGATCGACCCAGGCATAGTCGGCGAAATCCTGCTCGGGCAGCGCGGTCAGCTCAATGACGCGCGGCCGCGAATCAACCGACGCACCCCCGATAAAATAGCCGTCCTTCCAAGCCGCCAACTTGCGCTCCGCTGGAGGCAACTCGGTGAGCCGAAAGCGTCCTCGCCGATCGCTGAGCACAAAGTCGGGCTGGCCTTGCAACCGCACGCGGGCCGAGGCGATCGGCTGCGATTTGCTGACCACTTGCCCGCGGATGCTGCGCGGCGCCGCCGGGCGGCTCGAAACGCCGCGCCACAATCCGCACCAGGCGACGATCAGACAGCTCACCGCCAGCCAACGTGCCGGCCAGGTAATTGCCTGTGAAGAGGATCGTGAAAACATCGCTGTGTTTTACGGCGAACGCAGATAACGCGTCGGGCTTTCAGCAGAGGGAGAGCAAAGTGTCGTTATCCGCCGCTGACGGGCGGGATGCAGGCCACGGCGGCGGATGGCGAAATCTCAGTCATCTCGTCGGCATACTCGGAATCGATGGCGAATAAAACATGCGGCAACACTGGCGACAGTGCGGGAACGGCATCGGACAACGCGCGGCGAAGGTCGGCCACCGTCGCGCCGTCGGGCAACGTGAGTTCGACCGCCTCGCGCTCGGCGAGTTGCTTGGCAATGGCGAACAATTGCACACGCACGTTCATGTGACAATCAGCTCCTGACCGCGGGCCGTCAACAGGGCGGCCACTTCGGGCATCAAACCATACCCCAACGCAAGCAACTTCAGCGGATGAATCGTCGGTTTGCTGGTGCCCTGCTCCATCTGCATCTTACAGGCGCTGCACTCGGTGGTGCCGGCCTGCCAGTTCGATTCGCGCACGGCGGAAATCAACGGCCAGCCGGCACGCAGGCTATTGCGATAGTTGGCCTTCTTCAGACCGAAGGTGCCGGCCATACCCGAGCAACCTTTGTCGATGCGATGTACGTTCAAGCCCGGAATCAGCCGCAACAGGTTTTCGCCCGGCAGCCCTACTTCGAGCGCCTTCAGATGGCACGGCAGATGGTAGCCCACGGTGGCGTTGATCGGCTTGAAGTCGAGCTGCAGCTTGCCGATCAGGTGCAAGTTCCACAGATAGCTGCAGGCTTCGCTGGTGTTTTGCGCGACGAGCCGGGCGTCTTCGTCGGCCAGCAGGTCGGGATACTCGCGCACCAGGCAAAGCGCGGCCGAAGGTTCGCTGGCCACAATCGAATAGCCCTGGCGGATGGCCTCGGCCAGCACGGCCACATTACGGGCAGCCACGTGGCGGGCACGTTCAACCGCGCCCAGCGAAACCATGGCCATGCCCGACTGCGTCTGATCGGGATGGACAAACACGGCCACGCCGTTGTGCTCCATGACGGCCACCAGCGCCTCGGCCAACTGCGGATCGTGATAATTGGCATAGGTGTCGATAAAGTAGACCACTTTACGACCGGATCGGCGGGTGGGGCGGGTGAGTCGACGACGCCCGGCCCGCCGCATGAAGGGCCGCGGCGCAAAGCGCGGCAGCTTGCGTCCCTCGGCCAGGCCGCTGATTTTTTCCAGACACCACCGCGCCTGGCGGTTGGCCAATGCCCAGTTGGCCAAGGGGCTGATGAGGCAACCGAGGGCGCTGAACAGATCGAGCCGCGTGGCCACCCAGTCGCGTACCAGCAAGCCGTTGTTGGCCACATAGTTCGCCTTGGCTTCGAGCATCAGCTTGGGAATATCGACCCCGGCGGGGCACTCCAGCCGGCACTGCTGGCAGTTGACGCACAGATCGGCCACGCTCTTGAATTCGTCGCTTTTGATCAACTCCGGATCGAGCTGGCCGGTGAGAATGCCGCGCATCACGTTGGCCTTGGCCCGCGGCGACGATTCTTCGACCTGCCCGAAACGAAAGATCGGGCACATGCGCACTTCGCCGTCCTGGGCTCGGCAGGCCCCGCAACCATTGCAGCTTCGAGCCACGTGAGTGATTTCGTCGGCGGTCCAGTGCAACTGCAAATCGACCAGCGTGCGAGGCCCGGTCGCCGGATCACCGTTCGGCGAGACCTCGGGCACGTGGGGCGCCTCGACGGGCCGCAGATGGTCGATCAGTCGGGCGCCCTCGTCGGCCACTACTTTGCCGGGATTGAGAATGTTCTGCGGATCGAAGAGCCGCTTGATCTCGGCAAACACCGGGTAAAGTTCGCCATACTGCCGGCGCATGAACGGCGTGCGGCTGAGACCCACACCATGTTCGCCGCTCATCGTGCCGCCGACCTGAAACACCGCCTCATACAGATCGGCGGCCAGCGCCTCCATCGCACGCAAGTGTTCCGGATCGGCCAAATCGAGAAACGGACGCAAGTGCAGTTGCCCGTGACCGGCGTGGGCAAACAGCGTAGCCGTCACCTGGTGCCGCTTGAGAATGTTCTGCATCTCGACCAGGAAGCCGGGCAGCGACTCGGGCGGCACCGCCAGATCTTCGATGAACGGCAACGCGCGGGTCGTGCCCTTGAGTCGATAGAGCGTCGGCACGACTCGGCGCGCGAGCTGCCAGTAGAAATCCATCTCGTCCTGGCTGAAGGCCTGACGCGCATCGAACGCCAGCCGTTTTTTGCGGCGAATCCGCTCGACGAGCTGCTTGACGCGGTCGCGCACTTCGGGCAAGTCGTGGCCGTGAAACTCGACCAGCAGTAGGGCCTCGGTGGCGGCGGGAATCAGCGCCTCGTAACGCGGGGCGGTCTCGCGGGCCAGGCTCAAGTGGCGGCGGTCCATCAGATCGCAAGCCGCCGGCCCCAGCGGCAGGATTTCTTGCACTGCACGGGCGGCGTTTTCCAGCCGGTCGAACAACAGCAACGCCACCCCTTGATGGCGCGGCAGCGGCTGCGTGGCCAGGGTCATCTCGGTGGTCAGGGCCAGCGTGCCTTCCGAGCCGGTGAGCAGCCGGGCCAGATCAAAATGTCCCGCTTCTAAAACATCGGCCAGTTGATAGCCGCAGCGGTTGACCGGGCTTTTCGATTGATGCGCGCGAATGGTCTCGGCATGGTGCGAGACGAGCGTGACCAGTTGATTGATCAACTCGCGTTTGCGCGGCTGCGGCTCGTGGCTTGTGCCGTCGACGAGCGGCTCGCGACCGGCCTCCATCAGCGTGCCGTCGGCCAGGACCACCTGCAGACTGATGACGTGTCGCCGGGCCGAGCCATATTTCAGCCAATGGCTGCCCGCGCCGTCGAGCGCCACCACGCTGCCCATGGTCGTCACGTCGCTCATGGCCGGATCGGGGCCAAAGATGCGGCCCTTGCCGCGCAGGTGATGGTTTAATCGCTCATGAACCACGCCGGGTTGCAAGCGCACGCGCTCGTCGTCCGTTTGCAAAATCCGGCGGAAGTGGGGCGAGAAGTCGACGACCAACCCCGGGCCGAGCGATTCGCCCGCCAGACCCGTGCCCGCCCCGCGCGCATGCACCGGCAACTGATGTTCGCGGGCGTATTGCACGGCGGCCACCACATCGTCAGCCGAGCGGGGCCGCACCACGCCCAGCGGCTTGATCTGATAGATGCTGGCATCGCTGGCATAGAGCTGCACAAAGACGTCATCGCAGCGGACTTCGCCTGCGACAAGCCCACGCAGATCTTCTTGGATGCGTTTACGCTGCTGGTCCATAGGGTTGGCGGTTCGCCACGGTTCTCAGCGGGCCAATAAGCTAGGCAACGTCGGTAGGAAACGGACTCCGTGCCGTTCCGCGGAGGTGCGGCGCCGCGTCGACTCGCCGTACACACCATGGCACGGTGCGCATTTCGCAGAGACGCGGTTTGGTGTTCGGGGCTGGTTGAATTTGATGGCTTGCTGGCATGCATCGAACGCCACGGGAGGCATTCGCTACAAACGCGCGGGCTTGCTAGGGGAGGTTGATGGTCGAATTACGGCTCTCGTTTGTCGGAACCGGCCAGATGGGCTACGCGAGCGGCCTGTTGGCGATAGCGCTCGTGCGTTTCCAAGTCGAACCTCTCGTGATGTTCCAGCGTGGGAAGCTGACGATATTGGGCCCCGCAGCGATAGCAAGCAAGCGAATCGCTGACGATCAAATACAACACCAAATCGGCCAACGCCGTGGCGAACAACACGGCAAAGGTGGCCGTGGTCCAATAGAAATACCAAGTCACGCAACTGACGGCGAATCCAAAGCTTACGATGGCCACGCCCAACCGCTGCGGAAAATCTTTGCGGATAAACAAATCGGTACTGGGGCACACCAGGCAGCGGGTCAAGACGCCATCGCGCCAGGCGTCGGGCGGGGGGGTCAGTTCCAAACCGCAATGCGCGCACGCCACCGGGCTGCCCTCGGCCGGCAACTCCGTCTCGGAGCTCTGCTCACATCGCGGACAAGAGAAACTCAGTCGCATGGTTCCATCATAACGGAAAATCGCTCCTGCTCGACAGTAGCTGGGCCGTCAATTCGCCCAGGAACGTCACAATCACGCCCACGTACAAAATGCCCGTGGCACTCTGCGTATTCGGCACTTTCAGCGTTTGCCGGGCGGCCACGGCTACGGCCATCGCCCCGGCGATGCCGGTCAGCCACCGCAAACCGATAAACAGCCATTGATTGGTGCTAAAGTGTCCGGCGGCCTGCCAAGAAAGGGTCAGCCCGACGCCGCTTACCGCCGCCCGCAGCACAACTGCCGCTATCATGCCGGTCGTCAATCGCACCAGTGGCGCCAGCGACATGCCGGGAGAGTTCAAATACCAATGTCCCAGCAGCATGGCGGCCATCGTCGTGCCCAGGACGGCGCCGCCGCTGAGCGGGTCGAGCCGCATCAGCCCCGAGGCGATCAGCGAGCTGCCTTGCGGCGTTTGGGTGAGCCAATCGCCCGAGAGGCAGGTCGCGGTGACGGCAAACAGGGCCAGCAGCCCCGGGCCGGCCAACTCGTAGAGCCAGAAGACAGCGCCCAGATAGCTCAGCACGGCTGCCGCGATGGGCGGCCACAGCGGCAGCGGCGACTCGGCGGGCGCGGCCCAGGCCAAAAGGCCGGCCAGCACATTCAGGCCGAGCAGCACATATAAATTGTTGCGGTAATAGCCGCTGGTCACTTGCCGGGGGGACGTCGCCGCCATCGCCCCCGCCATGCCCAACGAAAGACGTAATAAGAATTGAAAGAGGATCTGCACGTCGAAAAATCTCTCTCCCGCGCGAGAGACTACGTAAGGGCGAAATGAAGGCTAAACAACCGTGTGTGAGTGACGTGCGCCGCCCATGGTCGCCATTAGCGCCGCGAAATTATCGCAAATATAGCGGAGCGAAAGGCGATCAATGCGCACCGCAAATTAAACC